>CAJOQK010000001.1 GCA_905236885.1 uncultured Bacteroidales bacterium
CATAAACAAAGGATTTTTGAAGGCTTGTAAGTTCCTGCGGTATCAAGTTATGTTTGATGGCATCGGTATGGATGCGGTAGTTGATTTTCGCCAATTCCCTTTTCACATTCCATCCCAACAGTTTTTGTTCTTTTTCCTTCAAACGTTGGAATTCTTCAATAAGATACAATTTAAATGACACACTTATGGCGGAACCGAACTCAAAAGCAATGTCTTTATGCGCGTATGTTCCTCCATAACGCCCCTTCCTGACCATGACTCCAATGGCATTTGTGCTTTCAATCCATTCACTACAACTTAGAACAAACGATGGTAGTCCGGCCTGTTTTCTAAAGTGGTCAAATTCGACCACTTTAAACTGGGGATTGTGTATCATTTCCCAAACTCCAAGAAATTCAATCGTATATCTATTTCTTAACCAGTTTTTTATCACATCAGCCGCCCTCGAATCATTCGATTTAGCGGTTGCCATATCAGTCAAACTGATGTAATCAAGATTATTGTAGTTAATTACGGATATTTCCGTTTGCTGCACATTAATTTTAGCCATATCAAAGTGTTAATTTACATTTGTTTCATCTTTCTGCCTCCCGCCCGCGAACCCATCAGGGCTCCGGACGTTTGACGCTGCAAAATTACTCAAAATCCGAATACTAACGCCACGTTCGCTGAGAAAAAAGCGAAGATATGAAAATGTTATGATGTGAAGAAAAGTTTTAAACTCTTAAACTTCTTAAATCCCTTAACAACTTGCCCTTTAATATTTTACCCCAAAAAAAGAGATTCCTAAAAGCCATAGCAAAGCATCAGAAGAAAGCGGTGGGTGTAAGCCTCCTCCACACCGCCATTTTTAGTGTCTGTCATGGAATAGACTGCCTTTGCATGCACTGAGGAGGTGATGTCATACCTGACACCGACCGAATAGGCCGCAGAAGCGTAACTGTCATCCACCGCGCCTGTTTTAGCCTTGGAAAAACAGTCATAGCGCAGATATGGCATCAATCGCTGCTGAAGATCATGACACTTGAAATCAAACCAATAGCCCACCTGGGCATATCCGCCATCGGCATCAGTGGACTGACAATAGAGGTTCTCGTCCGGTGCATCCAAAGAAGTTACACCCCAAAGGTATTCGGAACGCAGTACCAGTTTCCGGTTGTCATAGCGGAGCCCCACGGCATAGCGGTCCCGAACATAATCCCCATGGTCATCACTCTTGTACACGCCCTTGTACATGGAGGCGGAAAAACACCAATCCGGCAGGAACGGAAAAGGATAAAGGTCAATTTTCCCCACCAGATCCTTCATTAGTCCGGCATCAGTATTGTTGATGCCGTTGCCATTGAAAACGCCCAAGCTGTAACCGAACAAGTGATGTTTTTTCCCCGTCTCTTGGCTAGCATCCAGCAAAACCAACTTTCCAGAAACCATCAGCCCTATGTCGCGACCATTCTTTCCAATACCACAAATGTCCTTGTATCCGGCAAGCTTTTGGACAGCCTCACCGTAATCGGAATGTTCCAAATCCATCGGACCGATGTTACTTTCCATGGTATAGGGAAATTTGAACTGTCCCACCTGCACCGCTATGGCATCCGAAAACTTCCATTTCAGCCAGGCGTCCAGCAGCATGGGACTGCCGCAAAAATCGCCCTGCAACCTATAGCTGAATTTCGGGTTAAGGTTTCCTGAAAGAACCAGTCGGGCCCGCCTTATTCGGAAACCCATATCAGTCATTTCACCCTCCTTGAAGTCACCATTGGCCTGGATTTGCGCCCAACCGCCAACTTTCACCTTTTTTTCCTGTTCCTTTTCCTGCGCCAGCGACAGCAGCGGCAAACATAACATGCAAATAAATAATATCCGTCTCATCTTTTTTTATTTTATTGTTGAACATACAAATTAGTCATAAATTCTGGAAACGCAAGTCATCTTAATACAGATACAAATCATTTCTGGATATGCAAAAATAGCAGGTTAGGGTCAAAGCAGGGTCATCATTCGCAAATAACATGTAAGCAGAAAAATAATTGCTGTCCACATTTGTCCATGCAATTCGGAAAAAATTTTTCATGACATCTTTTTTCCGAATTTTTACATTTTTCCAGCCCTCCAATGCCGCACCGTATCCGGATTTCATTTAATTTTGCAGAATGGACACGAAAATCGTTTACATATTGTTGGCGGCCTCATTTTCCGCAGCTGTCATTTTCCTCATCCTGTTTGTAAAGGCACGTCTGGCATACAAAAAATTATTAAAGATGACCTGGAGCGGCCAAAAGGAATACAACAGCCTGCAACCGTCAAATCCGGATTTTCCGGATATCCAGCCCGACAATTATGCGGATACCGAGTTGCTCATCAACCTGAAACACCTGTTCCGGAAAGAGAAGGTGTATCTTGACCCCGATTTAAGCATCAGCGATTTGGCAGGCAAACTGAACAGCAACAAAACTGCGGTCTCCAAACTCATCAACACCCATCTGCAGAAGAACTTCCCCACCCTCCTGAATGAGTTCCGCGTCAACGAGGCGATGCTCGTTTTGGCCGACCCGAAAAATGACGTCTACAAAATGGAGGTGATTGGTGAAATGTGCGGATACAAAAACCGTCAGGTGTTCCACAACGCCTTCAAAAAAGCCACAGGTGTCACGCCTGCGCATTTCCGGAAAATAAGCAGGAAGAAGGTAAAATAATTTTCACATTTCCAATATTTTATATTTTATCGTGACAGTAATAATCCAAATACTGACACATTAAATCCCTATCTTGACATTCCGTTTCCACAAGCCTTTTACTTTTGCAGCATAAATGTTTTGCAAATTTTAAAAAGGTACATTATGTTAAAAAAATCATTTGTATTAGTGGGAACAACCCTTCTGCTGGCCGTCAGCGTTATGGTATCCTCCTGCGGAAGGGGCCAAAAAAAGTCTGAAAACGGAGATTTGTCAGGAAACATAAGCATTTCCGGAGCCTTCGCACTCTACCCTTTGGCCGCAAAATGGGCGGAAGAGTTCCAAAAAATGCATCCGGATGTGCACATTGACCTCTCTGCTGGCGGTGCAGGCAAGGGCATGACCGACGTTTTGGCCGATGTGGTGGATTTAGGCATGGTTTCAAGGGAAGTGTACCCTCCCGAACTGGAAAGGGGAGCCCTGCCGTTCCCTTCAGCCAAGGATGCGGTGGTAATCACACTCAATGCGGAGAATCCATTCGCCTCGGAACTGAAAGCCAAGGGAATTTCGCGTGA
>CAJOQK010000002.1 GCA_905236885.1 uncultured Bacteroidales bacterium
ATGAAATTTTGACCTGCCACTTCAAATTTTATCGCAAAATCTGAAGTACAACTCCAAATTTTCATTCAAAAAAGGAGATTTGTATCACATTTGTTAGTACTTTTGCATTCATAAAACAAAACAGATAATATGTTACATAGAATATTATCACTCAATGACGTGGAAAACGACAGCCTGTTTTTGTGGGGGCCTCGCCAAACTGGAAAGAGCACCCTTCTGAAGCAATTGTTTCCAAATGTTCCCTATTATGACCTGTTAAAATCGGACGTGTATGCACAATACAAACTCCAACCGTCCATGTTCAGGAATGAGTGCATGATGCTGGAGGAGGGTTCGATGGTCATTATTGACGAAGTGCAAAAAATCCCCTCCCTGCTTGACGAGGTGCATTGGCTGATGACCAACAGGAATCTCCGCTTCATTCTTTGCGGTTCCAGTGCCAGAAAATTAAGGCGGACAGGGGCGAATCTGCTTGGCGGAAGAGCAATCCGCAAAACGCTTCATCCGTTGGTGAGTGCCGAAATTCCGGATTTTGATGTGGACAGGGCGGTAAATTACGGCATGTTGCCGCGCCATTATCTGATTGGGCAGCCCCAAAAGCGTTTGCAGGCATATGTCGGTGATTATTTACAGCAGGAAATCATTGCGGAGGCACTGGTCCGGAATCTGGACTCCTTTACCCGGTTCATGGAAGTGGCGGCATTATCCGATTCGGAAATGATTAATTTCTCCAAAATAGCAAGTGACTGCGGTGTTTCGTCAAAAACTGTCAAAGAATATTTTTCCGTACTGGAAGAGACTCTAATAGGAATGTTTTTGCCGGCGTATAGCAAAGTGATGAAACGCAAAGTGCAGGTGGCGCCAAAATTCTATTATTTTGATGTCGGTATCACTAACCACTTGCTTCATCGTGGGAAGCTCCAACGTGGCACCGTAGAATACGGTCACGCGTTCGAACATCTTATCATTCAGGAGCTGGTGGCTTATCTTGATTATTCGGAATCGGATAAAAAGCTGTCATTCTGGCATACACTGAACAATGCATATGAAGTGGACGCAATTGTCGGAGATGCGGAGGCCGCCATCGAAATAAAAGCCTCCAACAGGATAGTATCCGCTCATCTGAAAGGATTGAAGGCATTTCAGGAGGAGCACCCCAAATGCAGGCTTTATGTGGTGTCGCTGGAGGAACGGCCAAGATTGTTCAACGGTGTTGAGATATGGCCTGCCACTGATTTTTTGAAAAGACTTTGGAGCGGAAAAATCATAGGGGACTTCTAAATAACGCTCTATTTAGAATGGATAAACAACTTTTGCATGTTCTTTTGTTTTTATAATCTCTCAAAAACTTCCTGCCCTGCAGCAAGCTAATCGTTTTTGTTTTTCTGTTGGGATTCCCATTCTATATATGCATCCCGGTATGCTTTCCATTTTTCATACCACCCTGCTGTAGAAGCTATCCGTTTGAACTTCTCCGGATTACGCCGCTCAATTTCCACAGCTTCTGTGTCCAATAGTTCTCCCACCCATCCGTCACTCCATTCAAACATTTTCAAATAGCATCCCATCATATCAAGCGTATCGGCTTTTGCATAGTTTCCTGCAACATAATAAATGGCTTTTTCAGATTCAAAAAAACCACTGTCATTTTTGACGTAGGCATAATCCTCCATTGCAAAAAAAATCCGGAACTCATTGTATGTCCGTGGCATGAGATTCTGAAGATGCTGCGCTGAAATTTCCAATCCTGCCATCAAGCTGTCCTGCACCGCTATGATGGCTCTGGCATATTCCGGATTGCTGTTAATGATTTCCCAATTCTCATTACTTACATATTCGGATTTTCGTATGTCTGTTTGCGCCCATGCGAGCATAGAAATTAGCATCACCGCGCATAAAACCATTGTCTTTTTCATCATTGAATCCATATTAAAAATTAGTTACGCTATTTCAGCATCCCCTCTATTTCCGCCTCAAGATCCTCCGGCTTGGCCACAGGCGGAAAACGTTTCTCTTGTTTTTGCGCACAGCCCGCCATCAGTAACAACAGACTGGCAGCCATGCAGGTTAAAATTCTGTTCATTTTACGCTGTTATAATTCGTACGAATCAAATAACGCCAATGATAGATTTTTATTGTGTACACACAATAATTCCAGAATATTGCCGTGATCATTGCCGTGATCATTGCCGTGAACGTAGGAACGAACGTGGACGTGGCCGTAGGGACGATGTGTACATCGTCCCTACAACCCAGGTATTTCTGCGTATAGGTAATTTTCACCTCACCCTCTCCAGCAACGGTGATTTGGAGAGGTCGGTGGGGTTGGTGCCGGGAACACCTTCGGGAACGGGGATGCCGAGGCGGCGGAAGTGCTTTTTCCAGTATTTGGGCATGCGGCCGCGCTGGTCGCGGAAGTTCATCGGCTTGGATTCGAACAGGTGGTTGCCGTTGCTGTCCAGATAGGCCTCATAAACCAGTTCGGAGCAGTAGAGTTCGCCGTTGTCGGGCAGGAAGGTGTTGTCGTAATGCTGCCCGATGAAGCTTTTGGCCCGGGCGATGACCGCAGCGGCATCGAATGGAACGTTGAGACGATAGACATATAAACCAACCCAATGCCAGTCCCATTCATCATAAAGAATACGTCTCACACCGTAAGCGGTCGAAGCCTCAATAATCCACAAACGATCAGCACTATCCCGTTCAACAATGGCTACGTGGGTGTAGTTGCCGGTGCTTTCGCGGATGGCATTATCCATATTATCGTTTCCACCATTCAGGAAAATAAGGTCGCCGTTCTTAAATTCGTTTATCGGCAAAGTACTGTTGTCCAATCGGTCACGCAATCTCATGCTGTCGCGCTGTTGTTGCTGCTGCGCCGGAACGGCGAACACTGAAAGCAGCAGTGAAAGCAGTAGGATTGGTGTCTGTTTCATATCACGTTTTGTTTTAATCCGTGTCAGATAACGCAGGAAAATGCGGTTTGTTGTGGGTGATGACAAAAATTAGCGTCAGAAAAACATCCAACTACA
>CAJOQK010000003.1 GCA_905236885.1 uncultured Bacteroidales bacterium
CCGCTCCAGCCCCTCAACGGAGGAAAGTGCCTGTAACAGATCAAAAAAGCCCTCCCCCTTTGCCGTGCGGTAGGCTCCTATATTCACACCGGAGAGCACAATCTCCCTGATGCCGTGACGTACAATGTCCGTGGCGTCCTGCACCAATCCGGCCAGCTCCCCGCTGCGGAAATGGCCGCGTGCAAACGGTATGGTGCAATAGGTGCAGTAATAGTCGCAGCCGTCCTGCACCTTCAAAAAGGAACGGGTCCGCTCCTCCTGTAGCGAATAGGCTCCATAGAAACAGGTTTGTTTTTCATTTTCAAACAGATATGGTTCAGCTTCCAACAATCCGGCCAAACGCTGCGGCAGCTCGAACTTGCTGTTGCTGCCCAAAACCATCTCCACCTGCAGCTCCTTTTGCAGGGCTTCGGCCTTCAATTGGGAGAGACAGCCCATCAGCACCACTTTCGCAGAGGGATGCGCCTGCCGCACATGATGCACATAATAGCGGCATTTGCGGCCAGCCTGCTCAGTCACAGCACAGGTGTTGACAACGTAGACCTCCGCATCGGACTCAAAGGGCACAATATTGTATCCCTGCTCAGCCAGGCGGCGTTCCAAGGTGGCCGTCTCACTGAAATTCAGCTTGCAGCCCAAGGTCTTGAATGCCACCCTGACGGTTTTCTGCAGCTGTAAATCCCTATTGTCGGCCTGTTCCCGTGCCATACACCCTTTGGTCATGTCCGTCACTTCGTTTTTTTGTCTGAAACCACGATTTATTTTCCTTTTCCTGCGGTTTTACCTCCACTTTTCTTTGAAGGAGTGACATTTTCGGTTTCAGCCGGAGCGCCATTCATTTTTTCAGTGTTCCGCTTCCGGTAGGCATCCCATCCCTGCGCATGCAGCGCCAGTTTTTTCCGGTCATTGGTGATCAGCGCGTAATCACCCTCATCCTCTGTCATGTAGCCCACCACATGCACCTCCTTCAAATCCTTGATCTTCTCATAATCGGCCTGACGGATTGTAAAGAGCAGCTCATAGTCCTCCCCGCCGTTCAAAGCCACCGTGGTTGGCACCAGTCCAAGCTCCATGGCGGTTTCATAGGTTTGTGTGTCAATCGGAAGTTTTTCCTCATACAGGCTGCATCCCAAACGGGAACCTTTGCTGATATGGATGATTTCAGAGGCAAGACCGTCGGAGATGTCCATCATGGCAGTAGGCACCACGCCCTTCTCTTTCAGCAGTTTCACAATGTCCAAACGGGGCTCCGGCTTTAGCTGGCGCTCCAGAATATAGTCGTACCCTACAAAATCGGGCTGCATGTTCGGATCCTTCAAAAAGACCTGCTTCTCCCTTTCCAAAATGAGAAGTCCCATGTAGGCGGCGCCCAAATCGCCGGAGACACACACCAAATCGTTGGCATGGGCCGTGTTCCTTTTGACAATTTCCTTTTCATCACCATAGCCCAACACCGTCACGCTGATGCACATGCCGCTCACCGACGAGGTGGTGTCACCTCCCACCAGATCCACGCCATAGCGGTCACAACAGAGGTACATGCCGGCATAAAGCTCTTCGATGGCCTCCACCGTAAAGCGGCTGGAAACGGCCAAACCCACCAGCACCTGCTCCGGTTTCCCGTTCATGGCGGCGATGTCGGAGAGGTTGGAGGCGATGGCCTTGTAGCCCACATGCTTCAATGGGGCGTATGTCAGGTCAAAATGCACACCCTCTATCAGCAAGTCCTTGGAAACCAACTGCAACCGGTTTCCCGCATCAATAATGGCGGCATCGTCGCCCACGCCATACCGCGAGCTTTTGTTCTTCAATTTGATGTTTTGGGTCAAACGTTCAATCAGCCCGAACTCACCGACACTCTCCAACGGGGTTCTGCTATTCTCTTCAAACATGTTATCCATTTCTGTCTGTTTTGTCTATTTTGTCATTTTTCTTTAATCGTTGGCCTGAATATTTGTGGAAATATTATAGTCCAAATTTACGGAATTATCTTCTCAACGCAGCCTCACTTTCGGGTCCAGACAGGCGTAGAGAATGTCCACGAGGATGTTGATCAGCACCAGAATGATGGAAATGTACAGCAGACTGCCCATCACCACAGGAAAATCATATTTTTCCAAACCGTTCACAATCATCACACCAACTCCTTTATAATCAAATATATACTCCACAAATACAGTACCGGCCATCATTCCGGCCAACCAGCCGGAAACCACAGTCACTACAGGATTCAACGCATTTTTAACCACATGCCTGCGTATGACCGCAGGATATTTCAACCCCTTGGCAAAGGCTGTCTGCACATAGTTTTGGGACATCACCTCCAGCACCGAATTGCGGGTGAGCTGCACCACAGAGGCCAAAGGCCTTATTCCCAAGGTTATGGCTGGAAGAATCAGGTTTTTGAGCTCCAGATACTCCCCGTCGCCGAAATCACTGACCGCGTAAAGGTTGCCAAACATGTTCAAGCCAGTGACATCCGCAAGCAGGAAGGCGAACACCCATGCGAAGAGTATGGCTGCAAAAAAGGAGGGCACCGACATGCCCAGCACAGAGCCTACAATGGCCGCCCGGTCAAAAAAGGTGTCTTTCCACACTGCACACAATATTCCAACGAACACCCCGATGATGATGGCAATGATGATGGAGACCACCGCCAACAGTGCCGTCTTGGGGAAGGCTTCATTCAGCATTTCCAGCACCGGACGCTTGGTTTGGTAGGAACGGCCCAAATAGGGCGTTTTCCAGACGCAGACCGTGGACTTTCCGACATGGAACAGCGGTTTCGCATTATATTTCGCCTCATCAAGGTAAAAGGGGCTTTCAGGATTTTCGGAATGGAAGGCAAGCGGCAAAGCGTCGTTGGCATTGACCAGATAGCGGGTGCGGGCCGGCAAATCCAGTCCCAGCTCCTTGCGCACCGCCTCCACGGAGCCGAGGTCGCTGCGCTGTCCCATGGTCATCACCGCCGAATCGCCCGGCAAAAGTGAAAACAGGCAGAAAATGAGGGTGAAAACGCCCCACACCACCAGCACACCGTAGCCCAAACGCCTCAATATATATTTTCCCATCGCCCTTTTTGTCAATTTTTGTCAAAAACTTCGTGGCTGCAGATGGCCGCATCGCACGTCGCACCGTCAGTTCCGACGCCGGCAGCCTCACTTCCACGAGTATCAGACTCACCTCCACGAGTATCACCACGG
>CAJOQK010000004.1 GCA_905236885.1 uncultured Bacteroidales bacterium
ATTTATGATGGTGCTGACCGGTACAGGGGCTTATGCCTACCGTCGCAAGGATGGCGTGTATGTGGTTCCCATCGGGTGCCTGAGAAATTAAGGCTGCACAGGATTCGCAGAAGGCCTTACGCCCCCGCGCCCTGCGCTTCCGTCACCTTCTTGCTGTTCTCCACATCAATGGCTTCCGAAACGTTGATCACATAATCTCCCAGCTTCTCATACAGGGCATACAGGCCGCTATAGGCTGTGCCAATGGTGTAATTATAGGTGTTGTGTTTGATGGCTTCCAGATGTTCCGCACGCAGCTTGTCACGGTAGGCGTTAATGGCATCCTCCGCAGCATAGGCCGAAGGCAAATCAATGGCACTGTAGCTGCATTGCAGGTTGGCATTCATAATATCCAAAGCATTTTGCACCAAAACAGTCATTTGCTCCAGATTGTCATTTTGGTGCTGGTCAAAATGCACCGCCGCCTCCAACTTGTCCTTGCGCAACGCCGCAATCTGGTAGATTGCATCCCCTATACTCTCCAAATTGTCAATGATTCTCAGCATGGAACTGATGCGCTGCGAACCCTGTTCCGACAAATCCCCCTCGGAAATTTTGGTCAGGAACTTGGCAATTTCCACCTCCATACGGTCAGTGATGCCCTCGTACTTCTTTATCCTGTCAAACACTTTTCCGAACTCATCGTCGTTTTTGGCCAACCTTAACGATGGTAGGAATGAATACATTTTCAGCACCCTTTTGGAAAAAATTTCAATCTCCTGTTTGGCTGACTGGATATTCAATTCCGCCGTATTCATCCATGTGCCGCCGATGTAGGTCAAACGGAACTCATCCTCAGCATCTTCCGCAACAGGTTTCACCATCCAGTCCACTATACGGATCATCTGCGGTATGAACCAAACCAAAATACAGGTGTTCGCCACATTGAAAAAGGTATGGAAAAAGCACAAGGACCAAGGCAGGACCTTAGGATTGTAGAGAGCCTGGTCGGGAGTGGTGTAGGGGCTGACTCCCATCACCCCTGTAGTGACCCAATCCACCAAATTCATCACGGGACGGAACGCTATCAACACCAGCACAGCACCTATCAGATTGAACACAAAATGGGCTCGCGCCGCTTTTTTTCCGGAAGCATTGGCAACTGTGGCCGCAATATTGGCGGTGATGGTGGTTCCTATGTTCAAACCCATGACCAAGGCCATGGCCACCTCAAAACCAATCCACCCCTTGTAACACATGGCCAGCGCAATGGCCATCATGGCCGCCGATGCCTGTACAATACAAGTTAACAGCGTTCCTATTAAAGTGAACAGCAATACAGACCAGAACCCGTAACCGGAAATTCGGCCCATCGCCTCCAAAAAGTTAGGATATTCCTCCAGATTGGGCATGGCCGCCTGCAAAAAATCCATGGAAACCAGCAGCAGGGCAAAGCCGATGATGAATTCGCCGATGGATTTCAATTTGTCCTTTTTGGCAAACAAAAAGAAAATGGCCACGGCCAATGCAAAAAAAGGCAGGCTGAAACCGCCCCCGGATTCGCCCAAAGCGAACAGGTTAAGTATCCACGTTATCAGGGTGCTTCCAATATTTGCACCCATAATTACAGCAATGGCGCCGCCCAACGACATCATACCCGCATTCACAAAACTGACCACCATCACCGTGGATGCTGATGAGGACTGCACCACAACCGTAAGTAAGGCACCTACAAAAATACCGCTCAACGGGTTATTGGTTATTTTACCCATAATGTGACGCATGCCCCGGCCTGCAAATTTCTGCAAGCCTCCGCTCATCAGCTTCATTCCATAAAGGAAAAGCACCAATGCGCCCAAGAAATTCATCACTATCAATAAAATGTCAATACAACTCATTGAACAACAATATTTTAATACACAGCATCCTTTTACAAAATCTCAACGCAAATGTATATATTTTCCAAACACGATTCCCGTGCAGAGAAACAAAAAAGTTGCAGCAACGTTAGGAATCAAATTAGAGGTGGCTTTCACAAACATTTTTCCTTGGAATCCTTCATATGCTATAAAGCGTGGAATTTTTAGAAGTCCCCTAATGTTGGAAATTGTTCAGACCTCTTTGCGGACCCTTTTCACCACAATCCGGCTGAACTCATACAGCAGCTGCAGGGGCAGCGCGACCAACAGCATGGTGAAAATGTCCGTGCTCGGTGTGATAATGGCCGCCAGCACCAGCACAACCACCACGGAATATTTGCGGAACCGCGTGAACATTTCGGCGGTCAGCACCCCTATTTTGGCAAAAAAACAGGCAACAATCGGCATTTCAAACACCAACCCAAGCATGAACACCAGCCCTGTCAGGGTGGAGATATAGGAGTTGAGGGAAATTTGGTTCACCACCCTTTCGCTCACCTGATAGTTTCCCAAAAAATTCAATGTCAACGGGAAAATGAGGAAATAGGCTAACAGGACACCCAGAAAAAACTGGAAAAAGAATGCAATGATCCCCTTTACAGCAATTTTTCGCTCACGCTTATACAACGCAGGTGACACAAACAGCCAGAGCTCCGTCATCAGGTAGGGGAACGCCACCAGCAGGGCCAGCGCGAAAGAGACACTGATATGCACGAACAATTGGGAGGCCAACTGTATGTTTATCATTTCAATGGACGGCATCTGCGGACAAAGGGACGGCATCTGCAACGCATCCGCCAGTCTGCACATCAGCCTGAAGGTCACAAAATCACTTTCACAGGGAGCCAAAACGATGCGGTTGAAAACAAAATCCTTCAGACAGAATGCTCCAACCGCCAACACTGCGAGGACAATCAGGGCACGGACCAGCACCCATCTGAACACCTCCAGATGTCCCCAAAATGTATTGTCCGACTTATTATTTCCGCCCATATATCCCTGTTGTTTCCAAATTCATGCCGCCTGTCCGACCAATCGTCGGCTCCAATTATTTCACCCGACATGTTCAGAATGCGACAAAATACAAATGTAGATGAAAAAACAATACGATTTCCTCCCAAATGAAGAAAAATTTTTTCCGGACATGATTTTTTTCCGTCAGAAGGCATTCCGTATTGGAATTTCAAGTACATTTGCAAAAAATAGAAAAACCAAAACCATACGAAATTCTGAATTCGGTCGAACATGAAAGTACATTTTATCGCCATCGGAGGAAGCGCCATGCACAATTTGGCCATCTCATTGAAACTAAAGGGGTATGAAGTCACCGGCTCGGACGACGAGATATTTGATCCGGCAGCCTCCCACCTGAAAAAGTATGGGATTTTTCCCGACCACGAAGGCTGGAATCCGGCCTGCATCCGGAAAGAGCTGGATGCGGTGATTGTCGGCATGCATGCTCGGGCTGACAATCCGGAGCTGTTAGAGGCAAAACGTTTGGGACTCAGAATATATTCCTATCCCGAATTTTTGTACGAACAGGCCAAGGATAAAATCCGCGTGGTGGTGGGCGGCAGCCATGGCAAAACCACCATCACCTCCATGATACTGCATGTCCTGCATGCCTGCGGAAAAGACTGCGACTACATGATTGGGGCGCAGCTGGAAGGGTTTGAGGTGATGACACGACTCAGCGACAATGCGCCCTGCATGGTGATTGAAGGGGACGAATACCTCACCTCGCCTTTGGACAGAAGGCCAAAATTCCATGTTTACCAGCCGCACATCGGCATCATCAGCGGCATTGCCTGGGACCACGCCAATGTGTTCCCCACATTTGACAATTATGTGGAGCAGTTCAGAATTTTCGCAAAGCTCATTCCGCAAGACGGAACCTTAATTTATTGTGGGGAGGATGAAAACTGCTGCCGCGTGGCCGCCGATGCCGGGGAAAAGCGGAAATTTGGCTACCATCTTCCGGAATACCGCATTGAGAACAAGCGATATATATTGATACACAATGGCAAGGAATATCCTTTGCTGGTGTTCGGACAGCACAACCTGCTGAACATCCAGGCCGCCCGACACGCCTGCCTCTGCCTGGGCGTGGGCGATGAGGAGTTCCATAACGCCATCTGCACTTTCAAAGGTGCCTCCAACCGGCTTGAATGCCTGTATGAAGATGATGAGAAGGCCCTGTACAAGGATTTTGCACATTCCCCCTCCAAACTGAAAGCCACCATTGCCGCCTTGCGCGAAAAGGACAGGGAAAACCAGCTGGTGGCCTGCATGGAGCTTCACACCTTCAGCAGCCTCACCGAATCATTCCTGCAGCAGTACGCCCATTGCATGGATGAGGCCGATGAAGCCATTGTCTACTTCAATCCGCACGCCCTGGCGCTGAAAAGGCTTCCGCCTCTGCACGAAACTACAATCATCAGTGCGTTCCGGCGCCCCGACCTGAAGGTTTTCAGCGATTCCGGGCTGCTTTTCGACTATTTGAAAAGCCTCTCGTGGAAGCATAAAAACCTGTTAATGATGAGTTCCGGCAACTTTGACGGAAAAAATTTGAAAAAAATTTTTGAATAATTAAAAAAGGTATCCGAAAAATGGCTACTTTTGCAATCTCAAATGATGGGGCATTAGCTCATTTGGCTAGAGCGTTTGACTGGCAGTCAAGAGGTGATGAGTTCGAATCTCATATGCTCCACAAAACCAATAAAAAAGAAACATTCTTTGGAATGTTTCTTTTCTTTTTTCCATCCATTACACCTGATTGAAAATGTCTGCCACTCACGCTAAAAAACCTTCCTTTTTTGTCTATAGGGCTGCCGCTGGAAGCGGAAAAACCTACAATTTGGCATTACGCTACATCCGCATTTGCATTGAACAATATAAAAAAGACCGGTTCGCCTTCGGAAAAATCTTAGCCATTACCTTTACCAACAAGGCGGTAGGTGAAATGAAGGAGAGGATTTTGCATTACCTGCAGGTTTTTGCAGGGGAACCCTCCGAAGAAAAGAGTGTGCTGCTGCGTGACCTTAATTTGGAGGAGCCGCTTTCCGAAGCGGATGTCACCAATCACGCCGGCAAAATATTAAAATGTATTCTTGAGAATTACAGCCAGTTCTCCATTCTGACCATTGACAAATTCTACCAGCAGATTATCAATACCTTTGCCTTTGAGCTGGAGGTTCCCGCAAACTATCGGCTTTCGTTGGACACAGCCTCATTCACGCAACAATTGGCGGATGTCATGCTCTCCCGATTGGGCTATGAAAAGGGGCTGACACAATTTGTGCTGCAATTTTTGCGGCAGCGTCTGGCCGACGGCCGGCATTGGAAAGTGGAGAAGGCCTTGGCAAAAATGGCTGTACAACTTTACAGTGACGCCGCTTTCAGCCATTTGGAAAAAATCAGGAACCTAAGTCTGGATGATTTCGCTATACTGATAAAGCATTTGCGGCATTTGACGGAGGAAACGGAAAGTGTAATCCGGCAAAAAGCTGAGGCCGCCCTGCGGGAAATCCCGGCGGATGTGGATCTTATGGGCGATTTCGCACATGGAAAAAGCGGTTTCGGCAACTGGCTGCAGCAGGTGAGCAGGGAGGGAATGCGGAAAGCCGTCCAGGTCAACAGTTATGTGGTTGCGGCGGTTGAGCAGGACAAATGGTGCTCTTCCAAATGTTCCGCCGTAGTCCGGGCCGCCATCGAAAAAGCGGCTCCAGCCCTGAAAGCCGCCTATGACGATATACGGAAAGCCGCAGAGTCAAAAGGGAAAAACCATTTTCTGTATCTCAATTTGCTGAAAAACATCTATCCTTTTGCATTATTGAATGAATTGCAGAAGATATCGGAAGAGATAAAAAACGATGAGCGCCAGATGATGATAGGTGAGAGCAACCGGCTTATCGCTCAAGTGGTTTCCTCGGAGGATGTCCCTTTTATTTATGAGCGTCTGGGCGAAAAATACCGCTATTTTTTCATCGATGAATTCCAGGACACTTCGCGTCTGCAATGGGAAAACATGCTTCCACTGATAAATGAGGGGCTTTCCAAGGAAGAGGAGGGGGAGTGCGGCAAAGCCTATCTTTTTGGGGATGCCAAACAGGCCATATACCGTTTTCGTGATGGGGATGTGCGTCAATTCACCCATCTTGCCGATTTGGATACAGAGGGGGTGACTGCTAAGGAAATATTGCTGAAATACGGTTTCCAACGCTGTCTTTTGGATAAAAATTACCGTTCCAAAAAAGAGGTGGTCTCTTTCAACAATGCATGGTTCGCCGCCTGCAAGCGGCAGTATGAGGATAATCCCTATATCCAGAAAGCATTCGCTTCCTTTTCACAATCCCTGCCTGAATCCGCACAGGGCGGTGGAGGTGTATGTTTGACCCTGTTGGAAAAAACTTCCGGCACAGACTACACTTCGTTCATGCAGACCCAATGCCTGAAAGCTATCCGGGAGGCCGGAGATGCACACTATGCCTACAAGGATATGGCTGTTCTGACCCGTAGCAACGACTTGGCCTCCAACATCGCCCGTTTTCTGATGGAAAATCGGATTCCGGTCATTTCTTCAGAATCCCTTCTGTTGGGACAGTCTCGTGAAGTGCAGTTTCTGCTCCACTGCATCACCTGTATCCGCCAGCCGGATCATGTGATTGCCAAAGCTATGATGCTGTACATGATTGCCCAACACAAAGGGGAGGCGCATCCGGAGCGGTTGCTTGCCGCTGTCCATGAAAGTGAGGCTTTTGAAAAACATTTGTCCAGATGGGGGTACACTTTAAATGTAAAAGCATTGAAATACTTGAACCTGTATGAATTATATCTTGCTCTATGTGCCACTTTTTCGGACATGCTCTCCGGTAACCCCTTTGTGGCCGCTTTTGGCGAAGTGGTGTGGGCCTACCATGAAAATCCTCTCCTGAAGGAGGATGATTTTTTCAGTTATTGGGAGGAACAGCAGGGAAAACTTTCCCTATCAAATCCAGAAGGCATTGATGCCGTGCATATCATGACCATCCACAAATCAAAGGGACTGGAGTTCCCAATTGTCATTTATCCCATTAAGAACAGGCCGCAAGGCTATACCAAAAGGCAACAGTGGGTGGATTTGAAAGAACCGGTCGTTGCAGGTGAAAAAAAATTGCGCACTGCCCTGATGGATATTAATGCGGAACTTTCCTACACCGACTATGCGGATTTGCTTACCGAAGAGGCGGATATGACCCAGTTGGACACGCTCAATATGGAATATGTAGCTTTCACACGTGCCAAGGACCGTCTCTACCTGATTGCCCGGCAAGATTCAAAAAAGCCACTTCCTCTGACAGTTTTCTTCACTGAGCAGGAGGGTATAGAAGGAAAAACCGATGGTGATGCCATTCGTTATATCTATCCGAAAAATGCTGTTTTCCAAGATAAGGAACTGAAAGAAAAGGAGGGGAAGGAAAAAAACAGTCTCCTGAAGGGCGAATGTAGGCGGAAAAAGCTGCCGGCCCTTGCCATGAACACCAATTCGGAAATCGCCGAGACCCTCCGTGGCAGTCTCATCCACCAATATCTTTCCATGTTGTATTGTCCTTCAGATATTCCTTGGGTCCAATCTCTCATCAAAAAAACTGAAACGCTTGATGAAAAGGAAAAAAACTTTCTGCTCAAATTGCTTGAAAATGTGAGACAGATGGATCCCGACCTGTTTTTCGGTCAGGAAGGAAGTCAGGTGCGTACTGAAATTGAGATTGGTTCCTCCGACGGCACCGTACACCGTCCAGACCGGCTGTTGCAGCATCCCGACGGTTACACCCTTTTCGACTACAAAAGCGGAAAACCGCAACCCTCCCATATCGGGCAGGTGAGAAGATATATGCAATTGTTGCGGCAGTTTGACACCAAAGCCATTTGCCATGCCTATATCGTTTATATTGACGAAAATGCTGCCATTCGTCTGCAGGCAGTTGCGGAGGAATGATGGGGAGAAGCGTTAATATCCCAGCAAATCCTGACCTATGTCCCTGCGATAATAGCAGTCCTCCCAGTTGATTTTCCGGACGGAGGCATAGCTTTTGTCCAGAGCCTCCTGCAGGTTGTCGGCAAATGAGGTGACACAGAGCACGCGCCCGCCGTTGCTTCGCAGGCAGCCCCGCTCGTCACGCTTGGTTCCGGCATGAAACACCAGACTCCCTTCAACCTTATCCAATCCACTGATTTCCTTGCCTTTTTCATATTTTTCAGGGTAACCGCCAGCAACCATCATTACACAGGCCGCCGTTTGCGGGTTCACCTTCAGCACCGCCTTGTCCAACGTGCCTTTCCAGGCTTGCTCAAACAGTTCCACCATATCGGACTGGATGCGCGGAAACACCGACTCCGTCTCAGGGTCGCCCATCCGCACATTATACTCAATCACATAGGGATCACCTCCACGGTTCATCAGCCCTACAAATATAAAGCCCTTGTAGTCTATGCCTTCGGCGTGGATTCCCTCCACGGTCGGACGCACAATCCGCTCCTCAACTTTACTCATAAAATCCTCATTGGCAAACGGAACCGGGGAGATGGAGCCCATGCCGCCGGTGTTCAGGCCGGTGTCGCCTTCGCCTATCCGCTTGTAATCCTTGGCGGAGGGCAGTATCAGGTAATGTTCGCCGTCAGTCAGCACAAACACGGAAAGCTCAATGCCACAGAGGAACTCCTCAATCACCACTTTGGCGGAAGCCGCCCCGAACTTGGCATCCTCCAGCATCTCCCGCAGGGATTGCCGGGCCGTTTCCAAATCGGGAAGAATCAGCACCCCCTTGCCTGCCGCAAGGCCGTCCGCCTTCAGCACATAGGGCGGCTGCAGGCTCTCCAAAAAGGTAAAGGCCTCCCCGATGTTTTCACGGGTGAAGGTGCGATAGGCCGCCGTGGGGACATTGTGCCGCATCATGAAGGCTTTGGCCGCATCCTTGCTGCCTTCCAGCATGGCTCCGCGTTGCGAAGGTCCGATAAAGGCAATCTGCTTCAGAAGCGGATCTTTGGCAAAATTGTCGGCAAGTCCGGCCACCAAGGGGGCTTCCGGCCCCACCACCACCATATTTATATGGTTTTCCAACACAAATTGTCTGACCGCATTGAAATCATCCGTAGCCAACGCCACATTTTCCCCACATTCAGCCGTTCCAGCATTGCCGGGCGCCACAAACAGCTTGGCGCAACGGGGACTCCGTGCGATGCTTGCGGCCATGGCATGCTCGCGCCCGCCGCTCCCAATCAGCAAAATACGGTAACTGGTGTAATGCTCGGCCATCTCCTTGTCCTGCATCCGAACCGTCTTGTCATCCTTTCCCTTTCCAACCTGGTGCATGATTATTTCCATAAAAATACTATATTATAAGTCGTTATATTTTGGTTTGTTTAGTGTTTTTTTCATAGTCTATAAGGGTTTAAGAGTTTAAGGAGTTAAAGAATTAATAGTTAATAGTCATGGTCAACAGTCATAGTCATTGTCATCGTCATAGTTACGTCACTTCGTTCCGTGAATGTCGGCTGCGCTTCGGCCATTCAAGTAAACTTGATGGCACTCAGCTTGCACGACATTTGTCATTGTTTAATTTAAACTCTTCAGTAATAAGCAATCTCCCTCTCAACAATCGTATTAACATGTTGTTCCTCGTCAAAAACCATCTGTTTGACCCAATTGTGCTGGTCGTCATAGCTATACACATAATAGGTGGCGTTGGTCAGCTCATTTCGGCAATTATACCATTTTTCCGATGTCACGTTTCCGTAATCGTCATATTCCCAAATAATTTTGTACTCAAAAGGCTTCACCAGACTTGAATTGTCGTCCCATTCCTTCGTCTCATCATATCTTTTAACGGAAGTCATCCGGTTTTGAGCATCATAGGTATAGGAAAGGCTGTATCTCTCCTCTTTGTCCTTCCCAATCTCTTCATAATATTCTGACAAAAATTTCCCCTCGTTGTCATTATTATAAACCACCTTTTTTTTCATTTCCCCGTTGACAAGCCATATTTTTTCCAGCAACGGACCAAGTTGGGAGGCCAAAGGCTTGCCCGGAGGGGTGGCACAGCCGCCCACAGACTGGTGTTTGCAGTACAAACAGATTTCCACGCGGGTTTCCGTAGGGGTTTTCCACACCACCGAGTCCAACAGGTCCAGTTTGGGAAATTTTGGGTCATAATAATAGGTGGCCACCTCAACGCTGCCATCCGACAAAAAGACAGTTTGGGTGGCATACTTCCGGTGGCTGGTGTAGGTGAACAGCGTTTTGCCGCACTTTTTGCCCTTTTCATTGTACTCGTGCAATTCCATCAAGTCCCCCGTTTCGCTGTATTTGTAAACGGTTTTGGCCGCCACACGGCCGGACTCGTCGTAAATTCTTTCCTCAGAGACGTTTCCCCTGCGGGTGAAGGCGGTCCACTGGTGACTTACAATGCCAGTCTCCTCATCTTTGAAGAATTCCCGCGTGCCGTCAGGCTTTGTCTTTTCATATGCGCTGTACTCCCGCTCCTCCAAACTCTTCACCTTGCCCTGCAGATGCATCTGTTCCCGTTCCGGCACCATTTCCTGTGCAAGGAGCGGCCGCTGCATACAAAAAAGGAGGCACAACCCTATCCAAACAAATAATCTGTTGCTGCTGTTTTTTAACATTCTCAATATTTTACAAAAAGGAAAGCGGCGGGCCCCTTTCCTGACTTTACAACCTGCAAAGATAGTCAAAAAAGGGATATGAAGACCTTAAGCCAACAAATTATCGTGAAAAGAGAAACATTTTTAGAAATTCCCTTAATTTAAAATATAAATGTAAATAACATATTATAAATATGTTAACCCCAAAATAAAGATTAAGACGATTCAAATCTGCTTAATCTATAATAAGACCGTCCCAAAATCTGTGTCATGTTAAGGGAAAACAGCAAGGAGGCAGTGTGTTCCCATTTGGATAACATGTAAAACTGTCCGCAATCACCGTATCACGTGGATGCTGCCTTGGCGCATGAGGCTTTTCCCTTCGTATTCAAAGGAAAACCAGTAATAGTAGACCCCTTCAGGTAGATTTTCAGCCTGCCACGAATTGTCATACGCCCGTTTTTCATACACCACCTTCCCGCCACGGTTGTAAATGACCAGACGGGTCTCCGTAAGTTGTTCCAAACCTGTAATTTCCAGATAGTCATTGACATTGTCCCCGTTCGGGGTGATAACATTGGGGATGCTGATTGCAGGTTGCGGGCTGGAGGTCTCATCCATCACGTCCGTTTTGTATGTTTCGCCTTTGTTTTTTGCTGTAGATGAGGTTTTTATATCTGAAGAAGCAGCTATTGCAGACGCTTTTTTCTCATTCTTTGACTCCGGCACCGCAGTCGTGTGCGTGACAGAAGCATTTTTTTCTGCAGCCACAGCCCTGCTTGAAGCCTCATCTGCACTTTCTGTCACAGGTTGTTGCTGGAGAGCCGTATTTTGTGGCGACGCATCCCTTTCCGGAACGGCAGAAGTTCCCACGCCTGCTTCAACCATTTGGTTTACAGATTTATCATCATTGGCGGCAGCAGGGTCTTCCATCAAATAATATGGAATGCCTTCGCTGAAACTGGTGTTGGAGAAATCCTCCTCCGACGTTGGGGCTGATTCTTGATTTGCAATCTGTTCGGCGTCATTCTGCTCCATGGTCTTCTCCGTGGCGGCCACTACCTGAGCGGCAGGTTCCACCTCCTTGTCCGAACCGGATAACAACCTGTAGCCCATGAAGGCAAGGCCTCCGGCCACAGCCACGCCCAATGCTGCTTTGGCGGCTGCACCACTGAAAAAGGCGGCGGCTTTTCTCATAAAACTTCCTGCTATTTTTCCGCCGTTTACGGCCATGCCGGAAACTCCACTCATTTCTGAAACGGCGTTAACTGTAGTAGAAGCCGTCCCTGAAGCTGCTTCCGAGGTCACTTCCGTGCCAGCCTCCGAGGCCATTTCCGCGCCCTGTTCTGACGCAGAAGCTCCGCCCTGCACCGCATGCAAGGCATCCAACTGCTGCGAAAGCGTTTCCCAGCAATGCCCCGGCACTTGCGGCTGGTAATCCCGCATACTCTCCCTAACAAGTTCTTCCCAATTTTCCATCTTCTCTGTAATCTTTAAACATCTCCTGCAAATATTTTTTTGCTTTGGAAAAATAAACCCTCACGGTGGACTCGCTCATCTCCAGCATTTGGGCAATTTCCTTATGGGCAAAACCTTCGATCGCATACAAATTGAAAATGCTCCGGTGCGGCATGGGCAGGCTGCGTATAGCCTTGACAATGTCCTCTTTTTCCAGTTGCCAGGAGGCGTCTGAAAATTCCGACACGTCCGACAGGTTCAGGCTGTCATCGTCGGGGAAAGCCTCCAGACGTGTCGTGCGCGGATGGGTGCGCAGCCAATCTACGGCATTGTTCACCATTACGTTTTTCATCCAAGCCTCAAATGAGCCTGCTCCGCGATAGCTCTCCAACCGGCTGAAAATTTTGGTGAAACCGGAAATCAGCATGTCCTCCGCCTCCGCCTCGCTTTCGGCATACCGCATGCAGATACCGAAAAACAGGGGGCTATAGGAGTCAAACAGCTGTTTTTCAGCCTTCCGGTTGCCTGCCAAACACTGCAATATCAATTCTTTCTGATCAAACATTTTGCGCTCTGACCACTATGACGAAAAAGAATGGCAATTTGCTACTCTAAAATCTGTTTTTTTATACATACGCCATATTCGACCCTAAATCCAACAAACCACGCCATATATGCCGATGCCGAACAGAGCTGAAAGCAAAAGCAGCAATATGGGATTCACCTTTTTCCACAAGCCAAACAGACAGCCTGCAAAAACCACCCAACTGCACCAGTCAGGGAAATTTCCCATGCCCTCATCCTGCGGAAACATCAGCATCAACACCGCAGCGGCTATCATTCCCACCATGACCGGACGCATTGCTGAAATTACATTTTCCAAATATGGGTTCTCCTTCAGTTTCAGAAAAAAACGGGTCAGCAGCACCATGATGGTCAGGGCGGGCAGGCAAACGGAAAAGGTGGCCACGCAGGCACCGGGCACTCCTGCAAGCGTATAGCCTATGTAGGTGGCGGAATTGATGGCGATCGGCCCCGGTGTCATTTGCGAAATAGCCAGAATGTCAGAGAACTCAGCATTGGTCAGCCACTGGTGCTGCAACACCACCTCATTCTGGATAAGGGAGAGCATGGCGTAGCCTCCCCCGAAGCCGAAAAAGCCTATTTTCAGGTAACTTACGAACAACTGCCAGAGAATCATCGCAAACCTCCTTTCCTCGCCCTGTAAAAGGTCCAGCCTATAGCCAGCGTCGCCGCCGAGAGCAGGAACCATACCGGCGACCAGTGCAGGTACCACACAGATACGGCAACCACAGCCATCACCGCCCAGCCCCAGGGCTTCAGATGCCGAATCCAGATGACCACCGGCCAGAACATGAGGGCCACCACCGCCGGACGCATCGTCCGGAACGCCGCCTCAACCCACGGATTATGCTGCACCATGGGAAAAAAGGCTGCAACAGCCAGAATAACGGCAAAAGGAGGGAGTATAAGCCCCAGCAGGGCTGTCATCCCTCCAATGTAACTTTTCATTTTATAGCCCACAAACACCGCAGTGTTCAGGGAAATAGGACCGGGAGAGGCCTGCGCCAAGGTGAGCATGTCCAAAAACTCCTCCTTGGCCATCCAATGGTGTTTTTCAGTGATTTCCCGCTCTATCAGCGGAATCATGGCATAACCGCCCCCGAAGGTAAAACCGCCGATTTTGAAAAAACTCCAAAAAAGTTGCAGCAGCATTCCTGAATCTTGTACGTTTCTTGAACAGTTCTCCAAACGCTTTTCCCTATGAAACAGACGTTTCAGAACTGTTATGACAGATATTGCCGCAGCCTATTGCGCCTTGAACAAATCCTTTATGCCGCCCAAGGAACCCAATACGCCAGTGGCCTCATAAGGCAGGTAGACGGTCTTGGTGTCCTTGCCTTGGGTCAGCTGTTTCAGGCACTCGATATATTTCACGGCAATCAGATAGTTCACCGGATCGGACGGATCTTTGGATGGGATAGCCTCCGCAACCTTCTGGATGGCTGTCGCCTCCGCCTGTGCGCGCAGCACCTGTGCCTCAGCATCACCCGTGGCACGCAGCACTTTGGCCTGTTTTTCAGCCTCCGCAATGTTAATTTGGGACTGTTTCTCACCTTCGGATTGCAGAATGGCCGCCTTCTTTTCACCTTCGGCCTTCAGAATTTCGGCACGACGGTCACGCTCGGCCTGCATCTGTTTCTCCATGGCCACGCGGATGGATGCGGGCGGCATAATGTCCTGCAATTCCACACGGTTCACCTTGATACCCCATTTGTTGGTGGCATCGTCCAGCACGGACTGCAACTTGGTATTGATCTGGTCGCGGGAGGTCAGGGTTTCGTCCAACTCCATCTCGCCCACCACGTTACGCAAAGTGGTCTGGGTCAGTTTCTCCACTGCCAACGGGAAATTTTCAATCTCATAGGCCGCCTTGGTGGGCTCCACAATCTGGAAATAGAGCAGGGCGTTGATTTCCGTCATCACATTGTCTTTGGTGATAACGTTCTGTTTTTCAAAATCCATCACCTGCTCACGAATGTCGATGCGGGAGGTGTAGCGGCGGACCGTACGGATGATTTTTGGCCGGTCAAGAATGGGGATAATGATGTTGATACCGGGACCCAAGGTTTTGTGGTACTTTCCCAACCGTTCGACAATCATGGTTTCGGACTGGGAGACAATTCTGATGCCGCTCAATGCGAAAATGGCGGCAATCACTGCAATAAGGATAACTACGTATAACATTTTCTATGGTTTATTAATGATTATTTTTAAATGTCTGATTTGTACAATTTGTCTGACTGTTATTGACGATTGTTTTTCAACTGGATTTAAAACAGACCTGTTTGATAAAAAGTTTTTATTATGTATATTAAAAAAATATCTATTTTTTTTTAAATTTACTGCGGTGACAACCGACCATGCTGCCGTGATATTTACGACAGCTGTCCGGCAATTTCTTTAAGTTTCACATACAGCACGATACTGTCACGACGCACCACCTCCACCTTTTCGTTGAGGGCAATCGGCTCCCCGTTTTCGGAAACAGCTTTCCAGGTGTCCCCGTCAATGGCGACCCGACCTTTGTTGGCGTTGTTGTCAATGGCCTCAATCACCATCGCCTCTTTGCCAATCAGTGCGTCCGCATTGGTTTTCAGCTCATCCGTGTTCTTCTTCTGGATGAATTTCAGCACAAACGGGCGGATAAAGGCAAAACTGATGAAGGTGCCGACGGCAAAAAAGACCACCTGCCATATCACACCGGCCCCCATCCAGGAGAGCAGGGCACCGCACAAGGCCCCGATAGAAAAGCAAAAAATGGCAAAACCTGCGGTAAAAATCTCAATGATAAAACAAATAAGTGCCGCAATAATCCAATAATGATAGGGTTCAAATACAAAATCCATAATGTCTAAAATTAAATTCCAAATATGTAACGCGGAAAAACAGGTTATATTGTGCGGAAATTAATTTTTTTTTGCGAAAAGGCAATATTCGGACGGCGGGAACGTTACATTAGAGTTCAAAAGTTTAAGAGTTTAAGAAGTTTAAGATGTTGTAGGGCCGTCGCGTGCGGCGACCATTCTGAAGGGTAAAAGGGTTTAAAAGTTTGAGAGTTGAGAGTTAAGAGTTAATAGTCATCGTCATGGTCAAATTCATCTATCTCGCCTTCTGGTATTTCAAAGCGTTGCTGTTCGGAAAGAAACGTCCGTTACAGCTGGTGCTGTTCATTTCGGATGCCTGCAACCTGCAGTGCAAGCACTGCTATGTGGTGCAGAAACAGCAGCCGCACGTCAAAACAGCCGCGCAGATTGAAGAGGAGCTGCGCTACGCCTATGCGGAGGGCGCACGTTTTGTGGACTTTGAGGGCGGAGAGCCGATGATGTGGAGAGACGGCAACCTGACCGTCAACGATTTGGTCGACATCGCAAAAAAAATCGGCTATTTCTCCTGCACCGTCACCACCAACGCCCAGTTCCCCTTTGAAGACTGCCGTGCCGACTCCATTTGGGTGAGTCTGGACGGACTGGGAAAATATCACGATGCCGTGCGCGGTGAAGGGGTGTTCGCCCGTCTTGAACAAAACCTGCAGTCCAACACCCATCCGGCCATAAGTGCCAATATGGTGATTGACAGCAACAACTATCTCTCTGTGGAAGAGACCGCCCGATACGTGCAACGCCATCCGCACCTTAAGTCCGTCTCCTTCAATTTTTACACCCCCGACCGGCTGCCCGACCCGCTTTTCCTTGACTGGGACAAACGGCGTGAGACCATTGACCTGATACTGAAACTCAAAAAAGAGGGGTTGCCAATCATGAACTCCGTTTCCGGCCTGAAAAAAATGAAGGACAACCGTTTCAAAAAAGCCTGCTGGATCACGCGGTTCATCCTTCCCGACGGAACCCGCTGCGAACGCTGCCCGATGGAGGAGATTGGAGCCTGCAACTTTTGCGGCTACTGCATGGCCGGTGAGATGAGCAGCGTTTTCCAACTGCGTCCCGACACACTGATGGCCGGGATGAAACTGCGGATTTAGAACTCATTGAAGGATGGCTCTTAAGAAGTTTCCAAATAGGACTTCTGAAAATAATTTTGCCACAATTCCATTTTCATGTTCAAATTTGCACTATATTTGCAAATTGTATTTTAATTTTTTAAAATTAAGGTAAAATGACGAATAAGATTAAATTATTAGCACTGATTATTTGTGCTTTAGCCATTAATTACAACACTTTTGGACAACAGAAGGCCAAGTTCGCGCACCTCAATTCCTCCGATTTGATGCAAGTCATGCCGGGAAGGGACACCGCACAACAGGCTTTGCAGAATCTCCAGGCCCAACTGGAAGACGAATTCAAGACCATGGCCACTGAATACCAAAACAAAGTGGAACAGTTCCAACGTGACCAGGCCACCATGTCACAAGCCATGCAGCAGACCAAAATGCAGGATTTGGAAGACATGAAAAAACGTATTGAAAGTTTTCAGGAACAGGCCCAGACCGAATTGCAGGAAAAGCAGGAGGAACTACTGAAACCCTTGATTGACAAAGCAAAGGCCGCTATTGACAAAGTAGCCAAGGAGAACGGCTACAGCTACGTGTTCGACACCGCACAGGGCGTGGTGCTCTATTCCGAAGGCGGGGACGACATCATTGAGCTGGTGAAGAAAGAGCTGGGAATCAAATAACCTGTTCTTATTAAATCCTGATATAAAACAGCAACCTTTCACTGGAGAGCAATGGCCTCCGGCTGACAGTTTTTAGACAAATAAGATAAATCAAACATAAAAACAGATATCATGGTAGAAAAAATTACATCCAGCAATCAGGCCATGGAGCTGGAAGACAAATACGGCGCGCACAACTACCATCCGCTGCCCGTTGTCTTGGCCAAAGGAAAAGGACCCTTCGTGTGGGATTGTGAAGGCAAACGCTATTTCGATTTTCTGTCCGCCTATTCAGCAGTGAATCAAGGACATTGCCATCCCAAAATCATCAAAGCACTCTGCGATCAGGCCCAAGAGCTGACCTTGAGTTCCCGCGCATTCTACAACAACTGCTTAGGTTCCTGGGAAAAATATGTCACCGAATATTTCGGATATGACAAGGTTTTGCCGATGAACAGCGGTGCCGAAGCGGACGAAACCGCTTTGAAACTGGCCCGCCGTTGGGGTGTGGTGAAAAAAGGCATCAAGAATGAGGAGGTTATGATTGTATGCTGCGAAGGCAACTTCCACGGACGCACCATCACCATCATCACCATGAGCAACGATCCTGAATCCTACGCCAACTATGGCCCTATGACCCCCGGATTCCTCCGCATCCCCTACAACGATCCGGATGCGTTGGAGAAGGTGCTGGCCGAACATGGCAAGAAGGTGGCCGGTTTCCTGGTGGAACCCATCCAGGGAGAGGCGGGCGTATACGTGCCTGATGACGGTTATCTGAAAAAATGCTATGAGATCTGCCACAAATACAATGTGCTGTTCATGGCTGACGAGGTGCAGTGCGGTATTGCCCGTACCGGCAAAATGTTGGCTTGTGACCACGAAGGCGTGCGTCCCGACATCCTGATTCTGGGCAAGGCCCTCGGTGGCGGTGTGGTTCCCGTTTCCGCAGTGCTGGCTGACGACGACATCATGCTGAACATCAAGCCGGGCGAACACGGCTCCACCTTCGGAGGCAACCCCATTGCCGCCAAAGTGAGCATCGCCGCACTTGAGGTGATCAAAGAGGAGAACCTGATGGAAAAGGCCGACAAATTGGGAAAAATCTTCCGCGATGAAATGAACAAGGTCAAATCCCCGATGATTGAGAAAGTACGCGGCAAAGGCTTGCTCAACGCCATCATCATCCGTCCGAAAGATGGAAAAGAGGCTTGGGATGTCTGCCTGAAAATGCGTGACATGGGCGTGCTTGCCAAACCGACCCACCAGCACATTATCCGTTTTGCCCCGCCTTTGGTGATTACCGAAGCTGAATTGCGCGAAGCCATTGAAATCATCAAAGAGGCCATCCTCTCTTTTGAATAAGGAAAAATTTATATTAAACTTTTTTGACGGGCGACTCCGGTTGCCCGTTTTTTTTTACCCTGTTTTTCAAATGGAGACTTCTAGGGGACTTCTAAAAATTACTTTGCGAACAATTTTGAATTTAATCGCTTCCCGTATTGTTTTTTTTTGGATATTTGCAGCATGTTTTCCACTTTTGAAAAATATCTGAAACTGTTGGTATTGTTGCCCTTTGTATGCGGAGGAGCATGGGTTTGCGCCCAGGAGGCCTCCGACAGTACGAAAACGGGCGGCAGCGGCGCCATTGTACATGCTGACTCCAGCGTGGAACACCTGCCTGTGTTCTACTACTCCATGAGCCAAAACTTCCCCTTTGCCAAACTCACCCACGAACTTGACACCGGAATCTGCGGCCTTCAGAACAGGGAACGGTTGCGGGCATCCGCAGACATATATACCACCTTCAGTGTGATAGGACAGGCGCACCAAAGTTTGAACTTCAAGCCTCAAATATCAGGTTCCTTTACCGCCAAAAATATGCCCTATCCTGCTTACCAGCTTACAGCGGACAATCTGGAACTGGTTAATGTGGACAAGGTATACACCATGCTACGCTACGAATGGGGCAACGGGCAGGAGAACACCTTTGATGTCGAACATGCGCAACGCATAGGAAATTTCAGCTACAACGCCAATCTGCAGACCCGCATTGCGGAAGGAATTTTTGTAAATGAAGGGGTGCGTGACATCAATTTGGGCTTTATCGGTCACCGTTGGGCGGACACGCTCCGCTACGGGTTCAATATCACCTTCATCCACAATATGTTCCATTTGGAGGAAAATAGCGGCATCGCAAACAACGCCGACTACGAATCCGATTTGGACGAACGGGCCATTGAGGTTAACACGCCCAACGCCTACAACCGGTACCACCAGCAGCATTTCGGCTACCGACATTGGCTGAGGTTGGGGAACCGCAAGGACAGCACCGGAAAGTTTCTCCCTTCCCATTTGGGATACCTCATGCATCAGGTGGACTGGAAACAGTACAAGACAGTTTACACGGACGAAAGCCCGTCGGCCACCCTCTATCCGCAGTTTTATTTCGACAATAGCCTTACCCACGACTCTTCGTGCTGCCAACAGCTGCAGAACCAGCTGTTCTGGAGCAATGTCGCCCCGACAATACAGCCTGTGTTCAAGTGGAAAATCGCTGTCGGCCTCTCCCATGAATATGCCCACTGCTACGATACAATGAACCATTTTCGGACACAAATCTGGAGTGCGAAAGCCCATGCCACCATCCCGTTAGGCCGCGGGTTAGGCCGCAGCTATTGGATCAACCGGATGCGATACGCCTTTAGCGGATACAACGCCAACGACTGGGATCTGCAAAGCCTGTATGTATTGCCATTTATGAAAGAGGTCGGAAAAAACCTGATAGACAGCGGACAATTCAAAGCATGCAATGGGACAGGCCAATTTTACACCTACAAATATAATTACAAATCCATCGGCAAATTCACCGCCCAAATCCGCTATTCCAACTATGCGCCCGCCTACTTCTTCAGCCACTACCAGTCCAATTATGCTGCGTGGGACAATGACTTGAAAAAGCAGCGCATGCTGCAGGCGAGCCTAGGGCTGGATCTTTTCCCCTGCGAACTGAAACTGCACTCCTACTTTATTGACAACTATACTCTTCTGACAGACAATGGAGTGACACAGCTTTCCGACAAGGTCCAGATTTGGCAGGGCGAACTCAGCTACCCGCTGCGCTGGAGGGGCTTCGGCATGGATTTGAAGGCATTCGTGCAGCATAGCAGCCATGATGATGTACATCTGCCCGACTTTGTCACCCGCGACGCCATTTTTTACGGTTTTCCGCTTTTCCACAATGCGCTCTACCTGCAGTTCGGAGGGGAATTCATGTATTTCACCGCCTATTATGCCAACGGCTACCGGCCTGACATGCAGCAGTTCTACAGCCAGAACAGCGACCTGGTGGGCAACGATTTCTACATCAACGCCTTCATCAATGCCCGCATCCAGCATTTTCAGGTCTCTGCATCAGCCACCAACCTGCTCACCGCCTTTGACGGTTTCTATCCTTACCAGATGCCCCATTACCCCGCCAAGAATTTTGGGTTCCGGGTAGGAGTGTCATGGAGGTTTTATGATTGATTTTTTTCATCTGTCCGCACACTAAATTTGAAATAATTCCGTTAACAATAGACAAACATTAAAAATTTAACATCATGATAGACTTAACCAAATTGGATTCCAAATTAGTATGGGAAAATTTCCAGAAACTCTGCTCTTATCCGCACCCCTCCAAACATGAGGAAAAAATCATCGCTTTCCTGCAGGATTGGGCCAAAGAGCACAAAATCAACGTGCGCAAGGATGCCATCGGCAACCTGATTTTCACCAAACCGGCCACTCCGGGCATGGAAAACCGCAAAATGGCCATTTTGCAGGCGCATGTGGACATGGTTCCCCAAAAGAATTCTGACAAAAAACATGATTTTGAAAAAGATCCGATTGAAATGCGCGTGTGCGAAGATGGTTGGGTACGCGCAAACGGCACCACCCTCGGTGCTGATGACGGCATCGGTGTGGCCGCTGCCATGAGTGTGCTGCAATCGGACAACCTGAAACATGGTCCGCTCGAAGCTTTGATCACAGTTGACGAAGAGACCGGCATGACAGGTGCTTCCAACCTGAAAGCCAATGAGTTGAAAGGTGACATTTTCCTGAACATGGACTCCGAGACCGAAGGCGAACTCTATGTGGGCTGCGCCGGCGGTTTGGATGCCACAATAGAGGTCCCTTACAGCGAAGTGGCCGCCCCTGCCAACATGAAGGGCTACAAAATTGCCATGACCGGCTTCAAGGGCGGACATTCCGGTATGGACATCAATTTGGGTCGCGCCAATACCAATAAATTAATAAACAGATTATTATGGAAAGCCACGAAGGAATGCGGCCTCCGTTTGGCCAGCATTGACGGCGGCAGCCTGCGCAACGCCATTCCGAGAGAAGCCTTTGCTTTTGTGGCGGTTCCTGCCGACAAAGCCGCCGCATTTGAGGCCTTGGCCGCCAAATTTGCCGAAATCGTGCGCAATGAGTTCGCACTGACCGAACCCGACGGAAAAATTGCTGTGGAAGCCACTGCCGCTCCCGCCAAAGTGATGGACGAGAAGGGTCAGGCCAATGTTATCAGCACAGTGTACGCACTGCCTAACGGCGTGCTCCGCATGAGCGACTCCATGAAGGATCTGGTGGAGACCTCCTCCAACTTAGCCATTGTAAAATCCGAAAACGGCAAGGTCACCATCATGTGCCTGCTGCGCAGCTCGGTCGACTCCGCCAAAGAGGCCGTTGGCGAACGCATGACCGCCATTGCTGAGATGGCCGGTGCAAAAATCAGCCTGACCGGCGCCTATCCGGGATGGAAACCCAACATGGAATCCCCAATTCTGAAAACCATGATGGCCACCTACCGGAAACTCTTCAACAAAGATCCGGAAATCAAGGCTATCCATGCCGGACTGGAATGCGGTCTGCTTGGCGGCGTATATCCGAACTGGGACATGATCTCCTTCGGACCCACCATCATGCACCCGCACTCTCCTGACGAAAAGGTGAATGTGGAGAGCGTGGACCGTTTCTGGAAATTCCTGGTTGAAACATTGGAAAACATTCCTGTAAAATAAGAATTTAACATGTTGGTATGCCTGCGCAGCCTCTGCGTGGGCATACTTTTTTTCAAAGGATTTTTCCTGATCAGGCTTTTTTCAAGCCACAAAACCAATCATTGGAAATATTGGAATAATTTAAGACGCAAAACTTTCAGAAGTGAAGAGAACCGGAATAGCCATCGGACTGCTGCTAAGCGTTTTTCTGCTGGCCTCCTGCCACAAATACGAGGAGGGGCCGTGGATTAGTTTCACCAAAAAGGAGAACCGTATCCGTGGCTTTTGGGAATTGAGCGCGGTTTACAAAAATGGGGTGAAAACCACATCCGAATCTCCAAGTAGTGTGGAGTCGCTTGAAAGCGTGTGGGAAATGTATAAAAATAAAACCCTGCTCATCACTTTTTTGGAAGGTAACACCTATTACAAAAGCAACGGGTCATGGAAATTTGAGAAGGACAAGGAGAATCTCGGTGCCACCTTCACCACACGCTACGCTTCTCTGACACGCAGCTACACTATTCTAAAACTATCAAGCAAAGAGTTGAAAATCAAATTTAAAGATGAAAAAGACGATACTTGGGTATTGGACTTTTCCATCGTACAGTCTTTTGCGGGATATGATTACTAAGGAAAGAATCATCAGGCCGTTCAGGATTGGTTTGGGCCATCTTTCGGAACGAAACATTATACTGGTTCTCAGTTTAATTGTGGGTAGCGTTTCCGCGTTTGCCGCCATTTTGCTGAAAAATGCGGTCTTCTACACCCATCAGTTGCTGAAAAACGCATTCCCTGAAAATGAATTCAACCTGCTCTATTTGGCTTTCCCCATCATCGGAATTACACTTACAGTACTGATTATTAAATTCTTTATCAAAGATGATTTGAGCCATGGAGTGACCAAGATATTATATGCCATCGGTCGGAAAAACGGGAAAATAAAGCCTCATCACACTTATTCTTCCCTGATTACCAGTACACTGACAGTCGGATTCGGAGGTTCGGTCGGATTGGAGGCACCAATAGCCCTCACCGGTTCCGCCATCGGTTCCAACTTGGGCAATTTTTTCCATCTTTCCACCAAAAACCTCGTCCTGCTGACCGCCTGCGGCAGTTCAGCAGCTGTGGCAGCCATTTTCAACGCCCCAATCGCGGGCATGCTGTTCGCAATAGAAATTCTGATGCTGGACATGACCACAGCTGCGTTGGTGCCGTTGCTTCTTTCGGTGGTAACCGCCACATCATTGTCTTACCTTTTTTTGGGTAAAGATGTGATGTTCAACCAAATTCCACCGGATTTGGACTTTTCCATGGGCAACATGGGCTTTTACGTGATTTTGGGTGTGCTGACCGGCCTCATCTCCGTTTATTTTGTGCGCACGCAGGACTGGGTGGGCCGCATGGCCAACAGGTTCTTCCCCAAACCGGCATGGCGGATTGTAATTGCCGGCGGATTGCTGAGCGCACTGATTTTTGTCTTCCCCACCTTTTTCGGGGAAGGTTATGACATGCTGGCCGACATCATGGACGGGAACGGGCAGGTGGTTTTCAGCAACAGTCCGCTCTACATGTTGAAGTTCAATCCGGTGACACTGATTCTCTTTTTGGTGGCCCTGCTGCTGCTCAAGCCTTTTGCCACCGCCTTCACCAATGCGGCGGGCGGCATCGGCGGTGTGTTCGCCCCTTCGCTGTTTGTGGGCGGCATTACCGGTTTCATACTCATAACCTTCTGCAACACCTTTTTCGGGCTTGAACTTTCGGTGATTAATTTCACCTTGGCAGGCATGGCCGGTGTTATGGGCAGCATTATGAAAGCTCCGTTGATGGCAATTTTCCTCATAGCCGAAATCTCCGGCGGCTACCAGCTGCTTATTCCACTTATTCTGTGCGCGGTAGTTTCTTATCTGATTTTTTACTCCTTTGAAAAATATTCGGTGTACACCAAGCCGCTGGCCAAACAGGGCGACCTGATCACTCACGACAAAAATAAGCAGGCGTTGACACAACTACATGTTACAGAATGCATTGAAAATGATTTTGCCACCATCTCGCCCAACGCGACCTTGGGAGAGCTGACCCACGTGATTGAGCATTCCTCCCGCAACATTTTCCCGTTGGTGGATGAAAACCGCATTTTTTACGGCATAGTTATTCTGGACGATGTGCGCCAGCTGATGTTCCACCCCGAAAACTATGCGCTCCACATTGACGAATATGCCTTTATTCCCTCGCCCTCCATTGATCCGGAGGAGTCAATGTTCAGTGTGGTGCAGAAATTCGAGAGTTCCGGCAACTACAACCTGCCGGTCGTGGACAAGGAGGGCCGCTATCACGGCTTTATCTCACGTGCAAACGTCTACACAAAATACCGCGAGTTTATTGAAGAGGTGTCGGAAGATTAGGGGAGAAATCCCCCTTTACTCCTTTGCGAACACGGCCCGCATGATTTTTTCCGTGACGCCGGTCTTGCTCTCCACGTAGGCTTTGGTGTTGCGCTTGGCCTCTTCCAGGGCGTTTTCATCTTTGGTGAGCTCCAAAAACTTTTGTGCCAGTTCCATGCTGTTGTGGACACAGAATGCGCCCTTGCGTCCTATCAGGTCGCAGGCCTCCTTGAAATGGGTGTAGTTGGGGCCGAAAAGAATGGGCATGCCGTAGGCGGCGGCTTCGAGGGTGTTGTGGATGCCTTTGCCGAAACCGCCTCCTATATAGGCGATTTCCCCATATTGGTAGAGCATTTTCAGAATGCCGATTGTGTCAACGAGCAAAACTCTCACATTATCGAAGTTCTGCCGGTGTTGTGCGGCGGCTTCGCTGTAGGAGGCCATGCTGTAGTCACTGAAAAGCTGCCGTATGCTGTTCAGCCGCGAGGGATGGATCTCATGAGGGGTCAGAATTAGCGAATAGTCGGTATACCTCAGCAGTTCGTGCAATATTTTCTCATCCGGTTCCCATGTGCTTCCGGCGATGAGTATCTGTTTGTTACGGCAAAAATTACGGGTGATTTCGTCCGGTGCCACATTGCGGATGGTCTCCACCACGGTGTCGAAGCGGGTGTCACCATAGGTTTCGCACTGCTGTATGCCGATTTTGTGCAGCAGGTATTTGGAGGAGTCATCCTGAACGAAGAAATAGCTGATTTTGCGCAGCTGCACGCGGAACCAGTGGCCGTAAATCTTGAAGAAATACTGGTTGTCACGGAAAATGGCGGAAACCACGTAGAAGGGGATCCGGCGTTTGTGCGCCTCATGGATGTAGTTGAACCAGTATTCGTATTTGATGAAAAAGATGTATTTGGGCTTGACAATGTCCAAAAAGCGGCGGGCGTTGTAGTGTGAGTCCAAAGGCAGGTAGAATACAAAGTCCGCCTTTTCGTAGTTGTGGAAATGGCGGTAGCCGGAAGGGGAGAAGAAGGTGAGCAGTATTTTATATTCCGGATGCTGTTCCTTGATTTTTTCAACCAGCGGTTTGCCCTGCTCAAATTCGCCGTAGGAGGCGCAATGCACCCATATCACGTTGTCACATTTCTTGAGCACCAGTTTGAGAGAGGTGAAAATGTAGCGTCGTCCCCTTTTCCACGATTTGGCCTTGTCATTGAAAAGGGAGCCGATGTGGATGAAGGCTTCGTAAAAACGGATGGCAATGTCGTAGAGCAGTCGCATTATCTGAAATAAAAGGTGTCTTGGTATTCTTTTTTGTACAGGGAGACAATCCATCCCATTTTCAGGCCAACCATCACGTCAGTGTAGGGGCGGGTGTCACGGCCCATGCCGGAAAAATCCCATTTCCGCTGGCGGTGTCCGAAAGTTTCGGAGGCCTCCACCCCAAAATAGAAACTGGCATACTTGTGCTTGGCCACGTGGAAGTATCCGATGAACTGGTAGGCTCCGAAGCCTAAAGTGAGCCGGTCGTATCCCTTTTTGTACTCATCGGTCAGTGCGGCCACCTTGTTGTCCGGATTTTTGATGAAAATGTAGCGTTGCAGCAGGTCGCCCCCAAGTTTGACCTGGATGCCTGCGTTGCGGTAGTTGGGGCTTATCGGGAACACCTTCCCTACGGCTATCCGCAGGCTCCATCCCCGCTGGTCCACATCAATGTCGGCGGGAGTGCCGTCACCGTCCATTATGTTGCCTGACTGGTTGGTGATGAAGCGGAAGAGTGTGTCCGTACCTTTCACTTTTCCGGAAAAATAGTAGTTGAAACCTGTTTCAAAGCTCCAGTTGGATTGGAGTTTCAGGCCGAGATCAACGCCAACGCCCATCAGGTTGGCCGATTCCTTCTGCAAATCAGCCAAAGTGAACATATAGCTGTAGTTGGCGGCGGTGTACAGGAACAAACCGGCGGAATCCACTTTTGAAACCTTCATCTGCATGGTTTGTGCCTGCACACGGCAGACCGTCAGAATGCACAGGGCGAGCAGCGTGAGGCGGCGCATCATGCTTCAATCACTTTATGTACCTTCTGAAGAATTTCGTTTTCTTTGGCAATTGCCGCCTTCTGCAGGGCTTCGGCCTGTTGCAGGATGTTGTCAGCAAAAGCCTTGTCCTTGAGGGAAGAGGCGTTGATTTTCACATTCAGGAAGGCTCCCATCACGGCTGAACGGGCGCACAAGGCACCCACGCCGGCGTCCGACACTGAGTTGGGGTTGCCCTTGTCCACCATAGCCTCGCAGATTTCAAACACCTCAAAGGCTTTGTTCATTGTCCTGAAAGGCACTTCAATGGCATATTTTGTGGCCTCCTGGATGGCTTGTGAGCGCAGGGCCTTTTCCTCATCGTTCTTTTTGGGCATGCCGAAAGCGTCCATGATGCGGTTGAAGGAGCGGGTGTCCTCATCCACCAGGAAGAGCAGGTCGTTTTTGAGGGCTTCACCTTTTTCCGCCCAAACGGAAAACTCCTCCCAACGCTCGTCCCAGCCCGGTTTGTGCGAGGAGAGGTTGGCCACCATTGTACCCAAGGCGGCACCCAAGGCACCCATGTAGGCGGAAATTGAACCGCCGCCCGGAGCGGGACTCTCGCTGGCAGTCTCGTTAGCAAAGGCCTCACAGGTCATGTCCACCAGTTTCTCCTCTTTCTCGTCAGCCTCAATGAGATATTCAATTACCTTCTCCTGAGGGTTGAAAGGTTTCAGGTCATCCAACCCCATGGATTTGACAGCGATTTTCACCATTTCAGGCTCACTGATGCCCAAGGAGCGCTGCTGTTTTTTCAGATAGAACTTGGCCGCATCGATGAGCACCTTTTTAGGGATAAGACCCACTATTTCACAGCCGGTGACGCGGACACCCCTGTTGGCGGCGCAGCGGCACACCTCTTCAAAGGCCTCGTGCAGCGGTGTGATGGAGATGTTGGTCATGTTCATGGAAACCTGTGCGATGCCGTACTCCTTGATGAACCAGCCGATGGCCTTGGTGGCTTTCAGGGTGCCGGGAATCATGACAGGCTCCCCGTTGGCGTCCTTGACCACTTTTCCTGTGATGGGGTTGCCTTCGCGTTTGGGACGGCC
>CAJOQK010000005.1 GCA_905236885.1 uncultured Bacteroidales bacterium
CAACCCCTCTTGTTCCAGTTGTTTCTCGTTCCGCAGCGGCTCGTCCCAGTCGTGTTGCGCCAGCGCGTATTTGGAATGGTGGACAGTAAGAATATGTTTGGCCTGCAAATCCCTGGCTTCCAGTGCTAATTCTTGCGGCAGGGTGTGGATGTATTTCCAATCGGTGTTATATTGTCCGTTTTCCAGAATGGCCCAGTCAATGCGCCATTTTTTGCCGATATCGGCAAAATGGGTGTCGTAGCCGCCGTCCCCGCTCATGAACAGGTTCAGTGAAGGGGTTTCCAGCAGATAGGAGCACCAGAGGCTCCTGTCGCCTCTCAGTCCCCTGCCGGAAAAATGTCGTGCCGGTGTGCAGTGCAGCCGGAAGCCGCTGCCGAGGTCAAAATGTTCGCCCCAATCCAGCTCCATGATTTTTTCCGGAGGAATTCCCCAATGCTCCAGATGCGCCCCAACACCCAATCCGCAGACAAACAGCTTGGTCTTGTTCTTCATTCTTTTGACACAGTTCCAGTCCAGATGGTCCCAGTGGTCATGGGTGATCAGGTAGGCGTCGATCTTGGGCATCTCCTTGCAGCGGTACACATGGCGGGTTCCCTTGAAGGCCTTGTTGAGCCAGTGGAAAGGGGCGGCATCGTAGAAAACCGGATCCACCAGAAACCGTTTGCCCTCCACTTGCAGAAAATAGGAGGAATGGCCGAACCACACCCACACATTTTCATTGGAGGGGAGCTGGCGCAGGTTGGTTTTTCCCATAGCCAGCGGATGGTCCGGCACACGATGCTGCTTTTTTTTCCCGAAAATAAAGTTGGTAAGTAGTCTGAACCTGCTTTCATTGGAGGTGAACATGGGTGTGATATGCAGATTCCTGAATTTCCCGTTCCGGAAATGGGGTGAGCGGCGGATGCGTTCCAGCCTTTTGCCACGCGGAAGCTTGCCGAATTTGGGCTGGTTCAGCACAAAGATGGCAATGGGTGACAAAATGAGTATGAGAATGGAAATCAGCATCTTTTGCGCAGCGTAGATTATTGTATCACAAATTTGCCCTGATGTTGCATCCCTTTCTGTTCCACGCGGATGAGGTATATACCGGCATTCAGGTCACGGACGGGAATTACAGTCTCCTGCGTGGTGGCATGAACTTTTCTCACCTCCTGTCCCAAGGCGTTGAAAAGGGTGATGGTGGCGGGTTCTTCGCTGTTCAGGCGTACTGTGATTTGGCTGTTGGCCGGATTGGGGTAGATTTTCGCGATGATGTTTTCCCGGTCGGTCACGCCGGAGGCGATGTTGGAGTCAATCACGGTGACAGCGGTCTCCTCGTCAGTGGCTATATAGAAGCCGAAATAGGGGATGCGGGTGGCTGTCGGCCAATAGATGGTGTTGTACAGGGCTGAGGCGGTCTGGTAACGTTGAGTTTTGTCCTCATAAAAGTTGAAGTTGAAGCCCCAAGGGTCGCAGAAGGCCTTTTTGATGGTGCCCTCATAGTAGTACATCATGCGGAAGCAGTTGTGGGAATAGCGCGGATAACCTTTAAGGTAGTTGTTCTTGTCATTCAAATCCCCATACATGATGGTGTCGCCTAACTGGTAGTCATAACCGGGAATGAATTTGGCGATGACACTCACAACAGCACCGGCCGGCACTTCAAAACCGTTCTCTATCGGAACTTCAATGTTGGTGTAGCGTAACCAGCGGGTGGTGTCACCGGTGGTGTGGTCGATGGAATCCCAGTAATAGGTGGAATCCTTCTCCTTCAGCACATAGTCCACGGTAATGCAGCTGGCAGCCGCCGGTTTCAGGGCGCTTCCCTTGGATTGCGCAGCCATCTGCTTGTCAGCGATAACCATAGGGGAGAAGAGCACGGTGTCGTGATGCTTGTCGCTGGTCCAGAAGAGGGCTTTCCATTCCGTGTTTTTTCCGGTCCACTGGTAAGTGTGGTGATAGGAGATGAAAAAGCGCATGGTGTCGGGCGAGGCGGCGTTGTAGCCATCTTTTTCCCCCCAGTAGTATACACCTCTGGCCAGAATTGTGTCGATGCGGTAGGGATAGGTTTCCACGGAACCGTCCCCCGCAGGTGTAGGCAGTATGCCGTTAGCGAACATGCGGTCAAAAGCCTCCGAATAGGGGTCGAAACTGCATCCTATTGCATGCATCCAGCAGGAAAAAATGTTCATCTCGCCCATCTGGTTGTTCACATGGAAGAGGCAGGAGTCCGGGAAAAGCACGCCTAAGGAGCGTGTCAGGGTGTAGCTGCCGGGCAGCAGGAATTTCATGTAATTGCTGGAGTAGACCCATCCGGCGGGTTCGTAGGATTTTTTTTCAACCTTTTCAGCTCCAGGCATTATACGCATGCTTTCCTGGGGTTCGGTTGTTTTTTGTACGGGATAGACAGCCTGTGCGTTCAAAAGGCAGGCATTTATCAGCAAAATGCTGCAAAGAAGAAAGTTTTTCATTTTCCAAAAAATTTAAAAACAATTTGCAAAAATAGCTAATTTTTACAGATGATTCCACATTTTCCATGAAAAAAAAGAGAGGGGGGCTTTCAGGAGTTTCCGGAAAAAATAAAAGGGCGTTCCGGAAGGGACGCCCTTTTAAAATTAATGTATGAAAGAAAATTTACTTTTTGCTTAGCTTGCTGTTGAAGCGCAATCCGTTCTGTTCAATGCTGATGATATACATGCCGGCGCTCAGGTCATTGATGTTGACCGTGGTTTTGGCCTCGGTGGCATAGATGGTCTTCACAGCCTGACCCATCACGTTGTAGATGGTGATGGTGGAGGGCTGGTCGTTTTTCAGACTGACGGTCACCATGTCATTGGCAGGATTGGGATAGATGGACTCAATCATCTCCTTGGCTTCAGCAACACCTCTGCAGGCATTGGAGTCAACCACCTTCACCAGCTGGTCATCACTGGAGATGTAGTAGTAAATCAACGGAAGATAATTGTCGGCAGGATAGTACATGCTCTTGTACAGCGCGTTATTACCCATTTGGTACCTTCCATACTGATAGTGTTCAAAGAAGTTGGCGTTGTATCCCCATGGATCCGGGAAAGGTCTGTTAACGTTTCTTTCATAAAGACCTCTCAGACGGAACAGGTTGTGCATGTATTTGGGATAGCCTTTCTCATAATAGTCATTGGCATCCACTTTGCCGTAGCTCAGGGTGTCACCCAATTGGTAGTCATAACCAGGGATGAATTTGGCAATACAGCTGACGACCGCACCGGCGGGAACCTCAAAACCGTTTTCAGTGGCACCGTTCAGAGTGGTGGGAATCTCAAAGAAGGTGTATCTGTAGTATTTGGTTGTGTCTCCAGTGTTCACATCAATGGAATCCCAATAATAGGTGGAATCCTTATCGGTCAGGATGTAGTCAATGGTCACGCAGCTGGCGGCTCTTGGGGTGATGGCTGTTCCTTTGGATACTTTAACCATGTTGGTGTCAACTTTCACCAGCGGGGAGAATAAGGCCGTGTCACCATGTGTATCGGTGACGTAATGCAGGGCCACCCATTCTGTACTACGGCCAGCCCATTGGTAGACATGGTGATAGGAAAGATACACACGGAGTGTGTCGGGGGAGGCGGCGTTGTAGCCGTCCCTTAAGCCCCAATAGTAAAGACCTGTAAATGTGACGGTGTCGATTTTATAACCGTATGTTCCGTCATATTCGTCCTTATGGCAGATGGGGGAGGGCAGAATGCCGTCCGCAAACATGCGGTCGAATGATTCGGAATAGGGGTCGAAACTGTTTCCGATTGCATTCATCCAGGTGCAGTAACGGTCCGTTTTACCGCCTTTTTCCTCTATGTTGTTCATGCAGGAATCGGGGAAGAGGGTGAAGGTGGTGTAGGTGGGGGTGTAGCTGGAGGGCAGCAGATAGTTCAGATAGGAGAGGGAGCTGACCCATGCGAAGGGTTCGTAGGTTTTTTTCACGTATTTCGTGGCGGGCATAATTCCTTGAGCCTTCTCTTGGGGAGCCAGTCTCATGTTGGGGGCTTTTGCGCTGCCGGAGATACTTTGGGCGTTCGCTCCAAAGACAAACGCCATGGCAATTGTAAATAAAGCTAATTTTTTCATCGTTAAAATTAATTATTTAATAAAATATTTCAAATTTAAATGTTAAAAACAACTCTCATCTTCATTACTCATCAAAGATTATGCAAAATTAGTCATTTTTGAAATAAAAAAATGAAAAAAACAAAAAAAAATTTAAAAAAAACAGAAGGGGGGGCAGGCTTCGCAAAAATTTAGTACTTTTGAAAATTGGTTTTTCAGGCTGATATAAATTGCTAAATGATTAAGAGAGAGACAATTGAAGAAATAGAAAATGCGTGTCGCATTGAAGAGGTGGTGGGGGATTTTGTGCATTTGTCCAAACGGGGGGTGAATTTCATCGGACTTTGCCCCTTCCATAATGAGAAAACCCCCTCCTTCATCGTCAGTCCGGCAAAGGGAATCTACAAATGCTTCGGCTGCGGGAAGGCGGGAGGCTCCATCCAGTTTGTCATGGAGCACGAGCATTACTCCTACGTGGAGGCTTTGCGCTATCTGGCCCAGAAATATGGGATTCAGGTGGAGGAGACGGCTCCGTCGCCGGAGGCCCTGCAGCAGTTGAACGAGCAGGAGGCGTTATATGCCGTGTCGGAGTTTGCCGCCCAGTTTTTCCAGCAGATGCTGCTGGAAACGTCGGAAGGAAGGAGCATTGGGCTTTCCTATTTCCATGAGCGCGGCTTTTCGGACGAGACCATTGAAAAGTTTCGGCTGGGCTATTCGCCTGCGGACCGCAGCGCCTTGATTCATGCCGCGTTGAAAAACGGATACACGACTGAGAATTTGGAGAAGGCGGGGCTGATTACGGTCCTTCAGACAGAGGAGGGGGAGAAAAAGTCGGACCGCTTTCATGAGCGGGTCATGTTCCCCGTGCAGAATTTTTCGGGACGTGTGATTGCCTTCGGCGGCAGGACACTGCGTTCAAATGACAAGAAAATAGCAAAGTATGTCAATTCTCCGGAGACGGAGATTTATCATAAGAGCGATACCCTGTATGGGATTTTTCAGGCTAAAAACGCTATCCGCAAGGCGGACAAGTGCCTGCTGGTGGAGGGCTACGCCGATGTTATATCCATGCATCAGGCGGGTATTGAAAATGTGGTGGCCTCTTCCGGAACATCATTGACAACCAATCAAATAAGACTTATCAAAAAGCTGACCAACGAGGTGACGGTGATTTATGACGGTGACGATGCCGGCATCCATGCGTCGGAACGGGCGGTCGGCATGATGCTGAAAGAGGGCATGCAGGTCCGGATTGTGACCCTTCCGCCGGAGGATGACCCCGACACATTTGCGCGGGCGCACGGCATGCAGGAGATTTTGGACTATATAGCCCTGAACGAGAAGGATTTCCTACGTTTCCGCATTGCACGGTTCCAGCAGCAGCCTGACAACAGCGACCCGTTGAAACGGGCAACCTTCATCAATGCGGTGGCTGCGGACATTGCGCTGATTCCTGACATGATTACGGTCAGCGTGTTTGTCAAACAGTGCTGTGAAATGTTGAACATGCCTGAAAATGTGCTTTTGGCGGCGGTGAACAAAATCCGTGCGAAAAATTACATAGAGGCGCGGAAAAGGGCTGAGGGGCTGCCGGAGGACAAAACGGAGGTGGCGGAGGAGGCCGATGCACTCACTGTTGCCTTGCCAAAGGAGAGTCAGGAGTTGGAGAAACAGGGTTTTCTGACCGCAGCGGAGGTTGAGCGGAACATTCTATTCCATCTGGTCAATTACGGTTTCAAGGAGATTCATGTGGAGGAGGAGGGGGAGGAACCCCAGGTTATGCGGGTGGACAGCTACATTTTCAGGGAGATGGAGCGGGACCGGCTGCAAATGGAGAATTCCTTGTATCTCAGGTTCTACCAGCATTACCACCAAATGTGGGAGGAAGATGTCACAACGGTGTCCGAAAAACTTTCCGGCAGTTTCACCGAGGATGATCTGTACGGACTGTACACCTCCCTGCTGGATGTCAAGCCGATGCCGAGCCCTTTGTGGAAAAACAGGCGCAGCTATATCCACACCATCGATGACCGGAACACCGATTTGCTGCGTGAGGATGTGAGACATGTGCTGCAAACCTACCGGCTGTTGCAGTTGCGCAAGCTGAAGGCGGACTTCTCCGAGCAGCTTAAAGCGGAGACTCAGGATGAGGATGCCATGATTCTGTTATATAAAATACAGAAAATCAATAAAGTGATAAATGCCATAGAGCAGCAGTTGGGGGTAATTTACCGTTAAGTGGAAAAAGAGGGAAGAACATATATAGATGTATTGTTGCCGTTGGCGTTGCGCCAATGCCTGACCTATAGTGTCCCGACAGATTTTGATGGGGAGCTTCAGGTGGGCCAGCGGGTGCTGGTGCCAATGGGCAGACGCAAATACTATGCGGCACTGATAAAGCGTGTATATCAGGAGCCGCCCCAGGGCTATGCTGTGAAAGACTTTTTGCAGCTGTTGGACGAAAAGCCTGTGCTTGAGGCTTCCCATCTGCGGTTTTGGGAATGGATGTCCGCCTATTACATGGCAACGGAGGGAGAGGTGATGACGGCGGCCCTGCCTTCGGGTTTCAAGATTGAGAGCGAGACCCTGATGGAGCTGCATCCGGATTTTACAGGAGATGTCTCCCATTTGTCCGCCAAGGAGATACAGCTTATTCTACTGCTGGAGCAGAGGGAAAGGATGAGCCTGCGGGAAATTGAGCAGGCATTGTCACTCTCCAAGGTGTGGGTGATGGTCAGGAACCTGATGGAAAAAAATGTGCTTTCGGTCTATGAGGAGGTGCGGGAGAAATACAGGGCGCGTACGGAAACCTGTCTTTGTCTGGCACCGCAGTATGCGGAACAGCCGGAGGCCTTGGCGGAACTTTTCGCCAGTCTGGAAAAATCGGCGAGGAACCGGAAGCAGGTGGACACCTTGTTGGTGTTTATGAGCCTTTTGCGGCAGGAGCCGTCCGGTTTTGTACCGAAAAAAAAGCTGTTGCAGCAGGAACGGCTCAGTGAAAGCTCCCTACAGTCCCTTTTGAAGAAACAGGTTTTATATACAAAAGAGTTGGAAATAAGCCGTTTGTCATCCGGAATGGTTGAAAAGTCCGTTCAGGATATTGTGTTGACTACAGCGCAGCAAACTGCTATGGATGAGATTCTTGAGCAATGGAAACAGCAGGATGTGGTGCTGTTGCACGGTGTGACCGGCAGCGGTAAGACAGAAATCTATACCAAACTGATCCAGCAGGTGATTTCGGAAGGGAAACAGGTGTTGTACCTTTTGCCTGAGATTGCATTGACCACGCAGATTATTAATCGTTTGCAGAAATATTTCGGAGGAAAGGTCGGGGTGTACCATTCCCGTTTCAACGAGTTGGAGCGGGTGGAGATTTGGCGGAAGGTGCAGGCTGAAAAGGAGGCCTATCAGGTGGTGATAGGGGCGCGTTCGGCGTTGTTCCTGCCTTTCAGGAATTTGGGACTTATCATTGTCGACGAGGAGCATGATTCCTCCTATAAGCAGTATGACCCTGCGCCGCGTTACCATGCGCGTGATGCGGCGGTGGTGCTGTCACGGCAGTGCGGGGCGAAGGTGCTGTTGGGTTCGGCCACGCCTTCATTGGAGAGCTATTATAATGTGCAGCGTGGAAAGTACGGCTATGTGGCGTTAAAAGAGCGTTATGCGGGCATGGAGCTGCCGGAGGTCTCTTTGGTGGATTTGAAAAAAGAGCCTAAGGGCAGGGAGGTATGGACACCCTATTCCCAAACGTTGCTGGATCAGATTGGCCAGGCGTTGGAGCGGCATGAGCAGGTGATCCTGTTCCAGAACCGCAGGGGTTTTTCGCTCCATCTGGAGTGTGACATGTGCCACCACATCCCTTTGTGCAAAAATTGCGACGTGGCCCTGACCTATCACAAGGACCGTCACCATTTGCGCTGCCACTACTGCGGCTACACTGAGAATGTTCCTCCGGTTTGTCCGCAATGTGGCAGCCCAAAAATCCGGATGGCCGGTTTCGGGACGGAAAAGGTTGAGGAGGAGCTTTCCCTGATTTTTCCGCAGGCCCGCATCGCACGGTTGGACTATGACAGCACTCGGAGCAAATCGGCCTACCAGCGTATAATTTATGATTTTGAATCCCAGAAGATAGATATTTTGGTCGGTACGCAGATGGTGACCAAAGGTCTGGATTTTGACCATGTGAGCACGGTGGGGATATTGAATGCGGACAACATGCTTTTCTTTCCGGATTTCAGAGCCTATGAGCGTGCGTTTCAGGTGTTTTCACAGGTCAGCGGACGCGCGGGGCGCAAATTCAGGCAGGGCAAGGTTCTGATTCAGACCTTCCAGCCCAACCATCCGATTTTCCAATGGGTGATACAGCAGGATGAGAAGGCCATGCTGCAGCAGTTGCTGTCGGAGCGGAAGCAGTTCCTCTATCCGCCATATTGCCGCTTTATCAAATTGACACTTAAGCATAAAGATGCAGAAACGGTGAATAACTCCGCCGCCTTTCTGGCCCAGATGCTGAAACAGGCGTTCGGAACATCGGTGCTGGGTCCGGCCTATCCGCCTATTCCGCGTGTGAAAAACCTGTATATGAAGGATATAATTTTAAAGATAGTGAATATAAACGCCCTGCCGGAGGTCAAGCGCTATCTGTTCCAGGCGATGGACTGCGTAAAAAAATGTCCGGAGTACCGCTCCGTTTCAATTGCGGCGGATGTCGACCCGTATTGATTATTTATTTTTTTATTCCCCAAAATAAAATTCATATTTTTTTTTTTTGGATATTTGTGAATTTATTAGTAGGAAGTATCTTTTTTTTTAATGGTTGTAAATAAATGTAATATAACGTTAGCCAATTATTATTAACAAGATATATAATGCCGAAAACTGAAAAAACACCAAGATGGACGGAAAATCGCAAACACCGCAAGAAGAACGGATAAAGATATTGCAATCATTTATGCCTGAAATTTTTGATGAGGGCAAAATTGATTGGGAGAAACTGAAAGCAACGCTTGGCGAGGAGGTGAATTTCGCCAACGAGCGTTATGTGCTGAATTGGGCTGGCAAAGGCGATGCTTTCCGTGTCATGCAGCA
>CAJOQK010000006.1 GCA_905236885.1 uncultured Bacteroidales bacterium
CACACCGCCATTCCACCGGCAGAAGGCATCCCCGACGGACTGCACCTCTACCGGCTGCCCTCCTCCTCCCGCGCCTATCCCCTGCCCCTAGAAAAGAAGGCGGAGGCCTACCGCGAAATGTTCCGCTTTGCGGGAATAATAGTTACATCATCCTAAAAGAAAGATGTCCCCTAAACCAAATCAAACGCCAATGTTACCACGCTGAGGCGCACCCCCGGCAGCACGCACAACACTTGTGCGGCGGCTTCCACAGTAGCTCCGGTCGTAAGCACATCATCAACCAGCAGCAGATGACAGTTTTCAAGTCCATCCGCCTTCCCTAAGGAGAAAATGTGACTCACATTCTCCCATCTTTCGTACAACGAACGCTTGGTTTGGGTGGCATTGGCAATCACTCTTCGCAATGCGTTTACCCGCACCGGCTTGTGCAACACTGAGGCTATCCCTTCTGCAATAGCCTCGCTCTGATTGTATCCACGGCTTCGCCGCCTTTTAGGGTGTAACGGCACTGGAACAAGGAGATCCACCGTCGACAAAACCGGATGTACAGCCATTTTCAAGCCTAATATCCGACCCAGTTCCACCCCTATTTCACGATGGCCTTTGTACTTGAGCTGATGAATCAAAGTCTGCACGCCGCCACCTTTGCGGAAGTAGAACAGAGCGATGGCAGATTCAAAGGAGACCCTGCCCCAAAACAGCTTTTCCATGGGATTGGGAGTATAGGTGTGAAAATCCGTATAGGGCAGATGCAGTGCGCAACGGGTGCAGATTATTTTTTCATTTTTTACCAGCATTTGGCCACAAATATAACAATATGGAGGGTAAAAAAGCGACACAAAATCGCGTAAATAGTCATTTTTCAATCGGAACATTGTGATTTTCAGTTTGAATAAATTTGTTGTCTAATCTGACAAAGATAAGCAAATAATGAATATCTTTGTACAAAATTTTTAAGGCAATTTTTTAGAATATAATTCAAGAAAAATGGACGATTACAGAACCTCTTCAAACGACGAAAATCGGAAGTATAAAAAATTGAGCACGATTTTCCTGATTGTAGCCATCGCCTTGGCTGTATTACTTTTATTCTCTCTTCTGCGCACCAAATCCGCGAGTCATGCCGCCAAGGAGAGCATGGAGCAGAACCTTTCCCTACAGACAGAACTGGATTCCATTCTGCTGGAATACCAGCTTACCAAAGAGCAATACGGGGAACTGAATGCACAATTGTCAGAAAAGGACAGTGCCATCATGGCACAGGCCGAGGAAATCAGGCAGCTCATTAATTCGCAATCTGACTACCGGCGCATCAAGAAAAAACTGGAACTGCTGCAAAACCAGGGACAACAGTATGTCCACATGTTGGACTCCCTCTACACCGTCAATGAGCATCTGACTGCAGAAAACCAGCAAATCAGAAGCGAAAACAGCAAATTGAGCGAACAGAACAGACAACTGAGCAGCACACAGGATTCCCTGAACCGTAAAATCAAGACCGCCTCACAGCTGAAAGCCTACGACATAGCAGTAAAAGGCATTGTCATGCGTTCCGGCGGAAAGAATGAAGAGGTGACCAACCGAAGCAAACGGGTGCAGAAGTTCAAAATCAGTTTTACCTTGGGCGAAAACGCCATTACAGAGGCCGGTAATGTGAACCTTTACTGCCGTCTTTCCATCCCCAGCGGCAAAGTGCTGGCATTGGGCGATGGTGACGCCTATACTTTCACTAATGAAGGAAAAACGCTGCAATACACCGTAAAATCCACAGTCGTCTATTCCAACAAGGCACAGGATGTGACCATGTATTGGAACTTGCGCGAGGGGGACGAGGCTGTGGCCGGAACATACATTGCACAGATCTTCACGGATGATGCCTATATCGGACAGGCTTCTGTCACATTGAAATAATTACAATCATATAAAAAGGAACAATTAAATTCATTATAAAAAACAAGAACATGGCTTTAGCAATTACAGATCAGAATTGGGAAGAACTGGTGAAAAACAACGAATTTGTCATCATGGATTTTTGGGCGGAATGGTGCGGACCATGCCGGGCCATCGCCCCGTTTGTCGAAAATGCGGCGGAAACCTACAAGGAGCGTGTCTGCATCGGCAAGGTGAACATCGATGAGAATGTGAATGTCACCATGAAATTCAACATCAAGAATATCCCCACCCTGCTTTTCATTAAAAACGGGGAACTGGTGGACAAGCATGTGGGCGCCCTGCGGGAGGCTGACCTTATAAACAAAATTGAAGCCTTTATCCGATAGGATTGGAAGCGGACAGTCTAAAGCAGGCGGCAGAACAGCTCAGTTTCGCCGAAAGCAACCATCTCAGCAATGTCGATGTGTTCGTCAAAGGACTCATCGGCGTTGCCGTGTTTATGCTGCTGCTCATTCTCTGCATGAAACTCTCCCGCCTGCTGGCCAGACATATTGACCGTAACAGGCCTGACAGTTCCGGACCGGATCCGGAATCAAATCCCCAAACGGATGCAGAAACGGATTTCGGGGCAAATCCAGAACAGAATCCGGCATCGGATTCAGAAAAAACAACCGACTATGACCATGAAAAAAATTAGTTTGTGGGGAATAACCGCCATCCTGACGGCACTTTTTTGCGGATGCTCAGGCTCCAAAACCTCCACGGACGAGGAATACATCGCCTTTATTCAGGAAATTCTCACATCCGCATACCAGGAGGAGGCCTCACCCGAGCCATTCAACAACGCCTTTGACCGGAACGACTTTGCCCAACGCATCATTGCATTGGGGGACATCCCCGCCTCCTCCAAGAAGGAGCTGGTGGAGTTTTTGGAAAGCTACTTCCAGCCTGGCGACGACCTGCTACGCAAAGTGAAGGAGGATGGTGCCGAATACCAGCTGCTGAAATTCTACCGGCAGAACGACACCGCACATGCCCTTTTCCGCCTCTACAACGGCGGCATCAGCATGGAGGACTGGACCTTGGTGACACGCAAGAATCAAATTTATGTGGCGGACATCTGCAATGTCATCTCCGGACTGAACTGGAGCGATGAGTGGAATATGAACGCATGCCTCTATCTCTCCATCCAAAGCGACCACTTTTTTTTATTTGAAAAGCTGATTGGTATCAACCAGCTGGTCGGTCAGGAGGCATACGCACAGGCCGACAGCCTCTACACCTGGGTGGAACAGGCCTGCCAAACAAACCTGTACGCACAGGTGCTTCGGCTGAACCTTGTGAGCCAGAGCCAAAGTTTCGACTCGCTGGGCCGCTATGCGGAGCATTTCCTCCAACTTTTCCCCGCCCATGAAGACATTATCCATTTCTACCTACTACAGAATGCAATCCACAACGGGGCAATGCCGCAGGTCGACTCCCTCTGCAAGCGACTGGAACAGGACTGGGGCTACGACCCGATTTATTTCCTGTACAAGGCCTGGGGCTATAAGGCAGCAGAGCAGCTTCCGGAATCGATGCGGATGCTGGACAGCCTGATTGCCTATATGCCATTGGTGTACGATTTCTACAACTACAAGCTGGATCTGTACGATGAAATGGACGATGACGAAGGGTTTGTCCGCCAACTGGAAAAAACTGACGAACTCTTTTCCGCCTCCGAGGAGGACATCCCGTTCTATGAATCCACCTACCCCAACCGTGTGAAAAGCGCCGCCTACCGCGAATGGAAACAGAAACATCTTGTCAAATTAGCAGCAGAAAACCAGCCATGACCCATATACTTTGCCTTGAAACCGCCACCGAAATCTGTTCAGTGGCCCTTGCCGCTGACGGGAAATGCCTTGCCAGTGCGGAAGACACCACCGGCAACTCCCATGCTGAAAAAATCATGCTGCTGATTGACGAATGCATCAAGCAAGGCGGCATTTCCATGGAAAACATCGATGCAGTATGCATCAGCAGCGGCCCAGGCTCCTACACCGGTTTGAGAATCGGGACCTCAACGGCCAAAGGCATCTGCTACGCCCTGCAAATCCCGCTGATTGCCGTTTCCAGCCTGCAGGGGATTGCCTGCGGTGCGGCATTGCGGAATCCTGAGCAAAAACTCTTCTGTCCGATGATTGACGCACGCCGGATGGAGGTGTACTGCGCCCTCTATGATGAAAAGGGAAACACTTTGCAGGAAATCAGCAACGAAATCGTCACCGAAAACTCCTTTGCAGAAACGCTGGAACAGTCAACGGTGGTTTTTTGCGGCAACGGTGCGGAGAAATGCAAGCCGCTCTTCTCCTCACACCCACATGCCATGTTTGCCGACAGTCTCTCCTCCTCCGCCCACCTGATTCCTGCCGCCTTCCGCGCCTGGCAAAACAAACAGTTTGAAGACACCGCCTACTTTGAGCCTTTCTATCTGAAAGCCTTCAAGGCAGGCACACCGCATGTGAAAGGGCTGTAACATGGAAGAGACCGACCCTGTTGAATCCGAATTGAAAGAGAAGAAAAAGGATCTTGTGGTCATCGCACTTACCGACCACACGCCCAACGGTGACGCCGCCATAAGCCATGCGGTGGCCATTTGCATGATTTTTAAGGCTGAACTGTGCATTCTTCCGCTCAACCCAGAGCCCAAACAATTTAGCGACTCATTTCTTAATGCGCTTCAAGTGGCCAAGAAGCAAGGCATTATCATCACCCAACATCCATTCAAAAGCCATTTGCAACGGGACATTCATGATTTTGCAGATAGCATCAATGCCATGATGATAGTAATTAGCGTGAGTCAGGAAAACAGTAAAAGCTACTTCACCCCGCGCAAGGCGTTGCGCTGGATTTTGCCCTCCCGTCTGCCTGTTCTTGCCGTGGGTGGGACATATCCCCAACCACACGCCTACCAGTCGGTGATTCTTCCCTTGGACAGCTCCGTCTACGCCAAGGAAAAAGCCTTATGGGCCGGCTACTTCAACCGCTTCTACCAATCAGAGATACATATTATTTATAAGCAGTACAGGGACAGTTACCTGGCCGAAAAAGTGAAGGCCAACCTCCAATTCACAAAAAAAATTTACGGAAATCTGGATATCAGCTACCAAACACACGCTTTGCCAGACACTTGGGAAGAAATTGAACGATGTGCATACCATTTTGCACCGGAAGTGAAAGCCACACTCGCGGTCTGCATGACCACAAAATACCCGACTGTAGGCGACTGGCTTTTCGGACGTAAGGAAAAGAAAATCTTCAAGTATCTGGACGAACTGCCTTATCTGTTCATCAATCCGAGAGACGATTTGTATGTATTATGCACCTAAATATGCCTGCAATGAAAAATCTGTCGCTTTTTTTATTACTTTTGCAGCACTTTTCCTAAAATAGAAAGAAAAGGCGACAAGGATAGGAATTATAAATTTAAAAAAAACGTAATGATATGAGTTTGTTTACATTCATGATTATTTTGTTTGTACTTGGCTACTTGCTGATTGCCCTGGAGCATCCTATCAAAATAAGCAAAACGGCAACCGCCCTGCTTTTGGCCTGCGTTTTATGGACCCTGTTGGCCATCGGAGGCAGCAATTTGCTGGCCTTCCCGGAAGGTTTCAACAGTTTTCAGATTAACAATCCCGGAAGCAACTTCATGGACTGGCTGATACACGGACAACTGGTGCATGCCCTGGGTGAAACGGCGGAAATCATCTTCTTCCTGCTAGGAGCAATGACCATTGTTGAGCTGATTGACACACAAGGCGGATTTAAAATCATTACGGACAAAATCGCCACAACAAAAAAAGTGAAGTTACTGTGGGTCATCTGTATTCTGGCCTTCTTCATGTCCGCCATCCTGGACAACATGACCACTTCAATTGTGATGGTGGCCCTACTGCGCAAGCTTATAGGTGATAAAAAAGACCGCTGGTTTTTTGCCGGAATGGTGATTCTTGCGGCCAATTCCGGTGGAGCATGGTCCCCTATGGGTGACGTCACCACCATCATGCTATGGGTCTCAGGAAAAGTTTCCGCATTGAACATCATTGAAATGACATTTATCGCCAGTTTCGTTTCCCTGCTGGTTCCTTTGTTGATCATGAGCCTGATTTTAAAAGGGGATGTGGAACGTCCACAAGACATTTCTTCAAGCGAAATCCAACTGCACACCACAAAAATAATCCCGTCATGGGAGAGCACCTTATTCCTGCTGATGGGCGTTGGCCTTCTGCTCTGCGTCCCCCTGTTCAAAACCCTCACCCATCTTCCGCCCTATTTGGGCATGTTGGGAGCCTTAGGCATCTTATGGACAACCTCAGAGATTATCCACCGAAAATCCGCACCGGAGATCCAGCATCAATATTCCATCAACAATATTCTCACACGTATTGATGTGCCAAGCGTCCTCTTCTTTTTAGGCATCCTGATGGCTGTGAGTGCTTTGGCCACCGCAGGACATCTCACGCTGCTCTCCCATACCTTGGACAAGATTCCTTTGGAAGAGCCCTCCAAATACTACGTCATCAACATTCTCATCGGTATTTTCTCATCGGTTATAGACAATGTGCCGTTAGTGGCCGGTTCCATGGGCATGTATAACTTCCCAATAGACCACTATTTCTGGGAAATGCTGGCCTACTGCGCCGGAACAGGCGGAAGTATCCTTATTATCGGCTCTGCTGCCGGTGTTGCCATAATGGGCATTGAAAAAATTGACTTCATCTGGTACTTGAAACACATCTCCTGGATTGCACTTGTCGGTTATCTGGCAGGTTGCGGTGCCTTTGTCCTGGAGAAAAACATCAGGGGAACCTTCAAATTTGAAGAAAAGCAGGCGACTGAAGCCGTAGAGGTGCAAATGAATGAGATAAGCATACGGAACTACCTGACCGGAAACACATTCTATATTGTAGAGGAACGTCCGGACAAAAACATAAGGGACAGTTCCATCGTCCACTTCATAAGCTATGACACAGACAAGCCCATTGCCTATTACGGTACAAAAATCACCACATATACAAAAAAACAGCAGTTGCTGGAAATCCTGAACGACGACATCAACATGACTCGGGGACAGATTCTTGTCGGCAACACCATCGGCGACACACTCGCACCGGTACGCTTCGGCAACCGGCAACTGGCTGTCACCGCATCGGGACAGGTCTATTTCATAACGGATAACGGCTCGTTCCTGCTGCAACGACAAAAATAAGAGAATAACATCCCGCTGACATGAAAAAGAACCTTTTAGCCCTTTTGCTGATGCTCTTTTTGGGCACCGCCTTTGCCCAAACGGAAAACAACAACGCCAATTCCGGACATGAAGCCACGGAAAACCTGACAGCCGACATTTCCGTCAGGAACACCGATACCGCTACGACAGAAAAAACTTCCGCAATCGGACGTGTCATCTCCTGGTATAACAGCCACCTGAACTATGTTTCGGTTTCCCTGCTGATGACCATCGAAAGTTCCTTCATCCCCTTTCCGTCGGAAATTGTGGTGCCACCCGCTGCCTATCAGGCCTGCAATCCGGAAAACACCACGCTGTATGTCACACCATGGCCCATACTGAACATCCTGATACTACTTGTTTTTGCATGTTTTGGTGCATTATTGGGCGCGACCATCAACTATTTTCTCTCCAAATGGTTGGGAAGACCCTTTGTCTATTGGTTTGCCGACAGCAAAGTGGGGCATCTGCTGCTTTTGAGCGGGGAAAAGGTGAAAAAGGCGGAGGATTATTTTGTGGAACATGGCAATATCTCCACCTTTGTCGGACGGTTGATTCCAGGCATCCGACAACTGATTTCCATTCCAGCAGGACTGGCCAAAATGAAATTCGGCCCCTTCATCCTGTACACAGCCCTTGGCGCCACCTCATGGAACATCGTACTGGCACTTATCGGCTATCTGGCACAAGGTAACAAGGAACTGATTAACGAGTATAGCGACGAGCTCAGCCATCTGATTCTCGCTTTGCTTGTCATCGCAATAATTTTTGTGGTGTTCAAATCCATCCGGAAGAAAAAGGGGAAAAAGCAAAACAGCGAAGCGTGACACATCTGTTCGGACTGATCGGCAATCCAATATCCCATAGTCTTTCCCCCGCCTACCTGCAGGCGAAATGGCAGGCGGAAGGAATTACAGACTGTGCCTACAGGTTGTTTCCCCTATCCGGGATCAGCAGTCTGAAGCCATTGCTGGAGCAATATCCCGAGCTGTGCGGCCTGAATGTCACATCCCCCTACAAGGAGACTGTTCTGACCTGCGCGGATACGGTTGATGAACAGGCGGCCTCCCTGCGAAGCGCCAACGTTTTGTGCATCCGTCAGAAAAAAATATCCGCCTATAACACCGATGTGGAGGGATTCTCCGCCCTGTTGGAAACGCTCCCCCATCCGCTGCCCGCACAGGCTTTGGTATTGGGAAGCGGGGGCGCGTCCAGAACAGTCTGCGCCGTATTATCCTCCAAAGGAATCCAAACAGCAATCGTCTCCCGAACAGGAAAACTGAACTATCAGAATCTCACCCCATCGCTTGTGGAGCAATGCAAACTCATCATCAACGCCACACCGTTGGGCATTGGACCATGGAAAAAACAGGCACCTGACATCCCATATCAGGCCATCACCCCAGAACATCTGCTGACAGACTTGAACTACCATCCATCAGAGACACGCTTTCTGCAATTTGGAAAAAAACAGGGGGCACAAACATTCAATGGCTTAAAAATGCTGCATGCCCAAGCGGACGCCTCATGGAAAATATGGAAACAATACCTGACTGAAAACTAAAATCTATACAAAGTGGAATTTGTCATAATCATTACCCTCATCCTTTTCAACGGCATCCTCTCCCTGATGGAGACCGCCCTCACCGCTTCGCGAAAACTGAAATTGGAGCTTTTGGAGGAACAAAGGCACAAAAAGGTACGCATCGCACTCGGACTTATGGAAAAACCCATCAACTCCCTTTCCGCCATCCAGGTGGGAATCACACTCATCGGCATCCTGAGCGGTGTGTACAGCGGGGACACCATCGCCAAAAGCTTGGAAAACTATTTCACACAGTTCCAAGGAACAGCCCCATACGCGGGCATTATCTCAAAAACCATCATCGTAATTGCCGTCACCTACCTCACAATAGTTTTCGGAGAACTGATTCCCAAGCGCATAGCCATGGCATATCCCGAACGCATCCTGCAATTCATGGCCAAATTTCTGCAATTGATCGGAAAAATATGCTATCCGTTTAGCTGGTTTTTGAGCAAAAGTGTGAATTTTATTCTGAAAATTTTCGGATTCAAGGAGAAAAAAGAAAGTAGCGTTACGGAAGAAGAGATTCTGGCAGCAATTGAACAAGGCACCAACGAAGGGGAAATCCAAGAGGTGGAACAAGACATTGTCGGTCGGGTATTTGATCTTGGCGACCGTGACATAGAGTCCATGATGACATACCGCAACGAACTCATATGCATTGATATCAATGACAACAAGGAACAGGTGACGCAAATTCTGCACCAGCACATCCACCATTTCTACCCTGTCATTGAGGAAAGTCTTGACAACCTCAAAGGGGTCATCTCCCTCTCAGAACTGTTCCAGAGCCTGCTGCAAGAACCTTTCAATATCAAACCCTATATTACCGAAGCGCAATATTTTCCAGAATCAACCACCGCCTACAATGTGTTGGAATCGTTTAAAAAAAGCAAGCATTATTATGGTTTTGTCATGGATGAGTTCGGACTGATTCAGGGCATGGTAACCGCATTGGACTTCACCGAAGCCCTCATCGGAAAAATTTCCGACACACGGGCAGATGAAGAGACCATAATCCCACAGGACAAGGAGACCTGGATTACAGACGGACAATATCCCTTTTATGAATTCCTCTCCTACTTCGAGTTGGAGGACATTTATCCGGAAAATGACCACAACACCTTGAGCGGCCTGCTATTGGAAATCACCCAGCACATTCCTGTTGAGGGGGAGAAAATCCAATGGAAGGACTTTGATTTTGAGATTGCGAGGATGGATGGCGCCCGTATTGACAAAGTCATTGTCAAATATCATCCTACTGTCACTCCTGCCGAATCCGAGAACAATGAATGAACCGCTTTTTTGGGATGACGGAGCTTCCGCAAAACTTCTGGAACTTATTTCAACACACCACTATCTGGTGCTTTGCGACACGAATACGCGCCACCATTGCCTGCCGCTGCTGCAAAAGCTGTGCGGAAGAATAGATGACAAACAAATTATCTGCATTCCTGCGGGAGAAGAGAATAAAAACATGGAAACGCTCCATTTTGTATGGAATGCGCTGTTTGAAAACAGGATGTTACGCAACAGCCTGCTGCTATGCGTGGGTGGAGGCATGGTCTGCGACCTTGGAGGCTTTGCGGCTGCCACCTGGAAACGTGGTATTCCTTTCGTGTTCATTCCCACCTCACTGATGGCCCAAGCGGACGCAGCCATAGGAGGGAAAACAGCCGTCAATTTCAACGGGGTCAAAAACCAAATTGGTTTGTTCCAAAGGCCGGAAGCTGTCTGCATGTTCCACGATTTCCTGCATACCCTGCCAGTTCGGGAGCTTCGCTCAGGTTTCGCGGAAATGCTGAAACACGGACTGATTGCAAACAGCAACTATTGGAATTCCTTGTGCCATCTTTCCAAATTCACGGATATTTTGCAGCATCCAGAATGGATACGACAGTCGGCAATCATAAAAAGTAGTTTCACCACCTTGGATTTCAAGGAACAAGGAGACAGGCAGCTTCTGAATTTCGGGCATACCTTCGGCCATGCACTGGAAGCTGCCGAAGAAGGCGGCCTCAGCCATGGAGAGGCAGTTGCTCACGGCATGGCACTGGCCGCAGAACTTTCCAGCCATAAACAGACGCTCACGGCGGAAGCATGCCATGAAATCACAGAAAGCATCCGACATTTTTACGGGGAAAACCCCATCCGCCGCCATGCGAAAAAAATAATAGAACTAATGCTGCATGACAAAAAAAGGGTGCAGAATAATTTCAATTTCATCCTGCTGCAGCAAATAGGCAAAGCCGTCGGTCCAATACCAGTCTCCGCCGAAGAGGTAAAGGAGATGCTGGGATAACCTGTTGGAGCCTTCTCCCCTGTTTAATTGGGGACTTCTAAAAAGTCCCCAAATGTTTTTTGGGATGCTGTTCTCTTCCCCTACTCCTCCGGTTGGAACATCGGATCCCAGGAGGGCAGCATGATTGGCTTCTGGTCAAACATCTTCAGCAGTTTGGCGGGGATGTACTTCTTCTCCACCACCAGACGGAACATGTAGTTGTCGAACCAGTCGTTGGTCATGATCAGGCAGCCCTTGTAGCCGTAATTGTTTCCCCAGCTGTTCTCAACCATCCATTTCAGCGGTTTGCCGTCAGCATCTAAGTCGACCGCCACCAGTGTCATGGCGTGGGATGAGCCGCTGGCGAAGGTCTGCACACGCTGCTTCTTGTCCATGTTGAAGGTGGTGCCCATTAGCGAGGCGTAGTCATAGTTGTCCATATCCATGAAGCCCTTTTCGCGGTCGAGGAACTTGCCCACATCGCAGGAGAAATACATCGGGGTGCTGTCCTTGATGGAGGCGATGGCCATGGCTGCGATATCCTCCATGGGCAGGTTGAGGAATTTCCAGTTCTGCCCGTCATAGACATGGCGGTCATATTCTATCTCATACACTTTGTAATACTCGCGGGTGGGGTCGTTCATGAACATGTAGTAGGTGCTGAAATCCTCCGGCGCAAACTCCGCCGCAAAGGATTTGGGCGTGTACTCCTTGGTGGAGACAATGTTGCCCTTGCTGTCACGCTGCGACCAAGTGAACTTCTCGGGCGGCACCCCAAAATTCAGCGCCAGCATCCGGTAGACAGTCTGAAGCATTTCGGCCTTGCGGGCCTCCAGTTTGGCATCGGTCATCCCCTTCTGCGCACCCATTTCGCGCAGTTCCAAACCATACTCGCGAAGTTTCAGCGCAATCAGGCTTGACATCTGGGAGGTGGCGTTGCTGCTGCGGGTCTCCGGCATCACATCAGCCGGAACCAGACCATACTTGTCAATCAGGTTAGCCACACCGGTGAACTGTCCGCCGTCCCCAATCGGGTTCTTGAAAAGCCACTGCACCTGCTGGTCGTCGATGGCCAGCTTGCGGGTGTCGATGATGGCCTGCAGAAAGAGGTTAGATTTCTCCAACTGGTCGTAAAAGAAGGTGTAGACCTGCGAAAACTGGAAGTCGGCAGGCAGGTGGTGCTTGCGGATGGCCTTGCTGCGCAGCACGTTCATGCCCGTGAACATCCAGCAGCGTCCCGAAGACTTCTGGTTGGTGACCGCCTTGATGTTAACCTGGTTGGAGAAATTTGAATTGAACGCGGTGGCGTTTTCGCTGTTGACTGCCAGCTTGTTGATGTCGGCCACGTTCAGGGCGTTGCGGATGGCCTTGTCCTGCGGCGAATTGGTGTAGGACTTTTTCAAATCATCAAGCATCTTTTCAGAGATGCCGCCC
>CAJOQK010000007.1 GCA_905236885.1 uncultured Bacteroidales bacterium
CTCTTAAACCCTTATCATATAATGACAAATTAAAAATTTTTTTAAATATATTTGTTTTGCTATTGGAATAATGTTTAATTTTGCAAATTGAAATACTAACCATTAATAACTGTCATGAAACGAGTTTTGTTCATTTGCGGTTTTCTGCTTACTGTCGCTATCCTTTGGGGGCAAGGGCATGAGCAAGAGGGTTCTGACTCCGTGTTACTCAAACCCTATGCCATCCATAACGAAAAGATTCAAAATGGCGAATTTCTTTTCCGTGTAAAGGAACTGCACAAAAAAAATGCTCCGGAAAAGGAATATCTGGTTTATTTTCAAAAAATCGAACCGATAGGTAAAACCCCGAAAGTGATTCCGGAATTCCAGTACAATATTCTCTCCCTTCAAGATTCTATGAGGTACGTGTTCAACCACAAACACTGGTATATCATTAATCACAAAAAAGGAACCTATGAGGAGGAAAGTGATTCCTCCTGGTGTGAAATTGGCTGCTCTTTCCCATACTTATGGCCGGACGTTCTGCTGAACCAGATGTTGTGTTGGTACGTCCGCAACTACAGTCTCTGTACACATAATGAAGAAAAAGCACTGAAAGAGGGTGATTTTGTGTCTCTACATGTCAATATTTCCTCAGGGCCGACAAACAAACTCATCCGGTTTCGGCAAAGATACACATGGAATTTGAAGACCTACCTGCTCATCAGTTGCAGACAATATAGTTTTCAAACAGACAAACATGGAAAAGAACGAATGGTTACGGGTACTGAAAACACTTTGGTAAAAGCCACACTAAACCAACACGAATACGAGAATTCCATGCTTTACGATGGTGCGAACTTCATACGGGAAAACTACAAAAAACGGAAGGGAATTTCCAATTAGAACTATTTGAATAGAAGCGATGTAAATGCGACAAATCGGACTCAAGGTCGGCCCTTAAACTCTTAAACACTCACATAATGACCAAACAACTCTTCCTTTCCTTATTCGCACTTTGCTTCTCGCTTGTTTCCTGCGGGCAGGAGAAGCCGCTTTGGTGCAATTCCTGTTCCGATGCGCCGCGCACGCAGTCGCTCCGGCTCTGTTTTTACAACATGGAGAATTTTTTTGACACGGAGGATGATTCACTAAAACAGGATGATGCCTTTACCCCTTCCGGTGAATATCATTGGGATAACAAGAAGTTTTACCACAAGGCCAACCAGATTGCCAAGGTGATTCTGGCGATGGGCGGTCCTGAACCGCCTGAAATCATCGGAGTGGCGGAAATTGAGAATGAAAAGGTGTTGCAGACATTGCTTTACCAAACGCCGTTAAAACGTTTCCATTACCGGTATGTGCATTATGACTCTCCGGATCCGCGTGGCATAGATGTGGCGTTGTTGTACCGCTCGGACAAATTCAAAGTTTTTGAATCTGAGATAATTCCAGTGCAGTATTCCGCTACAGGCGCCCGTTCGAGGGATGTGCTGTATGTCAAGGGGGCGGCGGTGGCTGCCTTGGAAAAAAATGCCACTGGAAAGACTTCTTCCGGAAAGACATCTTTGGGAAAAGCTTCGGAATCTGCCACAGATGGGGCGGCTTCGGTGGAAAAAGCCACTGACACCCTGCACCTGTTCATTGTGCATTTTACCTCCCGTTACAGCGGCTACAAGGCCACCATTTCGCGCCGGAACTACGTTGCGGGGCTGTTGCGCAGCCGCATCGACACCATTTTAAGCCGGCAGCCCAATGCCTCAATTGTGGCCACCGGCGATTTCAACGATGCGCCCACCGACAGCAGCGCGCTGTTTTATCTGGGTGCCTCTTTGGACCCGCAGCGGATGAAGGAGGGGGAACTTCTTAATCTGATGTATTTTTTTGTGGACAAGAACCAGGTGGGTACGCACAAGTATCAGCGTCAATGGAGCATTTTGGACCAGATGGTGGTCACGCCTGCCATGTGGAGGGGCGAATCCCCCTATTACATTAAGGAGCCTGCCTGCATCTTTTCCATGCCATTCATGTTGGTGGAAGATGAGAAATACTTGGGGAACAAGCCTTTCCGGACGTATGTCGGGCGGAAGTATCAGGGCGGCTTCTCTGACCATTTGCCCATTTTTGTGGATTTGTATTTTCATGGGAAATAGTGAACCGCTTTTTTTTCTTCGCGTGGAATTCATGTTGAAATTTTACGTAAATTTGCAAAATGAAACAAAACTATGGCTATGAAGGTATATAAATTTGGAGGAGCCTCCATCAAAAATGCGGAAAACATTCGGAATGTGGTGCATATCCTGCAGTCGCAGGCTGACGCGCCGCTGCTGGTGGTGGTGTCCGCATTGGGAAAAACCACCAACCGTCTGGAGGAACTGGTGCGGGCGTTTGTGGAAAACCGTCCGGAAAAGCAGGCGTTATTTGAAGGGATAAAGCAGGAGCATTGGCAGATTCTTTGCGAGCTGATGCCTGCGGACACCGAAGTTCATGCGGCGGAGGTTTTAAGGCAGTTTGCATTGTTGGAGAGCTATTTACAGCGAGAGCCGGGCGAAAATTTCGATTTTGAATATGACCAGATTGTCTCTTTCGGGGAGATTCTCTCCACCAAAATTGTCTCGGCCTACCTGCAATATGTCGGAATTGACCACGAATGGATGGATGCCCGCCGGTTGGTCTGCACCGACAACCATTACCGCGAAGGGCTTGTGGACTGGAAAAAGACGGAACGGAAAATACAGCATCACCTGCAGTCGCACTACCCGCATGGATTGGACCGCCTGTTGCTGACGCAGGGTTTTATAGCCGGAACGCCGGAAAAGTTCGCTGTCACCCTGGGACGGGAGGGCTCCGACTATAGCGCGGCCATTTTTGCCTATGCCCTTCAGGCGGAGAGTGTCACAATTTGGAAGGATGTGGAGGGTTTGCTGAATGCCGACCCGAAACTTTTCCCGAATGCGGTCAAGCTGTCGGAAATCCCTTATCGTGAAGCGATTGAGTTGGCCTATTATGGAGCCAGTGTGATTCATCCAAAAACCATCAAGCCGTTGCAGAATAAAAGTATTCCGTTGTATGTCAAATCATTCCTACATCCGGAAGGGGAGGGGAGCCTGATACGTCAGGTGGATTCTTTCAAGGCCATCCCCTGTTATATCTGGAAAAAACGCCAGGTGCTGATTTCCATCTTTTCCAAGGACTTCTCCTTCATTGCGGAGGAGAATTTGTCCACTATTTTTGCATTGTTTGCATTTTTTGGCGTGAAAATCAATTTGATGCAAAATTCCGCCATCAGTTTTTCCGTCTGCGTGGATGACAAGGATAGCATTCCGCAACTGATAGAGGAGCTGCAGACGGAGTTTGCGGTGCGCTATAACGAAAATGTGGAACTGCTGAGTATCAGGCATTACAAAGAAGACAGCGCGGCACCTTTCATCGAAGGGCGTCGGGTGATGATGGAGCAGCGCAGCCGTTCCATGCTGCAGATGGTACTGAAGTGAGCCATCGTGCAAGCCGAGGCTTGCTCGATGGGTTTAAAACGTTTAAAACGTCAACCCTTAAACCCTTAAACTCTTAAACCCCTTAAACTCTTAAACCGTAAACTCTAAACTCTAAACCATATGAACATCGATTTTTCTTTCCAGAATCCGACTCGGATTCATTTTGGCCGGACGGCTATGCAGCATCTTCCTGAGGAGCTGGCGAATTTTGGTTCCAATGTGCTGCTGATGTACGGCAAGCAGTCCATAAAAAAGAGCGGGCTGTATGACGAGGTGATGAACCTTTTGCATCAGGCGGGCAAGCGGGTGTGCGAGCTGCCCGGCATCAAGTCCAATCCGGCTTACCGGCAGGTGCTGCAGGGGGCGCAGCTGGTGCGGGAACATAATGTGGATTTGATTCTGGCTGTGGGTGGAGGTTCTGTCATTGACTGTGCCAAAGCGATTTCCGTGTCAGCCTATTGTGAGGGGGACCCATGGCAGCGTTATTGGATTAACGGGGAAAAAGTCAGCAATCCTGTTGTTCCGGTGGCCAGCATTCTGACCATGACCGGAACAGCTTCGGAGATGAACGCCGGTTCGGTCATCACCAATGAGGAGCTGAAAGTGAAGCAGGGGAGGGTTTTCCCATTAGAACTGGTCGCGCCCAAATTCTCCATTTTGAACCCGGAATTCACCTACACGGTGCCAAAATACCAGATGGTGAGCGGTATTTTCGACATTTTCTCCCATCTGATGGAACAATATTTTTCAGGAGAGGACGACTGCGTGAGCGACTACCTGTTGGAAGGGGACATGCTGGCCTTGATCAGTGCCGCCCGCGCCGCCTTGAAGAATCCGCAGGATTACGAGGCTCGCAGCAATATCATGTGGTGCGCCACCATGGCCTTGAACAAAATTCTGGCCTTGTCCAAAACCCAGGATTGGGAGGTGCATCAGATTGAGCACCAGTTGGGTGCCTATACCGATTGTGCCCACGGCATCGGTTTGGCCATTGTTTCAGTGCCTTATTACCGGCATATTTACCGTTACGGGTTGCACCGGTTTGTCCGTTTCGCCAAAAACATCTGGCACGTGCCGACTCAGGGTAGGAGTGATGAGCAGGTCGCGTTGGAGGGCATAGCCTGCTTGAGCAGCTTCATTGCTGAGCTGGGCATTCCCCAAACCTTGCGCGAAGTGGGTGCCACAGAGGAGATGCTCCCGCTGATTGCTGAATCCTGCAACAAATGCGGCGGCTATCACGTTCCCGACACCGCAGAGGTGCTGGAGATACTGAAGGCTTGTTATTGAGTAGGTGTAAGATTATCAGGTTTTAAAGCTGCTATTTTCCGTTTCGGAAGAAAAAGTATTAACCGCAGGCTGTGAAAAAAAATTTTTTTTTGGCCGCGATATTGATGTTTTTTGTATATTTGCACCGCGAAAAAAATGATTCGCACCGTTTCGTGGAATTAAAAAAAGCCTTGTTTCTTGGAACGGAAGATGAAATGATAAAGGCTTGAAAACCAAAATTCAAGTAAAATGAAGAGGTTATTTTTACTTTTGGGGATGCTATTGGGCGTTTCCATGGGTTTTTCGCAAACCCGAACCACGTTTACGGAGAATTTCAACGGAGCCGTTAGCACCTTCACGATGAGCCCCTCTTCCGGCTGGAAGACGGACACTCTTCTGAGTGTGAGCGGAAAATCCGCATGGGGCTTTGTCCCAAATGCGGAGGGCGACTCCATTGAGCTGATATCTCCTAAGTACGACCTGAGTAACTTTGCCTTTGCCTACTTGCGTTTCTCCCATATCTGCAAAATATCTGAGTTGGATATTGCCACTGTGGAGTACAAGGAGGATTATGTTGGTGCAAAGTGGACGGTCATTCCAATCGATGAATATCGGGGAGCATCCTCGGTGTTCAAGAAGAACCGCTGTTTCCACCAGGTCTGTTACAGCACTTGGCTGCGAAACGACATGATGGCTGAGCCGGACAACAGCTGGTGGAAAGAGGAGAGCTTTGACGTGAGTCAGGAGGTTTCCTATGCGGTTGTCCAGTTCAAGTTCAAATTGAAAAGAGGTTCGACCGTAGGTACCAATTTTGCCTTCGGCTGGCTGATTGACAACTTTGAGTTGACAGCTTCATCGGTGCAGATCAATCCTCCGGTGGTTTCCCTGGTGTCTCCTTTTACGGAAGGATTGGTTTATGGTCCCGGTCCTTACACCATTTATGCGAAGGCGGCCAAGCGCACGCTTGTGCCGTTGAAGACCCCTGTGATGCGTGTGACCTACACACCGAAGAACGGGGCTCCTGTAAAGGACTCCATCCTGATGACCGCATACGAGGGTGACAGCATTTGGAAAGCGGTGATTCCGCAGCAGCTTGTGGGCACGAAAGTGACCTATACCGTATATGCGGCTGATACTGTTGGCAACAGTGCTTCCGTCACCTCCGGCTACACCATTGGACGTGAGTGGGGACTGGACAGCAACTGTGTGGCCATTCTTTCCATTGACACTCCGGTCGTGGGTGCATTGGCAGGAAAGAGTAACAAAGTGTATGCGAAAATCCAGAACCGCGGTTTGAGCAATCTGACCTCAGCCCGCATCGACTGGAGCATCAACGGTGTCTCCTATACGCCGGTGACCTGGACGGGCAACCTGCCTGAAGGTTTTACTGAGTCGGTCTATTTGGGCAGCTATATTCCTGCAAACAGCAGTGTGGACACCATCATGGCACGTGTGAGCCTGCCTAATCGCGACAAAATCAACAATACCCGTGACACTATTGTGAGCAAGAGTGTCTATTCCTGTGCCTCCTATTTGAGTGGCACCTACAATGTCTCTCCTACAGGTACTTATACATCTGTAAGTGAAATTTTGGATCTGATACGTATCTGTGGCCTGAGCGGGGATGTGACCATTTCCCTTGCCAAGGGTTCTTATGCGGAAGAATTGGATTTCAGTGATCTCTGGAATGCATTGGACAACCATAGGCTGACTATTACTTCGGCCACCGGCAAGGCGGAGGATGTGGTGATTGCGGGAACTGCCCCCACCACTTTGAGAGTCCATTTCTTCAACAGCCGCAACATTGTGCTGACCAATCTCACCATTGAAGGTATGGGCGGTGGTATCTATATTGAGGATACCAATGACAATATTGAAATCAGCCATTGCCGTCTGCTGTTGGATACTGTCACAACCACCACTTACGCCTGTATCGCCATCCAAAAAGGTTTGCCTAACAAGATTAAAATTACAGACAATTACTTGAGGGGAACCTATTTTGGTTTCTATTCCATGGGTGAAAGTTCTGCGAGAAAAATCACCAATGTGACCTTCACCAACAATGTCATTTACGCTCCTTATTATTATGGTACATATAACTATTATACCGATTTTGATTACTTCAACAACAATACCGTTGTCTCCCGTCTGACAGACGCTTCCGCAACGTTCTATGGTATTTATCTGTACTATAGCGATGCGGAGGAGGTGAACAATAACCGTGTCCGGACAGGCTCTCCCATAAGTGGTGGCCGGGGTCTCTATCCCTATTATTTCAACCAGGATAGTAGCCGGAGCGGTTTGGTGGCAAATAATGAGATTATCATGAATTCCACCGGAACCTCCTATGGTATCTACACCGGATATTCTCAGGCTGAGTTCTATCACAATACGGTTGTCATGTATGGTGGCGGTGCTTCCCGTGCCATGTATTGTGTCAACAGCCAGTCGGGTATGGACATGCATTTCTATAACAACAATTTTGTCTGCTATAATGCTGGTTATCCCATGTATTTCTCCACAGCTAACCAGTTTGGCAATGAAATCCTGCTGGATTACAACAACTGCTACGGAGAGAGCTATTTGGGCTATATTGGCGGAAACATCACCGATTTGAACGCTTGGAGCACCAAATCGCAGGATCAGAATGCGGCTAATGTGAACCCCTCTTTCTACGACTATACGGTAAGTGGCAAGTGCGCCCACTACACAGGACTTGCCTGTCCGGTTAACCGTGTGACGAGGGATATTCTGGACAGTGCCCGTAAAGGATCCACCGCCATGGGTTGCTACACTTCCATTCCCGTCTCATTTGACGCGGTGCTGCTCCGTTTCGAGGACTGGAAAAGTTCTGTTGTGATTGGGCAGTCAACGCCGGTCAAGGTGCGCCTGATGAACAACAGTTCCTCCACAGTGCTGACCTCTGCCCGTATTGAGTGGATGGCCAACGGTGTGACGCAAACCGCCTATAATTGGACTGGCAGCCTGGCAGCCTACAAGGATACTGTGCTTGCAATCGGCAGCTATACACCGAAAAAGGAGAACAACCGGATTGTGGCTTGGGTTACCCAACCTAACAACATGCGTTCCGACGACAATCCTGAAAACGACACTATTCGTGGCAATGCCTACGGTTGCAGCGGTCCGTTGAAGGGAGACTACACTGTGGGAAAGGACAAAGACTTCTCCACCATTGCTGAGGCTGTGAGTATTTTGAATATCTGTGGCGTTGGCGGTCCTGTCACCTTGAAACTGGATGCCGGTGACTATTCCTCCTTCTCCATTGCAGCCATCAACGGGGCAAGCCCCACCAATACGGTGACCATCACCTCTGCCTCCGGTAAGGCGGAAGATGTGGTCTTCTCCGGTGGTTCCCCTGTGATTGACATTGTCAGTTCGCCCTATTTCCACCTGACACATGTGACCGTTGACGCTTTTGCCAGCACTTATGCGGTCCGTATCGGCGGAACTTCCAACGGTGCGCAGGTCAAATACTGCCACATCAAAATGAATCCGAACACCACGAGCGGACAATATGGTATTTATTGCTTGAATGATGCCATCCGTGACAGTGTGTATCTGATTGGCAATCGCATTGACGGCGGCTATTACGGCATCTATTTCTACGGTGGTACAGGTACCGCTGCCAACCAGCACGGCCGTTTCAACCGTATTGACAGCAATGTGCTTACCAATACCTACTATTACAACATTTACACCTATTATGCTGACTTTGTAAGTGTTTCGCATAACACAATTACGGACAGGAAGGAGAATGGCAATGCCACTTTCTACGGTCTCTATTCATATTATTGCAACCATCACTTTATTGTCGGCAACAAAATCAAGACCCAGGGTGGATATCACTCCACTGCATACGGACTTTATGTCTATTATTCCAATTACTCCTCCTATGCGCAGAACACTACTGACACAACCTACATTTTGGATAATGATATTTATGTAAAGGCTTCCAGTACTACCTATGGTTTCTATTCCTATTATGGTAACATGCAGGTTATGCACAACTCGGTGTATGCCATATGCAGCAGTTCCGGTTATGGCATGTACATATACGAAGCCAGCCCATATTACTGCCAGTTGCGTAATAACAACTTGTATGTGAATGGCGGTACCTATTATCCGGTTTATTGTGGTGGAACCATTTCATATTACCAGATTTCCGGCAACAACTATTATCATGAGGGCAACACCAATCTGGCCTATATGGGTGGTGCCAGGACATCCTTGTCTGCGGTGCAGACTTACGATGCCACGGCCACCAATGTGCTGTCTGACTATATTGATCCGGAAACAGATGGAAGGGTGTGCAGCAAAGCTGGCATCACAACTGCTCCTGTGACCAACATTTATTATATTACTTACGGTTATAGGGATCATCTGAATGTGGCGCGTCCTTCGTCCAATGTGACTCGGGGCGCATATGAGGAGACACCTTTGATTCACAATGCCCAATTGGTTGATTTTGCCGAGCCTGCCGCCTCTGTGCTGCAAAAGGGTGCCGTCACGGATGTGAAGGTCACTTTGCGTAACCGTGGAGACAGCGTGCTGACCTCTTGTGTGATTAACTGGAGCATCAACGGAGTGAACCAATCCGCCGTGAAGTGGTCCGGCAGTCTGGCCAAAGGCAAGACCGATGTGGTCAAATTGGGAACCCTTTCCGTGGGTGACAGTGCCTATGAACTTAAGGCTTACGTTTCCGATCCCAATGGTTTCAAGGATGACTTGAGTACAGATGACACTGTGCGTAAAGAGGTGCAGGGTTGCGCCTCCCAGTTGTCCGGAACGTATGTTGTCGGAAACAGTGCCAAGGCGGAAATTGGATTTGC
>CAJOQK010000008.1 GCA_905236885.1 uncultured Bacteroidales bacterium
ATAGATGCAGGAACTTCCTAAGAACTCCAGTTTCTTGCAGCCGTTCTTCCATGCAGCATGTATGACGTTCATTTCCAGCACCATATTATCATACATAAAATCGGCCAGTGCATTTTGGTTGGCCACTATGCCACCCACCTTGGCTGCCGCCAGGAAGACGTACTCAGGTTTCTCGGCCTCAAAAAAGGCCTCCACCTCCTGCTGCCGCGTAAGGTCCAGTTCTTTATGCGTCCGCAGCACTAAGTTGTTGTATCCCAGTTTTTGCAGTTCACGCACAATGGCACTGCCTACCATCCCACGATGCCCTGCCACGTATATTTTGCTATTTTTTTCCATTGTTCTACCTCTTGACTCCCATCCTACGCCTTTTCTTTCCCGTCCATCCCGGCTTCATCTCTCTCTCATATTTCCACTTTCCAATCGTCAATGCAGCGCTTCTCCGTAGAGAAGTTGATGCCTATCTTGAACAGTTTTCTTTTATCTGCCGCAAAGGGTCTCGCGTACCCATTATCCTCTATCTGCTGTAGTGCCACTTCAGCATTCTGGTCTATCTTCAGTTCAAGAATATAGATATAGCCGCTTGTCTGCATCAGGATGTCCATGCGCCCATCAGTGGTGTGCCGCTCCACCTCGACATAAAAGCCCATAAGTGTGAAGAACACATACACCGCATTGTGGAAATACAACTCCTTGTCGCCCATCAGTGCATAGTCGCCGCCCGCGAAAAAGGCATCCAGGCGACGCATGAAGTCCTCGGCCCTGCCCGAACGCACATCTTTCACAAAGTTGCCGATAAAGAATGTGGATTTGTCATTATGGCGTGGCGTGTAGAACGGCACCAAAAACTTCACAAACCCTTCGCGCACTTCGCGGTTGGGGAACTGGAGGCGATAGGTCTTGAACTCCTTGTCGTAATCTTTAATGGTGAGATAGCCGCTTTGGTACAATAGAGGCAGCGGGTTCTCTTCAAAGATTTCAATCGAGTTCAATGTGTCTTCCGTCAGCTCCTCCTCTGTCATATATTGCAACTGATAGCCAGCCTTTTGCAATTGATTCACCAAGAATGTCGGTGTGCCGGTCTCAAACCAATAGTCTTTGAATTGACAGCTTGACAAAGTGTTAAGAAGACTGAATGGGTTGTAAACGCCAATACTGCCGGGATAGAAATGATACCCGTCGAAATCGTCTTTAAGGCGTTTGTAGCACTCCTCTTTACTCATGTGATTGAACTTGGACACTTCTTCCACTCCTTCGTCGAAGCATTGATGCAACTCTGTTTCAGAAATGCCACAAATATCTGCATACCGGTAATCAAGGGATATGTCGGTCAAATGGTTCAAATCGCTGAACACGCTCACCTTTCCGAACTTTGTAACACCCGTCAGAAAGGCGAAACGGATGTACTTGTCGCACGATTTCAGAGCACCATAGAAAGCCTTCAACGTGGAACGGTATTCTTCTTGAAGCGCATTGTTTCCAATGGCTTGCAGCATCGGTTTGTCGTACTCGTCGACCAGGATAACCACCTGCTTGCCGGTATGTTCCGATGCACGTCGTATCACTCCCTCAAACCTTGTGCTGAGCGACCGTTCGTTAGGGTTGCCGCCATACAACCCTTCCCATTCGGAAAGTGCAAGATTGAGCTTGTTTTCCAAGGCAGGAACAGAGTCATATTTTTCGGTGTTCAGGTCCAGATGAAATATGGGATATTTTTTCCAATCTTTTTCCAACCCGCTTATAACCAATCCTTCAAACAGTTCCTTCTTTCCTTGGAAATAGGATTCAAAGGTGGAGAGCAGTAAGCTTTTGCCAAATCGCCGCGGCCGGGAAAGGAAATAGTACTTTCCTTCATGAACAAGATTGTACAGCAGCGCGGTTTTGTCTACATACACATAACCATTACTGCGTATGTCTTCAAAATTCTGTATGCCTATCGGGTATTTCATAAAGTATTTGTTTCTGAAATGATTCTTTGTTTTTCATTGATCTTGTCACGTTCTGATTGGGATGCCCGCATGATTCGGATAATTCGGTAATAGAATATGTTCCTTTCCATTCTGGTTCCGATTCATGAAATCAGCTGGTTCAGCTCTGTCTGCCCCTACTTGATGATTCCTTTCTCCAAATACTCCTCCAAATTCACTTTGACGCGGGCAGCGGCATTGTCGGCGGCCACTTTGGCCATGTCATGCTTAACCATGAGCCGCACTAACTCCGCAAAGGAGGTTTTCTGCGGGTTCCAGCCCAACCGGGCCTTAGCCTTGGAAGGGTCACCCAACAGGTTCACCACATCGGTGGGACGGTAAAAGTCGGGGCTCACCTCAACAAGCACCCTGCCCGTGGCAACATCAATCCCTTTTTCATGAATACCCTCGCCCTCAAAGCGCAACGTGATTCCCGCCTCCTGAAAAGCGGCCTGACAGAACTCCCGCACTGTGTGCTGTTCACCGGTGGCTATCACATAATCCTCAGGTTCATCCTGTTGCAGCATCAGCCACATGCACTCCACATAATCCTTGGCATAGCCCCAGTCACGTTTGCTGTCCAAGTTGCCCAACAGCAGCTTTTCCTGCCGTCCCTGCTTGATGCGGGCGGCGGCTAACGTAATTTTTCGTGTCACAAAGGTCTCCCCGCGCCGTTCGCTCTCATGGTTGAACAGAATGCCGTTGCAGCAGAACATCCGGTAGGCATCGCGGTATTCCTTCACGATCCAATATCCGTAGAGTTTGGCCACCGCGTAGGGGCTGTAGGGATGGAACGGAGTTGTCTCGCTTTGGGGAACCGACTCAACCCTTCCGTAGAGTTCCGAAGTGCTGGCCTGGTAAATCCGGCAATGCTGCCCCAAACCGCAAATCCGTACCGCCTCCAAAATCCGCAACACGCCGGTCGCGTCCACGTTGGCAGTATATTCGGGAGAGTCAAAACTCACCTGCACATGGCTTTGCGCCGCCAGATTGTAGATTTCGTCCGGACGAATCTGACCCACAGCCTGAACCAAACCCAACGAATCCCCCAAATCCCCGAAATGCAGGTGGAAATGGGGCTGCCCCTCCAAATGGGCAATCCTTTCGCGATAATCCACCGAGCTGCGGCGGATAATGCCGTGCACCTCATATCCTTTTTCCAACAGAAACTCAGCCAAGAAACTTCCATCCTGACCGGTCACTCCCGTAATCAACGCCCTCCTCATATCTAAAATTTTATTCTGTCTTCTGACTCCTATCTTCTATCTTCTGACTTCTGTCTTCTGACTTCCGTCTTCCATCCTAAACCGTATCCATAAAACTCCGCTGCACCCTGTTGAATATCAGTATTCCACCAAACAGCAGCAGCACCATAAATGCAAAACTGTAGGCCAGCCAGCCCCAACCGATGAATTCACCCGCACCAAGAATTCCGTGCTTGAACGTTTCAATAAGCGGCGTGACAGGATTGAAACACATGATGTGGTACAGATCCATGCCGGCCACAACCTTCCCTTTCACCTGGCTCAACGGATAGACAATCGGCGTGGCATACATCCACAACGACACCACAAAGGAGAAAAGCACCTGCAAATCACGGTATTTGGTGGTCATAGAAGAGATTATGATGCCGAAACCCAAAGCCAAGCCCGCCTCCATCAGCACCAAAAACGGGAAGAGCAGCGCATAAAGGTTTGGAGCGGCGGAGGTGCCCACAAAGGCATAGCAGACATACACCACAACGAAAAGCATAAACTGGATACTGAAACGCACCAAGTTACTGACAGTGTTGGCCAAAGGGGTAATCAACCGTGGAAAATAGACTTTTCCGAAAATTCCGGCGTTGTCCACAAAGGTGTTGGAAGTCTTGCCCAGACAGTCGGCAAAATACTGCCACATGCAGACACCTCCCAAATAGAAGAGCGGCTGCGGAATGCCGTCGGTGGGGATACCCGCGATACCTCCGAAAACCACCATGTACATGATGACCGTAAAAGCAGGCTGGATAAAGAACCAAAGCGGGCCGAAAATGGTCTGCTTGTACTGGGTGATGATGTTCCGTTTGACGAAAAGTGTCAGCAAATCACGATAGTTCCATATCTCCTTCAAATTGACCTCAAGGAGTTTGTTGCGCGGTTTGATGACAGTGGTCCAGGATTGTTCGGAATTTGTTTCCATGCAGATAATACGAAAAAAAGTCTGTTTAGTCAGGTTTGGATACGGCTTCGCCCTTGTCAGGAACATGCAAAAAGCCATAAGCCAACATCTTACCTAATTTTTAAAACACAACAATACAATCTGCAAAAATAGCATTTTTTTTAATACATCTAAAATAAAAAGAGAAAAAATGATGAATGTAAAAATGTTACGATTCTCGCCTCAGGCCTTACAATCCAGAAAAAAGTGGCATCAAATACTTTATGGGAATTCTAAAAATCAGAAATTCAGCACCGCAGAGAGGATGAAGCGGGTGTTGGAGACCGTATAGGAAGAGCGGTAAAAGGAGAGGTTACCTTCGGTGAGTTTTTCACCGTACCGAGCCGCAGTGTACTCTATTTCAACGAAAAAGTTCAGCCAGTCGGTGGGATAATAACCCAACTGCGGCTGCACGCGCCACAAATGTTCAATGTCAAAGCCACGGCCATACACACTGCTTCCGTTCTCAAGTTTTTTCCCGAAATCCAGATTCAGGCCGTAGCCTCCAAAAATACCGGGACGCCATTTGCCCGAGCTGCGCCGGAAATCCGCCCAAGCGGTCGCACATCCGAACGGCTGATAACTGTAACTGTGTGAGAGCGTGTCATAAGGCAACTCAATATAACCGCCCAGCATCCCCTGTTCATACAGATTGTCCCCGTAAATCCCCTGACAGGAGAGTTTCCATTTGCCATCAAAATAGAGGCAGCCGAACAGGGAAAAAGCGAATGAGGGAAATGTGGTACCAATCCGGTAGCGCAGCCCCTCCGCATCATTAAAGTAACGGCGCGGCCGCAGCAGTTCAACATTCGCCATCAGCCCCACCATACTCTCTATCTTCCCTTCCTGCCACAAAAGACGCATCTCCACATTGCCTTCCGGCAAACCGGTCTGCCGCAGGTATTCGGTGCTCCGCCCCGCAGGACCAAGAGGACTGTTGTCCAACTGGAAAGCCGCTGTCGCCGCCCACCATAGACCGGTATGTCCCCACCCACGCCTTAATCTCACATAGCGGGCCTGCACATAGCGCGAATAGGGATGGAAGGGCATCCCCATGTTCAGAGGTCGTGTGCCCGGCATGATTTCCGGCACCACCATAGGGTGCCAGTACTGTCCCAGCAACAGCCGTCTCTCGCCCATTTCTCCCCTTTCAAACTGTACATAGGCGTGCCGCAAGCGCAGCATGTTGATGCCGTTTTCGGTCGAGCCGGTGAAATCACCCTCCACATAGGCACTGGTACTCCATTCCCCCAACATAGGCGCATCAACCTTCAGCCTCAGACGGGTAGTGATGGCCAACATGTTTAGGTTCGGCACCGCATTCAGGTCATTCCCCTCCGCATCCAAATCCTTAGGGACAGGATAGAAAAGCAGTTCGCTTTCCCGTGCACCCACCACCTGCCGGCTGTCCATGAACAGCTGCGGATCAACAAAGCCGGAAAAATGATAGCCCCAACCCTCTTTTTGGGCGTGTGAGTTATTCACCGCCAACAAAAACAACAAACTGACAATTAAAATGTTCCTTTTCATGATATGCGCTTATTGCAACAGTGTCCGGGCAACCCTTTCTCCGGCATGGCCGTCACCGTAAAGCGTACAGTTTTCAAAGGAGGGCGGATTCTGCCGCATTTGGTCAAAACAGTTCCTGATAAGCTCCGGATCGCTTCCAGCCAAGCGGTTATAGCCGCATTCCACCAGCTCTACCCACTCGGTCTCATTGCGCAGGGTGATGCAGGGTTTCCTGAAAAAATAGGCCTCCTTCTGCAATCCTCCGCTGTCGGTCATCACCATGCCGCAATGCTGCAGCATCCAAACCATCTCCAGATAACCCAAAGGCGCCAGCCAGCAGATGGCAGAATGTTCAAAATCATAGGAGAGCGCCTGCAGGCAGGCTTTTGTCCTCGGGTGGAGCGGCAACACGACGCTCGTTTTCGCGGCAATCCGCTCCAACGCCTGCAACAGAGCAGACAAACGCTCCGGATTGTCAGTATTTTCCGCCCGATGCAGGGTGCAGAGCACAAAACCCTCCGACAAACCGCCGGACAGCTCCGGGCGGCGTGACCTTTGCGAATAGTAGGCCGCCGCATCATACATCACATCACCGCAAACCACTACTTTTTCATTGGCAATCCCCTCCCTGGCCAACTGGTCAGCCGATGCTTGGGAAGGGCAGAACAGCAAATCGGAAATCCGGTCGGTCACAATGCGGTTCAGCTCCTCCGGCATCTCCATGTTGAACGAGCGGAGGCCCGCCTCCACGTGCGCCAGCCGGAGATGCATCTTTTTTGCCGTAATTGCCGCTGCCAGCGTGGAATCGGTGTCCCCGTAAACGAGCACCCAGTCGGGCTGCATCTGCTGCAGCACCGGCTCCAGCCGCTCCATCATCCGTCCGGTCATGGCGGCATGGGAGAGCCCATGCACCTCCAAATTCACAAAGGGTGCCGGTATGCCCATCTCCTCAAAAAAGACTTCCGACATGTTGTCGTCAAAATGCTGGCCGGTATGGATGATATGCTCCTCAACCCCACAGGCCGCAAAAGCGCGGCTTACCACCGCCGCCTTCACAAATTGCGGTCTGGCTCCGACGATGGTCGCTATTTTCATTTATGCGGAATGTTTGCGTTTTACAATCACATTATAGAGGATTTTCCAGAAATACTTCCACTGGGTGCGCAGACGATGGGCCTCATAGGCCTCAAGGTAGCGCCTTTCATTGGCCTGGATGTCTTCCAGAGTGCGGGGGCATTCCACATAGTAGGGCGGAAGCATCCCAGGTTTGTGCCGGGTCCGATATTCCTGCATTTCAGGTGTATAGAGCTGGAAATACTGCTGGGTCAGAGGACGGACGCCCACTAATTTCAAATCCCCCTTGATGACATTGTAAAGCATGGGGATTTCATCAATGAAGAATTTCCTCAAAATCCTGCCCCATCCGGAAACGCGGAAATCGTCCGCGAATTTTCCACCGTCAGACAGGTCGTTCAGCTCATAGGTGAAATCCTGCAGATATTCCGAATAGGCATACATGGTGCGGATTTTGTGCACATGGATGATTTTCTTGTCCTTACCGACCCTCGGCATACTGATGAAGAAGCCGTAGGAGGGACGTGTGTCGGTTGAAGGGCGGCCCACCTTCTGGACCACCACATGCAGTGTGCCGTTGATCCTTCGGAGCATCTTGATGCGGAAGCCACAGTAGCTCAAGCGTCCCCAGACCTCCGCCACCGGATACACCCGTTTGACCTTATTGTATATCTTGAAATAGATTTTTTTCAGAACCACTGTTTTGGGAATAGCCCTGTGCCAGATGAAGTCAAAGAAGAAAATGATAGGGGCCACAAAACGGGAATGATTCTCATAAATCTCCATCATACGCCCTTCCGCGCAATGGAAAGAGCAGATGAAAACGCCGCCATCCTCCATGTGTTCGTTCACCCGGATCAGGTAACGGTTCAGGTAACGCTGGTTGTTCAAGTCCACACTGTTCACACAGAATGAATACTTTCCATCAGAAACTTCATCCCATTGGGAAGCCTTCCGGTAAATCTGGTAGCGTTCCTCATCGTCCCGGGCCTGCTCGATTTCCTGCAACAGGCTATCTATAGCGGCAGCATCCAAATCCGTCGGCAATTCCGACAATTTGGCAGCAATATCTTTAATTGTTTCTAATCCCGAGCAAATCCTATTGGTCGATGACAATTGGTATCCCCCTCTTAATTCACAGTATTACAAAAACTTCTTAACCTAATCCAAAAAAATATCCATACTTTTTTGAAAACTGCAAATGTAGTAAATAAATGCTTTGCTTCCGCAAAAGAACACGGATTTTTTTAATGGGAATCCAATGTACGGCTTAACGGGACCTCTAAAAATTCCATTTAAAAAAGCCGGAGAAACGCTTCCTTGTATAAAAAAAAGATTATTAAACAGAAAAAAATCTATTATTTATATAGTTTTTAATAAAATATATTTTTTATTGCATTTTAGTCCGGACGTATTCAAAAATAAACTACTTTTGCAACCTCAATTTTAGGGAGCTTAGCTCAGCTGGTTTAGAGCACTTGCCTTACAAGCAGGGGGTCAATGGTTCGAGTCCGTTAGTTCCCACACCGGAAGGATGCCACAGCATCCTTTTTTTCATGCCATTATACCGGAATTTATAGAAGTACCCATATTCCATAATGCGTGGGAATCTTGACGTAATGGACAAAAATGGGGAACTTCTAAAAATTACAACCTCCAGTCAATGGGGGCCTCTCCATGCTGCTGCAGCCACTCGTTGGCCTTGGAGAAATGTCGGCAGCCGAAAAATCCGCGCGAGGCCGACAAGGGGGAAGGATGCGCCGCCTTCAGCACCAAATGCCGGCTTTCGTCTATCAGCGGAGTTTTGGCCTGGGCATAATTGCCCCACAGCAAAAAGACGACATGCTCCCTGTTTTCGGAAATTTTCCGTATGACCGTGTCGGTGAACTCCTCCCAGCCGTGATGCTGGTGGGAACCGGCCTGATGCGCACGCACCGTAAGGGTGGCGTTCAGCAGCAGCACCCCCTGTTTCGCCCATGAAGTCAGGTTTCCGCTACGCGGGAGCGGCATCCCCAAATCGCTTTTCAATTCCTTACATATATTTATTAAAGACTTCGGCATGGGCACGCCATCCAACACGGAAAAGCACAAGCCGTGCGCCTGACCGACATCATGGTAGGGATCCTGCCCCAACAGCACCACCTTCACCCGATCAAACGGTGTCAGATTAAAGGCGTTGAAAATCAAACTGCCCGGAGGAAAAATCTGGTATTTTGACTTCTCTTCCAACAAAAACTGCTTCAACTGGGCAAAAAAAGGCTGCTGGAAAGTGTCGGCAAGCACCCGGCCCCAACTTTCCTCTATCACAGGATTCACACTGACTGCTGACATAGACATTTGTTTTACATAGAACGGAAAAACCTGCGGAATAGTATGCAAAGCCGTGCGAATTTTGAGGTTCTTTGCATAGCATGGGGCGGCAAAACTGAAGTCCCCTTAAAAAAAACCGGATGAAACCTTCCGAAGATAAAAGGAAAATAAGTACTTTTGCAAAATATTTCCCATGCGGATATGGCGTAATTGGTAGCCGCGCCAGACTTAGGATCTGGTGACGAAAGTCGTGGGGGTTCGAGTCCCCCTATCCGCACATCCCATCCCCATTTGAGGAAAAAAAGAAAGATTTTTTCCGAAAAAAATCAGATTCGCTTTTATAAAATGTTTATATTTGCGTTTGCAAGGTGAGAACCTGTTTTTTCTCCCAAAAGCATTTTTGATGGGAGCGAAAAACAGGGGTGAAACAGTGCTTTGGGAAAGGAGAATTCTTTTTAAAACAAAATCCAATATTTTGGGTTTTAAAGGAATTCCTTTCATGACGTTCTTTGGAAAAAAGCCGTTTTCCTGATAGGGAATCCGCATTCCTCGGGCAATGCCTGTGGTTGCTATTTCTTTAAAAAAAACGGAAAATTTCCGAAAAAACTGCCAAATCGGACCCCATTTTTCAAAATGGAGAAGGAAAAGGCCGGATTAGAAATTTTAGATTTTGAAAATAATTAAGTATTTAATTAATTTTAATTAAGATGTTTAAAAAAATATTTTGCATTCTTGGGCTGACCCTGATGATATCAGGTTTCTCCTTCGCCCAATCCACCCTGAAAGGAAAGGTTACGGATGAAAACGGAGAACCCCTAATGTACGCCACAGTGCGACTGATGCAATCGGACGCGCTGATAGTCGGTACCAAAACAGATGAAAACGGCGACTACGTTCTGAAACCGATTCCTGTCGGAAAGTACAACCTAATTGTGACCTTCTCAGGATGTAGCCCTACCACAGTGGAAAATATAGCTTTTTCATCGAGCATCATAAAATATCAGGATGTCCAGCTTAACTGCGGATCAATTCTGACGGAAGTTGTTGTCCAAGCGGATAAACCGCTTTTTGACAAGGGCAATTCCACCAACGCGCAAGGTATGGATGCCGAAGCCCTGCAGAACCTCCCCGGCAAGGACATCTCCTCCGCTTTGGAAACCATGAGCGGCTTGACCACCACCTCCGGAGGCGGAACCAGCGTCCGTGGCAACCGTACAGGACAATTGCAGTACGTGGTTGACGGACAGCGCACCAGCTCCACACCTGCCATGGTGGGCATCGCAAGTATGAACATGATTAGCGGTGGTATCCCCGCCAAATACGGAGACGCTGCCGGTATCGTGGAGATTGAGACCAAAAGCCCAGCCCGTGAGGTTAGAGGAAGCATTGACCTCTACGACCGTATCAACGGTTATTTCGCCGGAGGCATGCAGTTCGATCTGACAGGTCCACTCTGGAAAGAGAAAAAGAACAGCAACAATAAAGATAAGGATGGCAATAAAAAGGAACGCACCATCAAATCGGCGGGCTTCTACCTGAGCGGAAGCGCCAGTTTCAATCCGGGCAACTCCTACTTCAAGGGCGGCACCTATGTGGCTCCCCAATCCCTGATTGACGAATTGAAAGCCAACCCGTTGAAAATTGAAGATGACGGAACTGTCTATCAAAACTCCCTCTATATCACCAAGGACCAATGGGAAAAGACTAAAAGGGTGAAAGATGCGGTCCAATACGGAGGAAGCCTTTTCGGCAAACTGGACATCCGCACCAAAAATGTGGATGTGATTGCCACTGGAAACTTCGCCTATTCCGCCGGACAAAGCTGGTCATTCGGCAACTCCCTCTACAATACGGAAAACAACGGATATTCTGAAAGCTGGTCCGGTGGCGGTATGGCACGTTTGACCCAACGCTTCCCCTCCACCTACACCGACTCCTCCTTCCTGAAAAACGCATTTTACCGCTTGCAGTTCAGCTATACGCACGGACAAGGGAAATCCTACAGCAAAACCCACAAGGACAACCTGTTCGATTACGGTTACATCGGACGCCTACAACACACGGCCACCCCGGTTTACGAATTGGGAAGCGACACCCTGAACGGACGCACTTACAATAATGTATATAAGCTGACTGCCTTTGCTTATCTGATTGACACTTTCATCGCCTCTGACAAGAATCCTGCCATGGCCGTATACACCCAAAACGTGTTCAACACCTTCGGTAACAGCATACGCTATGACAACCATATCCAGCAGTTCGGCGGTCTGCTGAACGGTGATGCCCCCTCAAGCATCTACGGACTTTTCTCTGTTCCCGGAGCAGTCTATAACGGTTACGGACATTCAAGCTCGGATGTGATTAACTTCAAAGCCATGATGTCATTTGACATCAAGGATCACGGCATTGAGCTCGGCTACGAATACTACCAGACTATGTCCCACGATTACAGTGTTTCGCCAAGAGGATTATGGAAACTGATGCGCGAATTGACCAACTCACACATCAATGAGTTGAGTTCCGTAGGAATCCCCACCTACGCGGACGGCATTTTCACCGACACATTGAACTATAACCGGTTGGTGAACACCGAAAAACAATCCACCTTTGACAGGGCATTGCGTAGCAAGGTCGGTGCGGCTGAGGATGAATGGATTGACATTGACAACTACGATCCCTCCACCTACTCCCTTGACATGTTCTCCCCTGAGGAGCTGATGAACAACGGAAGTTCCTACATCTCCTACTACGGTTATGACTATACGGGAAAACACCTCAATAACAAATCCATCACCATGGATGACATGCAGAAATGGTTCAACGGCGAAGATGGAAGACGTGATTTCACCACCATCGGAGCCTACAAACCAATCTATATGGCCGGCTATATTCAGGACAACTTCTCCATCAGGGATTTGTTCTTCAACGTAGGTCTGCGTATGGACATAAGCGACCCCAACCAACCGGTGGTCAAGGATATGTTCCTGTATCGTGAAGCCTACACGGCCAAAGAGGTAAAGCAAATGAATGTCACATTCAAGAACAACTACAGCATACCAGCCAGTATCGGCAACGACTATGTGATGTATGTCAAGGATCCGACCGCATCGGAAATGGAAGTGACCGCCTACCGTAACGGAACCGTATGGTACGATGCACAAGGCAAGGAGGTGACCGACCCGACCGACCTGGTCAAAAGTTCCAGTGCCTCCAGCCTGACCCCCTATCTGAAGGAAATGCCGGGCGAATCCGACCAGACAAAAGTGAGCTACAAAGCCTTCCAGGACTACACGCCCACCTTGGAGAACGGCGGTATCTCCCTCGCCCCCCGTTTGTCCTTCTCCTTTGCCGTTTCGGACGAGTCGGTGTTCTACGCCCACTATGATGTGATGACCAAACGTCAGAACCAGCGCCTCAACCCGATTTACTACCTCTTCTTTGAAGATTATGCCAAAGACAAGAGCACCTGTGTGAACACCGGATTGAGACCGGAAAAGAGCATTGACTATGAAGTCGGTTTCCGTCAAAAAATCAGCAACAACATGGCTTTGCACCTGGCCGCCTATTACAGCGAGAAGAGGGATCAGGTACAATTGTACCGCTACACCGAAGCTTATCCTTCCACCTACTATTCCTACATCAACATTGACTTCGGAACCACCCAGGGATTTGAATTCGGTTTGGAGATGCGGAAGGCGAAATTTGTCAGCTTCACCACCAACTACACCCTGCAGTTCGCAAAAGGAACCGGTTCCAGCAGCACCTCTGCCGCCAACCTGATTGCCTCCGGCCAGCCCAACCTGAGAACCCTGACCACATTGGCCTATGACCAGCGTCATGTACTCAACGCCAATGTGAACATCTCCAGCGGACATGGTGAAGGCCCGCTCTGGACAAAGAAAACAAAAGATGGCAAGGCCAAGGAAATACATCCTTTGGAAGACGCAGGTGTCAATATCACAGCCAAAGCAGGTTCAGGTCTGCCCTACACCCGTTCCAACACCATCTCCTCACTCACAGGACAAGGCAACACCCAGCTGGTGGGTTCCATTTACGGTTCCCGCATGCCGTGGCAATACAGCTGCAACGTGAAATTCTACAAGAATTGGATGGTTACCCTGAAAAAGGCTGAAACACCCCAAAAGAAAGACAAAAAAGGATACGTCCAAGTCTATTTGGATATCCAGAACATCTTCAACTTTGACAATGTCAGCACCGTATATGCATATACCGGTAACGCAATGGACGACGGCTTCCTGACCGCCAATGAATTCCAGTCCTACATCAACGCCCAGGTTTGCCCGCAATCCTACATTGATTATTATACTATCACCATGGCAAACGGCTCGCGGCTGGGCAGTCCGCGCGTGGTAACCCTCGGTGCGATGTTTAACTTTTAATGAAAGATAGAAGGAATCATGAAAAGCATAAAAAATAATAAGATGAGAAATATAAATAGAATCGTAAGCTTGGCTCTTGCCGCCATGTTTACCATTTCTCTGGCCAATGCAGAGAAATTCGTAGGTGATCCCGTCCGAAAAGCGACGGTCACACAGAAAGCCGCCACCTGCTTGCCCGCTTCCAGCTCCAGCGAGTTGAACATCAACAATGTGAGGGCCTATATCGAAACAAGCGGATCAATGTGGTTCAAAGAAGTGGCCAAATACGTTGTTCCTAAAACGGGTAACGCCAGCTCCATGTTTGCAGCAGCATTGTGGATTGGAGGTTTGGATGTGACAGGACAATTGAAATTGGCTGCCATCCGTTTCCGTCAGGTCGGTGACGACTTCTGGCCAGGCCCGCTGAACCGTAGATATGCGGATGTGGATCAGGCCACCTGCAGTTTTTACGACAGGCATTTTGAAATGACCAAAGCGATGGCCAAACGTCATCGCGACCATTTCCTGAATCCGGATGAGGATGCCGAATATGTCATTCCCGAAGCCATTATGAACTGGCCCGGCAATCCCGACCAAAGCCTCTTCCCCACATTCGACATCAACGGACCTAGCCAATTTTTGGCTCCCTTCTTCGATTCGGACGGTGATGGAATCTACAATCCGGAAGTTGGAGACTATCCTTACTATGATTTTGACAACGAACTCTGCCCCTGGACCGATGAGAACAGAGCCAAGGCAGCTCGCGGCGAACTTCCCCAAACCATGGAAACCGAATACAACATCTCCTCAGGAGGTATCATGGCTGACCAGGTGTTGAAAGGTGACCAGACTTTATGGTGGGTGTTCAACGATAAAGGTGCCGCCCACACAGAGACAAAAGGATCTCCCATTGGATTGGAAATCAGGGCTCAGGCCTTTGCATTTGCCACCAATGACGAACTTAACAACATGACTTTCTACTCCTACGAAATCATCAACCGTTCCTCCTACGACTTGACTGAGACCTACTTCAGCCAGTGGGTGGATGCCGACTTGGGATACCAGAAAGACGACTATGTAGGTTGCGATGTTGAAAGAGGTTTGGGATACTGCTACAACGGTTCAAATATGGACGGTACAGGTCTGCCAACCCACTATGGAGCAAATCCTCCCGCAATCGGTGTGGACTTTTTCCAGGGACCCTATCTGGATCCGGACGGCTACGACAACCCCTCATTCAACGGAGACGGCATCTACGGCCCATCCATGGAAGGAAGCTGCGAAATTGTGACCCAACATGACAAATTCCGTCAGTTTACATGGGACTCCACCGGTGAAGGCGACATGGTCACAAGACAGATAAAAGTAAGGGCTGAGGCTATCAACGGCGTGAATTTCGGCGACGGTATCGTGGACAACGAGCGTTTCGGTATGCGCCGCTTCGTCTACCACAACAACGACCAGTCCATCACAGGCGACCCGAGCGTGGCTTGGGAGTACTACAATATGTTGAAAGGTATTTGGAAAGATAACTCCAAAATGAGATACGGCAAAAACGGACACAAGAACCAGACTTCCGGTCCTGAATGCGACTTCATGTTCCCGGGCGAGTCCGACCCCTGTAACTGGGGAACAAACGGTGCCGTTCCAAGTGAAATTTGGACAGAAGAAAAGGTTGGTAACAAACCCGAAGACCGCCGTTTCATGCAATCAGCAGGCCCCTTCACTCTGAAGAAAGGTGCCATCAACTACATCACCGTCGGTATTCCTTGGGCAAGATCAACCACTGGAAGCGCATGGGCTTCCGTGGAACTGCTGAAGATTGCGGATGACAAATGCCAGAGCCTGTTCGAAAGCTGCTTCAAAGTGATTGAAGGACCTGACGCCCCGGATTTGGTGTTCCAGGAGATGGACCAGTCCCTGATCATTTATATCACCAACACGCAAGGTTCCAACAACTATACGGAAGAGCCGGAAGATTATATGGAGGAAGACCACTCCATTCCCGCTTTCCACATCAACACCACATTTGAAGATGACACTTTGGAAGTAACAATCCCTGTCATCACTCAGGATACATTGGGTGTAAAAGACACCACATATAAAGACACCACCATTTACAGATCCAAACAGGTGAACGACACAGTTTTCTTCGACCGCAACTATCGTTTTGAAGGCTACCAGATTTACCAGCTGGCCAACGAGAGTGTCACGGCAGAGGATTTGTCCGACGCCTCAAAAGCCATTCTAGTGTTCCAATGCGACAAGAAAAACAAGGTGGGCAAAATCCTCAACTATGAATTCAACGCCACTGTCGGTGCAGATGTCGCCACTGAAAAGGTGAACGGCAGCGACAAAGGCATACGCCACACCTTCACTATCACCGAAGATGCCTTCAGCACCAGTAACATTCGTACATTGGTGAACTATAAGAAATACTATTTCATGGCTATCGCCTATGCCTACAACAACTACGTCACCTATTCCGTGGATGAGGATCAGCCTTGCCTCTACGGACAGAAAAAACCCTATCTGGCCGGTAACAAGAACATCAAGGTCTACACCGCGATTCCTCACAAGACAGCCATGGAAGAGAATGGAACAATTGCAAGAGCGGTATATGGCACCCAACCCGCCATCACCCGTCTGGAAGGACAGGGCAACGGCGGTAACATCGTGGATCTGACCGAGGAAACCATCGAAAAGATTATGGCAGGTTCCCCATGGAAGGCCGATACCTTGAACTACAAGGAGGATGCAGGCCCCATCAGTGTGAAAGTGGTGGATCCGCTGCAACTCTCAGCCCACGACTACACTGTCCAGTTCTTTAACGTGGACGGCAGCACCAACATCTCCGACAGCACATATTGGAGAATCATCTACGAAAATGAAGAGGACGGAACATTTGACACCATCGTTTCCCAAACCTCCATCAATGTGGATAACGAACAAATTCTGACAGACAAACAGGGAAATATGATGGGTCTGTCCGTCACCATCTACAACAACAGATGCAAACTGCTGGATGAGGAAGTGCTGAAGGTGGGTGTTCCTTTGAACGAAAAAATCTACTCCTCCGTGGAATTCCTCTCCGCAAGCATCACCTACTCCGACTCCACCATGGCATGGTTGGGCGGTGTGGCCGATGTGGATGGCTCAACACCTCTGAACTGGATCCGTTCCGGTTCAACCAAGGACAATGACTACTTTATGAGAGATGCTGACGGCTACTCCTGGGATCAGACAAACGCCCGTAAGGAAGATGCACACTACCCATTGGCCAAAGATGCCGTCATCATGAAAGAGGAAAGCGCAAAGAGTTTCTATTGCTTCTACGACTCCAAGGAGTATTTTGAGAAGATGATTGGTGGCACATGGGCGCCCTATCCACTTGCCTCCGTTTACGATGACGGTCCCCAGTTCGGCTACGATGCCATTGAGGATCCCTCCTACACCAGTGCCACGGCTTACATTCCCACTATGGCCGAAAAGAGCTACTTTGTAAGTATGGCACAGTTGTACAGCGTAAATGTGGTTCTCACCCCCGACAAGTCCAAATGGACCCGCTGCCCCGTTGTTGAAATCAACGGTGACAAAGCGCTTACCATCGGTCTGGCAACGCGTCACTTCCTGCGTAAATCCTACTCTGTCGACAAAGCGGGTATCCCTTATAACGACCCTGCCTGCAACAAGGCTGAAGCCTGTATGTGGGGTGACGACTCCGTTGGTATGAGCTGGTTCCCCGGCTATGCCATCAACGTGGAGACCGGAGAGCGTTTGAACATGATGTTCGGAGAAGACTCCTGGCTGCTGAAATACAACGGCGGAGACATGATTTTCAACCCCACTTTCCACACAAGCAGCAATGCCGGTTATGTGATGGGTGGAAAACATTACATCTATGTGTTCGGTCATCAGGATTTGTACTATGACAACGGTAGCGGCAAAGTCGGCACACTGCCGGCAGCAAACATCGCCCCGCTGTATGACGAAGGAAAATGGGCATTTCAATCCCTGAAACAGGCCGAAAGCTACACGAACGCCGCACAAAGGGATATGTACAAGGCAAGACTCTACATGAACATCATGTGGACGGCAATCCCCTTGGCTCGTGACACCGCCAACTGGCTAAAATGTGATGCCACAATAAGACTGAGGGTCTCCCGTCCCTACCAGCGTCTCTCCAGCAACCTTGCTTCGGTGGATGCCGGTGTAAAAAATCCGGTGAACAACAACATGCCGTTATACCAGTTCTCCACCAAGGAGATTTCAACCATCACCAATGCCAAGGAGACGGCTGTTTCGGCCATGGATCTCATCAACGTGGTACCCAACCCCTATTTCGCAAGGTCCTCCTATGAAACCGACCAGTTGGATACGCGTGTGAAATTCATCAACCTACCCAAGAATTGCACCATCAAGATCTACACCATAAACGGTATTTTGGTCCGCACATTCAAAAAGGACAACACCGACACCTACGTGGATTGGGATTTGAAGAACGCAGCCAACATTCCTGTTGCAGCAGGCGTTTACCTAATTCATATTCAGGACAATGTCACCGGTGAGATAAAGACTTTGAAATGGTATGGAATCCAACGTCCTACGGATGTCAATGCATTTTAGTTAAATTTGGTTTTAATGATAAAAAGTAAAAGCATGAAAAATATAGGTAAAACATTATTAACCGTAGCCGTTGCCGTTGTTTTGGTGGCTGCGTCCTACAGCACTTATGCAGGAAACCCTGACCGCAGAGGACAATCTGCCGCCAGCCAATTGCTGATTAACCCCTGGGCAGCCAGCAACGGTTGGGGAACCGCAGGTTTGGCATGCATCAAAGGATTGGAGTCCATGTACTCCAATGTGGCCGGTATGTCGTTTGTAACCAAAACCGAACTGGGTTACACCAACACCCAGTACTGCTATGGGACCGATGTGACCATCAACGCTTTGGGCATTGCACAATCCCTTGGAGAATATAAGGGTGTATTGGGTGTTTCCGTAATGATGATGAGTTTTGGAGACATTGAAATCACTACAGGCGACCAACCGGAAGGAGGACAGGGAACCTTCTCCCCCACACTTATGAACCTGGGGCTTTCCTATGCCAAATCCTTCTCCGACGCCATCAAGGTAGGTGCAACTGTACGACTGATCAATGAAGGAACATCCAATACCAACGCCACTGGTTTCACTTTGGATGCCGGCATCCAGTACATCACTGGCGGACAAGACAATTTCCACTTGGCCGTCGCCATCAAAAACATTGGTATGCCCATGAAATACAGCGGTGACGGTTTGGACATCCGTGGAAGCATTGAAAACGGAACCTTCATCCAAACGTTGCAGAACCGTTCAGCCGGTTACGAGATGCCGGCCAACTTGAGTCTGGGTCTCTCCTATGACTTTCTTATCGGAAGCCAAAGCGGAGCGGAAAAGGCTGAAAACGCAGCAGATGCAACCCACAGAATAACTTTGGCGGGCACATTCATCTCTAACGCCTATTCTAATGACCAGGTGATTTTCGGTATGGAGTACAGCTGGAAAGAGATGTTCCAGATCAGAGGTGGTTTCACGATGGAAAACGGTCTGTTCAGTGATGAAAATACCACCACCCTCTACAGCGGACCTTCTGCCGGCGCCTCCATTCTGATTCCTATGGGCAAGTCCAAAGTTGCCATTGACTATGCCTACCGTTTCACCAACAAATGGAAAGGATGCCATTTCATAGGAGCACGAATCGCATTGTAAACTGTTAATATTATTTTTTGAATTTTACGGTAGAGATACCAACGGGTATCTCTACTGTTTATTACGTATATCATCAATAAAATGGGAGAAATTAAATACTATACCGAAGAAGGCCTGAACGCCTTGAAAGAAGAACTGAACCAACTGGAGACAACAGAACGCATCAAAGTGGCGCAAGCCATCGCTGAAGCGAGGGACAAGGGGGATTTGTCGGAAAACGCGGAATACGACGCCGCTAAAGAACAGCAAAGCCTGCTTGAGGTGCGGATTCAAAAACTGCAGGCCCTGGTCGCCAACGCACGTATCATTGATGAGGATAGCCTGGACAATTCCAAAATCCTTCTTTTCTCCACAGTAAAAATCACGAACATGGCTACCCACAAGGAATTTTACTACACAATCGTCCCTGAAACGGAGGCAAACCTCAAGGAGATGAAAATCTCCGTCACCTCCCCCATCGCAAAAGGGCTTTTGGGACACAGCAAGGGCGAAGAGGTGGAAATCACAATTCCTGCCGGTACCATGAAATTCAGAATTGACGAAATCACAAGAAAATAAACAATCATGGAAACCATATTCACCAAAATCATCAAAGGAGAGATTCCCTGCTATAAAATTGCTGAAAACGAGAAATTCTTTGCTTTTTTGGATATCAATCCGCTGAACGGGGGACATACCCTGGTGGTTCCCAAAAAACACTCCTCATACATTTTTGACATGGATGACACTGACTTGAAGGAAATGATGGTTTTCGCCAAAAAAGTGGCCAAAGCCATTGAAGAGGCAATTCCATGCAAACGGATCGGTGTGGCTGTCATTGGATTGGAGGTGCCGCACACCCACATCCATCTGGTTCCCCTGAATGAGGAAAACGACCTTAACTTCCGGAAACAACGCCCGCAGTTCAGCAAGGAGGAAATGCAAAAAATTGCGGACGATATTGTTGCAACGTATAATAAAAAATGATACTTTTGCATGTTTTTGTGAAAAAGGCTCTTCACAAAAACATTAACAATAAACCTTATGTTTAACAAATAATTACAAAAGCGCATCAACATGCGCTGCAAAGAAAAAATGTCAGAAGAATTAGAAAATGCTGCCATAGAGGCGGCGGAAACCCCTAAAAGGGAAGAAAAAAAAGCGGAAGTGGTTCCCAATGACCCAAATTTTGACTGGGAAAGCCTGGATGAGGTGAAACCTGTCTACAGCGAAGAGGAACGCAAAAATCTTGAGGAACTCTACAACAAGACTTTCAACGCTATCGGTGAAAAGGATGTTGTGGAAGGAACCATCATGGGAAAAACCTCCCGCGAAATCGTGGTGAACATCGGTTTCAAATCCGACGGTGTCATTCCGGTGAACGAACTGCGATACAATCCCAATTTCAAAATTGGAGATAAAATTGAGGTTTACGTGGAAAGTCAGGAAGATTCCAACGGACAGCTACTGCTTTCCCACAAAAAGGCCTTGATTCTCAAATCATGGAAACGTGTCAATGAGGCTTTTGAAAACGAAGAGATTGTTACAGGACACATCAAATCAAAGACCAAAGGCGGCCTGATTGTCGAGATTTTCGGCATCGAGGCGTTCCTGCCCGGTTCCCAGATCGATGTCAAACCCATCAGGGACTATGACATTTATGTGGACAAGACAATGGAATTCAAGATTGTGAAAATCAATCAGGAATTCAAGAATGTGGTGGTTTCCCACAAAGCCCTCATCGAACTCGAACTGGAAGCCCAACGCGCAGAGATTATGGCCGGTCTGGAAAAAGGACAGGTGCTGGAAGGTGTGGTCAAGAACATCACCAACTACGGTGCATTCATCGATTTGGGCGGTGTGGACGGTCTGGTGCACATCACCGATCTCTCCTGGGGTCGTATTGCCCATCCGGAGGAGATTTTGAAACTGGATCAGAAAGTCAATGTGGTTATTCTGGACTTCGACGAAGAGAAGAAACGCATTGCATTGGGTATGAAACAGCTTACACCGCATCCTTGGGATTCACTGGATCCTGAGCTGAAAGTGGGCGACAAAGTGAAAGGCAAAGTGGTGGTGGTGGCCGATTACGGCGCATTCATTGAGATTCTGCCGGGTGTGGAAGGTTTGATCCATGTCTCCGAAATGTCATGGTCGCAGCACTTGCGCACCGCCCATGATTTCCTGAAGGTGGGTGACGAAATTGAGGCCGTGATTCTGACCTTAGATCGCGAGGAAAGGAAAATGTCCTTGGGTATCAAGCAACTTATTCCCGATCCTTGGATGTCCATCAACGAAAAATATCCTGTCGGCTCCAAACATACCGCCACTGTCCGCAACTTCACCAACTTCGGTATTTTTGTGGAACTTGAGGAGGGTGTGGACGGTCTGATTCACATTTCCGACCTCTCCTGGTCCAAGAAAATCAAACATCCCGCCGAGTTTACAAAAATCGGTGAGAAAATTGATGTGGTGGTGTTGGAAATGGATCCCGAATCACGCCGCTTGAGCTTAGGACACAAACAGTTGGAAGAGAATCCTTGGGATGTGTTCGAAACCATTTACACCGTAGGTTCCATTCATGAAGGAACGGTCACCGAACAGCACGACAAGGGTGTCACCATAAGTTTGCAGGGAGTTGAAGGGTTTGCCTTCAACAAAGGCCTGCTCCGCGAGGACGGCACCACCATCAAAACCGGTGAAAAAGCCGACTTCAAGGTGATTGACTTCTCCAAGGAGAATAAGAAGATTGTGCTTTCCCACAGCCGCATCTGGCAAGACAAGAAAGATGCCGAAAGAGAGCAGAACACATCCGAAGAGGAGAAAAGAGCCAAAGAGGATGCCCAAATCCTGAAAAAAATGAACGAACATGTCGAACACTCCACGCTGGGTGATTTGGATGCGCTCATCAATCTGAAAGCCGATTTGGAAGCCGAAGCGGCCAAAAAGAAAGAGAAGGAATAACACATTTTGCTCATTTTAAAAAGCACGGTTCAAGACCGTGCTTTTTTTTTGAAACTCGAATTTCATATTAAATTATTGCATAATTTTGTAGTTTAAACCTAAAATATCATGGCAACACATAAAATTTCTGATAAGAAACTGACTTTAAAAGAAGTAGGAAAAATTATCGCCCACAACGACAAACTGGAATTATCGGCTGCCGCCGTCAAACGGATTCAAAAATGCCGTCAGTTCCTCGATGACAAAGTGAAGAGACAGGCCGCTCCAATTTACGGTGTGACCACCGGTTTCGGATCACTCTGCAACACCTCCATTTCGGAGGCCGATTTGGGCAAACTCCAGGAAAACCTGATGATGTCGCACGCCTGCGGCATGGGGGATGAGATTCCAGAAGAGATTGTCAAGCTGATGCTGCTCCTGAAGGTGCAGTCGCTCTCCTACGGCAATTCCGGCGTACAGGTTGAAACCACACAGCGTCTGATCGACTTTTTCAACAACGGCGTTTATCCGGTGGTATATGAACAGGGTTCCCTCGGCGCTTCCGGCGATTTGGTTCCGCTCGCCCACCTCTGCCTGCCCATCATAGGCATGGGACAGGTCAAATATCAGGGTCAATACTATAGTGGCAAGGAAATCAATAAAAAAATGGGATGGAAACCGGTTGCGTTGAAATCAAAAGAGGGTCTGGCCCTGCTGAACGGCACCCAATTCATGTCCGCCAATGCGGTATATTGCCTGCTCAAGGCGGAGAAACTCTCCCAAATGGCCGACTTCATCGGAAGCATTTCGCTGGATGCCTTTGACGGTCGCATCGAGCCTTTCCATCCGCTTATCCATCAGGTGAGGGCGCACAAGGGACAACAGGAGACCGCCGCCAACATTCTGCGCATTCTGGAGGGGTCGGAAATTGTCAGGCAGCACAAACAGCATGTGCAGGATCCCTACTCTTTCCGCTGCATGCCGCAGGTGCATGGTGCCAGCAAGGATGCCATCCGCCACGTGAAATCGGTCATAACCACGGAAATCAACGCTGTGACCGACAATCCGACCGTTTTCCCCGACGAGGATTTGGTGATTTCGGCAGGCAACTTCCACGGACAGCCCATCGCCATTGTCATGGACTTTTTGGGCATTGCGCTGGCTGAATTGGGCAACATTTCCGAACGCCGCATCTACCAGCTGATTGACGCCAAACGGAATCTGCCCTCCTTCCTCGTGAAAAATCCGGGGCTGAACTCCGGCTTCATGATTCCACAATATGCAGCCGCCGCGCTGGTCAATCAGAATAAGAATTACGCAAATCCTTGCTCCACAGACTCAGTGCCCTCATCCCAAGGACAGGAGGACCATGTGAGCATGGGTGCGAATGCCGCCACCAAATGCCGCCGCATCATTTCGAACTTGGAGGAGATTTTCGCCATCGAGCTGTTCAATGCCGCACAGGCGTTGGAATTCAGGAGACCTTTGAAATCCTCCAAGACAATCGAGCAATGCATCAGCGCCTACCGCAAACAGGTTCCATTTGTGGAAAACGATACGACAATGTATGACAAAATACATCAAAGTATCTCATTTGTACGCAATTGGGAAAATAATTTTGAGATAGCGGAATTTTAAGGAAGAATTTTTAGGGATTTTCAACAAAGATATCTTTTATTTGTATACCTTTGCATGTGAAATTTTAAAACGGTTAATAAGGGGAATTTTTATCTTTTTATTTTGATTTTTAATCTTTTAAAAAAAAACAAAAAGATGAATGTGAATTTGAATCACGCGAGTGATGAACAATTGGTGTCATTTTACATCACCGGCGAAGAAGAAGCGCTGGAAATCCTTATTGGCCGTTACCAGCAGAAAATCTTCTCCTACATCCTGACAATTGTCCATGACAAGGATTTGGCGGAAGACCTGTTCCAGGACACTTTTATCAAAGTGATACACACTCTCAGGGCTGGCACATACAAGGAGGAGGGAAAATTCAACCAGTGGATTATGCGCATCACGCGCAACCTGATTATTGACTATTTCCGCAAAAGCCAGAAGATGGCCTATGTGGAAAACAATAACAACAAAGCAGATATCTTTGAGTTTTTTTCCGAACCATCCGTGTCGGTGGAGCAGCACATGATTACCGAACAGATTAACGATTCGCTGCGCGAACTGATTCTGCTGCTTCCGGAAGAACAGAAAGAGGTGCTTATGATGCGATTGTATCAGGACATGAGTTTCAAGGAAATAGCTGAAGTCACCAATGTCAGCATCAACACCGCCTTGGGACGGATGCGCTACGCCATCCTTAATCTCCGCAAACTGGTGAAGGAAAAAAACATCATTCTGACCTATTGATTCTTGGTGAATGAGTAATTACTGAAAATTAAACAATTAACATTCAAATAAACCTTTAGTAATGAACAAAGTTAAAGTAGGTATCAATGGATTTGGCAGAATCGGACGTCTGGTGTTCCGCGCTGCCATGGAACGTGAAGAAATTGAAATCGTTGGCATTAACGATTTGCTGTCACCCGATTATATGGCATACATGCTCAAATACGATTCCGTACATGGTGCCTTCAAGGGAACTGTTGAATACAACGACAACCAACTGATTGTAAACGGTCACGCCATTCGCGTCACCGCCGAAAAGGATCCGGCAAACCTGAAATGGGGCGATCTGGACACCGACTATGTGGTGGAATCCACCGGTCTTTTCCTGACCAAGGAGAAAGCTGAAGCACACCTGAAAGCGGGTGCCAAGAGAGTGGTGATGTCCGCTCCATCAAAGGATGACACGCCGATGTTCGTCATGGGTGTGAACAACCACGAGTACAAGGGAGAGCCCATTATCTCCAACGCCTCCTGCACCACCAACTGCTTAGCTCCGCTGGTGAAG
>CAJOQK010000009.1 GCA_905236885.1 uncultured Bacteroidales bacterium
ACTAACCCTTGTGTTCCAGCTGGGATTCGAACCCAGGACCCCATCCTTAAAAGGGATGTGCTCTACCTGCTGAGCTACTGAAACGCCGTCGTTTTTCAGTTGTGCAAAAGTAGCCATTTTTCACATACGAATTTCAGATTTTCAAAAAAAAATATCACACTTGTAAAGTGCTGTCAATCAGTTTTTCTTTTGTATCTTGGATGGAAATTCCGTATGGTGTCCTCCAAAAATGAGCGGTCAAGATGGGTGTAGATTTCCGTGGTGGTGATGTTTTCGTGTCCCAACATCTCCTGGACGGAACGCAAATCGGCGCCTCCTTCAATCAGGTGGGTTGCAAATGCGTGGCGGAAGGAGTGGGGGCTTACATTTTTTTCGATTCCGGCATTTTCCGCAGCTTTTTTTACAATCATAAAAATCATCTCGCGGGTGAGCTTTTTCCCGTTACGGTTCAGAAAAACATAATTTTCATTTCCTTTTTTTGTTTTCACTTGTGCGCGTGGGCCTTCTATATAGAGGCTGATAAGTTTTTGGGCATATTTTCCGATGGGTACCAGCCGGTGTTTGTCCCCTTTTCCTATGACACTGATGAATCCGTCTTCAAAATGCAGATCCTGCAGTCGCAGCGAAATGGCTTCCGACACGCGTAACCCGCAGGCGTAGAGTGTTTCAATGATGGCCTTGTTCCTGAAATTCTCCGATTTGCTCAGATCAAAGCTCCCCTCAATGGCCTCTATTTCCGGAAAACTGAGCACATAGGGCAGTTTCCTTTGAATTCGAGGAGTTTCCATCAATTCCAAAGGGCTTTCCTCAATTTTGTCCTCCAGAAGCAGAAACTTGAAGAATGCGCGCAGTCCCGAAATCCGTCGTGCCTGGGAATTGGATTTCAAATGCTGGTTTTCCTCCAGAAACTGACGAATTATCGGCAAATCAATATCTTTGGGGTTATGTGCTATTTTTTTTCCTTTCACAAAATCCAACAGTGTCCGCACATCATGAAGGTATGCGGACACTGAGTGTTTGGACAAGGCTTTGTCTATTTGCAGAAAGGTTTTGAAATCTTGGATATAATCTTCCCAAATTCGGTACGTTTTCTTCATGTCTCCATGCCTTCAGCCAAACCGTTGAACATATTACGGTTGTGTTTTATTCCAGAATTTCAAACAATGCGTCCAGTTTTGGGGTCAGGATGATTTCTGTCCTTCTGTTTTTGGCTCTCGCCTCTTTGGTGTTGCCCTTTTCTAATGGCACATATTCGCCTTTTCCGCAGGCGGTCAGCCTGTCAGGGGAGATGTTGCCGTATTTCAGCAGGGTCTTGACCACCGTAGTGGCACGCATGACACTCAAGTCCCAGTTGTCCTTGATTTGTGCACCGCTTGCTCCCTTGTAGGGAACGTCGTCAGTGTGGCCTTCAATACTGATGTTTATGTCGGGATCCGCTGACAGGACCGCTGCCAGTTTTTTCAGCGCCTCCTCGCCGCGCTTGTCAATCTGGAAGCTGCCCGAGGCGAACAACAGCTGTTCATCCATGGAGACATACACTTTTCCGTTCTTTTCATGAACTGTCAGGCCGCTGCCGTCGAATCCCTGAAGTGCCTGTTTGATTTTCTCCTTCAGCAGACGGACATCTTCATCCTTCTTGTTCAGGATGTTCTGCAATTCGGAGAGTTTCTTCTGCTGGCGTTCCAAATCCATGCTTTTCTGGATGAGTGAGTCGGATAGGGTTTGAAGGGAGTCGGACATGGATTGCAGCCGTTTCTCCTTTTGCAGCATCTCCTTCTCTTTTTCCTCCAGACTCAGTTGCAGCTCCTGGATATTTTTCAGAATCACCGCTGATTCCTTCTTGGCGGAGGCGTCCAACTGCTGGTAGGATTTCATCAGGTCGTCAAAATTGTTTTTCAGGGTGATGTACTGGCGGTTGAGGGATGTGTATTTCCGGTTGTAGGCCAAGGTGTCATCCGCGAGGCGCGTGATTTCCGCACTCATCCTGCTTTTGTCCGCCAATAGTTCCTTGTTGGCGGTTTCCAATCCCATTGTTTTGGATTTCAACTCTTTTCTTTCTTTGTTGCAGGCTGACAGCGCATTCTGGCTTTCCATGTACTTTTGTTTGCTCACGCAGGAGGTGAATAGAATGCATCCGCAGCTCAAAAGGGTAAAAAACAGTTTTTTCATCATGATAGGTTATAATATGGTTTCTTTAAATTGTTGCGATTGTATTATCATTTGCAGCTTGTTTTTGGCTTTGAACAGGCGGTTTTTCACGGTGCCAAGCGGAATGTGCAGCTGTTCCGCCATCTCCTCGTAGGAGAGTTCCTGGAAATAACGCATCTCAATCAGTTCCCGGTAGGAGGGTTTCAAAAGACTGATATACTGTTTGAGCAGCAGTTCCCCCTCTTTTTTGCAGAGTTTTTCCTCAGGAGTCATCACATCGTCAGGAATGTTGAGATAGGGCTGTTGCGTGCCGTTTTCAGTTTCTACTGTATTGTCCATCAATACCAAATCTAATCTTTTTTTGCGCAGGTAGTCAATGCAGTTATTGGCGGCGATGCTGTAAAGCCATGTGCTGAAGGCGTAGTTCTTGGTGTAGTTGGAGAGGTTGCGGAAAGCCTTGCCAAAAGCTTCGATAGTCAGATCCTCCGCCTCGTATGGGTTGTTCACCATCTTGTAGATCATGTAATACAAAGAATCCTTGTGGTTTTCCATCAAGGCCTCGTATGCTTTCGGGTTCCCGTTAGCCAAAGCCTCCTCCACCAATTGGTTATCCTTTTGGATGCGCCATGCCGATTCTTTCGGAAAGTCTTTCATGATTCAAAAATTTCCCATTATAACGCAGCTTTTTTTGTTTTAGTGTCCGGAATAGGGTGAAAAAATTTATTTTTTTTGCAACAAAATGCATTTTTTTACGTATATCATAATAATGTAACAAATGTATGATGAAGTTCAACATAGAGGCGACAGATTCGAAATCCAAGGCGCGATCCGCTGTCTTACAGACGGATTCGGGTGTGATACAGACCCCTATTTTCATGCCTGTGGGCACGGTGGGAGCTGTAAAGGGGGTGCATTTGAAGGATTTGGAGGAGGAAATCCGGGCCCAAATAATTTTAGGGAACACCTACCATCTCTACCTTCGTCCCGGCATGGAGGTGTTGGAGGCGGCGGGCGGACTGCACCGGTTCAATGCTTGGGACAAGCCTATTTTGACCGATAGTGGAGGTTTCCAGGTCTTTTCGTTGAGCCATCGCAGGAAAATTACGGAAAGCGGTGTAACATTCTCCTCCCACATTGACGGCTCCAAGCACAAGTTCACGCCTGAATCGGTGGTTGACATCCAAAGAATCATCGGTTCCGACATTATGATGGCGTTGGATGAATGCACGCCCTATCCGACCACGCATGACTATGCGCGGCAATCCATGGAGCGGACGCACCGCTGGCTGGAGCGTGCCTGCGAACAGTGGCGGCAGACCCAGCCGCTCTATGGTCGCTACCAGTCGCTGTTCCCCATTATTCAGGGCAGCGTTTTCCGGGATTTAAGGGTGAAGTCGGCGGAATTCATCGCCTCCATGAACTGTGACGGCAATGCCATAGGCGGTGTTTCGGTGGGCGAACCGTTGGAGGATATGTACGAAATGACGAAGGTTTGCTGTGACATCCTGCCTTGGGACAAGCCACGCTACCTTATGGGGGTTGGAACCCCGGCCAATATTTTGGAATGCATTGCGTTGGGCGTGGACATGTTCGACTGTGTCATGCCGACGCGCAACGGACGGAACGCCTGTTTGTTCACCAAGGAGGGTATCATTAATCTGCGCAACGAAAAGTGGAAGTTCGATTTTACGCCGCTGGATGCGGAGAGCGACCTGTTCGCTGACCGTGTCTACACAAGGGCCTATCTGCGCCATCTGTACATGAACGGGGAGATGCTGGCCGGCATGATCGGGAGCCTGCATAACCTCCATTTTTATCTGAATTTGGTGCGCGAAGCACGGAAACATATTGAAGAGGGTGACTTTACGGCCTGGAAAGAGGCCTATGTGCCTTTGTTGTCGAGGAGAATATGAAATTTTACATTGTTTCGGGAGAGGCTTCGGGGGATTTGCACGCCTCCAATCTGGTGAAAGCCCTGATGCGGCAGGATGAACATGCGCAGATCCGTGCATGGGGCGGTGACCGTTTGCGGCAGGCCGGAGCGGAGGTGGTGAAGGATTACCGTGAATTGTCCTATATGGGCTTTGTGGAGGTGGTCACCCATCTGGGCACCATTTTTTCCAACTTGAAGTTCTGCATTGAGGATATTCAGTCCTTTGCACCCGATGTGGTGATTCTGGTGGATTATCCGGGGTTTAATTTGCGTGTGGCCAAGCGGCTGCACGAAAGCGGCATTCCGGTTTATTACTATATTTCTCCGCAGGTATGGGCATGGCACAAGTCAAGGGTGCGTCAGATCCGGGAAAATGTGTCTGAAATGTTTGTCATATTGCCGTTTGAGCAGGCATTTTATGCGCAACACCAAATGCAGGTGCATTATTTCGGGCATCCGCTGCTGGATGAGATTGCCCAATATCGGATGCAGCCCGACTTTATTGAACGGAACTGTTTGGAAGAAAAGCGGATTGTTGCGGTCTTGCCCGGCAGCCGCAGTCAGGAAATCCGTCGGATGCTACCGGTGATGTGCGGGGCGGCCAGGGCATTCCCGGAATACACCTTTGTAATCGCCGGAGTCCGCCACCATCAGGCGTTGTACGCCCCATATCTTTCTGAAAACATGCAGGTGGTCTATGGGGAAACCTACGAGTTGCTGGCGCACAGTCATGCCGCGATGGTCACATCCGGAACCGCCACATTGGAAACCGCCCTCTTCGAAGTGCCGCAGATGGTCTGCTACAAGGGTAATTATTTTTCCTATTTAATTGCAAAACATTTGATTAAAGGCATCCGCTTCATCTCTCTTGTGAATCTCATTGCAGATAAGCCGGTGGTGACGGAGCTGATCCAGCAGGAGATGAATACGAAGCGGCTGGAGGCGGAGCTGCATTCCATCCTGACGGACGAAGAGCGTAGGGCTGCTATACGGCAAGATTATGCAGGATTGCGCCGCTCCTTGGGAAACGGTGCCGCTTCTGACAAAATAAGTGGCTCAATATTAGATATTTTGAAAAATAAGAAGAAAAAAAAGTGAAATTTTTTTCAAAAATGATGCAACAAAAACTGTTTTTTCTTCTCTAAGTAATAAAACGTTTTTTTAAATTTGATGTGAAATGAAGAATGATTGCTTTAAGCACTTGGTAAACATTATGCTATCTGCTGTTTTGCTGTTTACGGCACCTTTTGTCGGGGCGCAGAACCTCTGCCCGAACATCGATTTCAGCATGCGTAACTTCACCAACTGGACCTGCCAGACATCTACCAGTTCCGGCACCCAGAACACTGCCTACAGTGCGCTTACCTGGACCGGTTTGGCTGCAGTGACTGGCCGCCACACCATCATCACTGACATCCTCGGTGTGGATGAGCGC
>CAJOQK010000010.1 GCA_905236885.1 uncultured Bacteroidales bacterium
GCGGAAAGAGAGGGATTCGAACCCCCGGACCTGTTACAGTCGCCGGTTTTCAAGACCGGTGCAATCGACCACTCTGCCATCTTTCCGCTGCAAAAGTAGCCATTTTTGGCATACAAAAAACAAAAATTTGAAAAAAAATTTTCATTTTTACCATTTGCGTGTAAATTTTAGCTACTTTTGTATTTTAATTTTTAAACTAAAAACATATTCATCAGTATGAAGAAAGAGTTCGGTTTTTTGTTTTTGTTTCTCTCTTTCCTGACCATGGGTTTTTCCCAATTGACACCAACCGCCAAAGTGGAAAATCCGCGTCCGCTTCACAAGCAGCAGAAAGCGGCAGGAAAGTGGAAAGTGCAATTTGCCACCACCGTCACACCAGCCTGCGTGGCTCCCATAGGCATGACCTCCGATGGAAATTTCCTTTATGCCGGCAGTGCATCCAAGGGCATCCTGTACAAAATCGGTTTTGACAGCAAGCTGAAAGATTCCGTCTCCGTGTACGGCCTTTCCAAATCCGCCATCGGAAGTTACTGTGTCGGCATGGCATTTGACGGCACCCATCTGTATATAAGCAATGGGAACGCTGCCATTTACCGTTTGAATGCACGCAAAGATTCTGTAGTGGAAACCATCTCCATCTCCTCAAATGCGGCAGGCTTGGCCTATGATCCCAACGCTGACAACGGAAACGGCGGTTTTTGGACCACTTTTCCGGGTGAATCGCTCAAACTCTTTTCCAGGACAGGGCAGCTATTAAGCACCATTACTTTGGAAAATCTGAACTACGATGCCGAAATTTGGGGATTGTGCTATGACACCAGCAGCAACTCGCTGTTCGCATTGGAGCGTTATCCACAAAATATTTTGAAAATCAATACTACAACAAAAAAATTATCAGCACCTCTCCATTGTGTCAGCGATGACAAAACAGCATGGGCAAACTATTACGCCTACGGCATTTACATCCAAAAAGGAGTATACAGCGACACTAGCAGCACTTTAGGCATTTTCTTCATGTCCCGCTACCACATCGGTTATGATTTGGCTTCCGTGAATATGATGGAGGAAAATGGAGCTGAAATAACAGGTACCACCATGGAAAAATTCCATAAGGTGAACACACCCAAAACCATTTTCGCCAACATCGCCAACCGAGGCAAAAACGCGCTGACATCCTTCATTTTCAACTATGAAGTGGACGGGACCGTGTATGCCGACACCGTCAGTGGGGTCAATTATTCCGACTACACCAGCGGAAACACCATCAATCACGCCATCACCTTCACTCCAACTGTATGCGACAAAGTATATGACATGAAATTATGGATTTCAAACATCAACGGTTCGGATATCTCATCCGACACATTGAAGTTCTCCTTTGAAACCTATTTGAAAGGTGTCCAACGCAATGTGTTGCATGAAGCATTCACTTCGGCCACCTGCTCGCCCTGCAAATCGGGTAACGCCATTCTGAAAAACATTTTCAACAACCATGACAATTGGGTTTGCATAAAATACCAGATGTATTGGCCGGGTGACGGAGATCCCTATTTCACACCGGAAGGCTACACCCGCAGATCCTACTACGGTGTCACCTCAGTCCCTTACTTGGCCGCTGACGGTGACTATTACCAAGGATCCTCCACCGCCTACACCTCTGAACTATTGGAAGCCCGAATCCCCAAACCCTCTTTTGTAGAGTTGGAAGGCTCCCTTACCTACGATAACGCGGCCAAATTCACCGCTGAAATCAAGGCAACCCCCATTAAAAGCATCAGCGGTGATGTCCGGTTGTTTGCCGCCCTGGTGGAATCCCAAACCCGCCAAAACATTGCCGACGAATACCTGAACTACTACGGGGCGCAAGTGTTTTATGCTAATTGGGACAGCGTGTTTTACTTTGTCATGAAGAAATTCCTCACGCCAGCCACAGGCACACCGGTCACACTGAAAGAAGACAGTGTGCTTACTTTCAACTTGGAATATGAATTCAACGGCAACTACCGCTTACCGAAAAACGCTTCGGACTATATTAACAACGACAAGGAACATTCTGTAGAGAATTTCAATCATATCTTTCTGGTTTACTGGCTTCAGGAATATGAAACCCAAGAAGTGTTCCAATCAGGGAAGGCAGGCAGTGCCTCCGGAATAGCCCAATCCAACTCCACATTGGCAAAAGTGACTGTATTCCCTAATCCAGCCTATACGCAGATGCATATTCAAAGCGATGTGCCTTTCTCTTCGGTACGTCTGATCAACATGGCCGGCCAATGCATTTATCGCACCGATGTACAGAGCGACCATCATCTGCTGAATGTGCAGGATTACGCCAAAGGATTATATATCCTGCAGCTACAGACCAAAAACGGAACTGTAAACACTAAAGTTCAAATCAGATAATTCATTTTTAATTACTTAAATTTTTACAACATGAAAAAACGCGTTTCTTTATTTGTAGCTATCGCCCTTGGTTTCTCCATGGGACTGACCTCCTGCAATCCGGACGAGCCGGATGATCCCCAAAACAATGACAATGAGGTTTTTGTGAGCACCACCCCGCAAACACCTAATGTGCTGGTGGAAGAGCTGACAGGTATTGGCTGCCAATACTGCCCCGACGGTCACAAACTTTGCGACTCGCTGGTAGAGGTTTACAACGGCAGATTTTACAGCATCAACATCCACACCGGAGGTTATGCCGCAGGGAAAAACCCTGACTACACCACCCCTGAAGGCGACACCCTTCGCACATGGTTTGGTGTAAGCGGCTATCCAAACGGTTATGTCAACCGCATCGTGTGGAGAACAAGTTCCGGTAACACCATAGCCTTAGGCAGAGGATACTTTCCCTCCTGCGCTGACATGATCATTTCCGGAAGCACCAGCATGGGTAATGCTTACGCCAATGTGGCCGCCAAAGCGACCATCAACAAATCCACCCGTGAGTTGAAGGTCAAAGTGCAGGTCTACTACACCGGTGAGACCACCGACACCACGGCAGTTCATGTGGCCATCGTACAAAACGGACTCAAATCCGCCCAGTCCGGAGCTGCCACATGGTATCCCGAACACTATGATGCTGCAACCGGAATGTACACACATTACCACATGCTTCGCAAACTGTTGAACGGTCCGATGGGTGATGTCATCGAAAACAAAGGTGTCAACACCATGGTAACCAAGACCTACGTCTACACCATTCCTGAAACTTTGGGTAACGGCAACATTGAGGCCGTGCTTGAGAACTTGGAAGTGATGGCATTCATCACCACCAACCGCACCCTTTCCAACGGAAAGACATATCCCTACCCGATCATCAATGTTTGCAAGAGTTCGCTTGAATTCAAATAACATTATTTTAGCTCATTTTGGGGATCTGCGGATCCCCTTTTTTTTTGTCCAATCGTCCGAAAAACAGCAAGTAAAGGAAAAAGCATTACTTTGTCGGAAAAAAAATAGGCCTTTTTCATCTATACCTATCCAAAAATTTTGTACTTTTGCAGCTATTGGAAAATTGGGGGTAAAGATGTAGCAAAGAGGAAGGAGATATATCATGACGGACGTATTGGATTTAGGTAAACTGAAATGGATTCATATTCAAAATCCTTCAGATGAAAATTTAACAAGGCTTCAAGAGAAGTATCATTTTCATCCCCTTGACATCGAAGACTGCCGAAGTTACATCCAACGTCCGAAAATAGACATTTATGATGACTATTATTTCCTGATTCTGCATTTTCCACACTTTGACAAGCAAAAACGCTTTGTGCGCGCACAGGAGGTGAAGATATTCTGGGGCAAGGACTACCTGATCACCATCGGAGAATCCCACTGGGCTGTTGAGGACCTGTTCAACTACTACAAACGGGACGAATCCAAAGCTGTGGAAGGACTGGTCTCCTCTTCAAGCGACGCCATGCTCTACTCCCTGCTCAACCGGCTGATGAACGAATCCTTCCTGCTGGTGAACCAGATCGGACAGGAAATCGATGAAATCAACCGCAACCTTTTTGAAAAGACGGTGGAGAAAACCATTGAGAAGATTTCGGTCATCCGGAAAAACATCATCCAGCTGAACACCACCTTCAAACCACAGCTTAGGGTGTTCCACAAATTTGAATCGGGCGAAATCAAGGGATTCGAACAGCAGGAGGACATGGAGGACTACTGGGGCAACCTGTTGGACCTTTATCAGAAAATGTGGGATATGATTGAGGACTATGAGGAACTTACCTCTTCGCTTTCCGCCACTTTCGATTCCTTGCAATCGCACCGGACCAATGAAATCATGCGGGTGCTGACCATCATCTCCACAATCATCCTGCCCTTGACCTTCATCACAGGACTGTATGGCATGAACGTTCACCTGCCGATGGAGCAACATCCTGCAGCATTTCTGTTTATTGTGATTGTCTGTCTGATATTGGCAGGTGGTCTCATCATTTTCTTCAAACGCAAAAAATGGATGTGAATCATGACATTCCACATCTTTAAAACATATTTACTGAACAACTAATTTAAAACAACAATGGGTGGCTTTTTTGGAACCATACAACGTCAGCAGTGTGTCAATGACCTTTTTTACGGCATTGACTACCATTTTCACATGGGTACCCGCCGTGGCGGCATGATTACCCTAAACGAGGAGGGACATTTTGTCCGCACAATCCACAACATCGAAAACTCCTATTTCAGAACCAAATTCGAACCGGATTTGCCGCTGTTTTCAGGTTTAAGCGGCATTGGTGTCATCAGCGACACCGACCCGCAACCCATCACCATGAACTGCCATTTGGGACGCTTTGCCATTGTGACCGTGGCCAAAATCAACAATACAGAGGAACTGGTCCGGTATTTTTTGGACAAGGGGAGCCATTTCAGCGAACAGAATTCGGGAGTTTTCAACCAGACCGAACTGGTTGCCATGCTTATCAACGAAGGGAAAACCTTTGTGGAAGGAATTGAAAATGTTTACAACAGGGTTAAAGGTTCCTGCTCCATGCTGCTGCTGACCGAAGAAGGGATTATCGCTGCCCGTGACAAACTGGGACGCACGCCCATCATTCTGGCAAAAAAAGAAAGTGGGTATGCCCTTGCTTCCGAAAGCTGCAGTTTTCCCAACCTGGACTTTGAAATCGAACGGGATTTGGGACCTGGTGAAATTCTAAAAATCACCGCAGACGGATACGAACAGCTTCGAAAACCCAACGACAAGATGCAGATTTGCTCCTTCCTTTGGGTCTATTACGGCTATCCTGTCTGCAGCTACGAAGGGCGCAATGTGGATGAAGTTCGCTTTGAATGCGGCTGCACGATGGGAAAAAAGGATGAGATTGAAGCCGATTTTGTAAGCCCAATTCCGGACTCAGGCATCGGCATGGCCATGGGATATGCTGTGGGAAAACAGATTCCGTACAGGGGCGGCATCTCCAAATACACCCCCACCTGGCCTCGCAGCTTCATGCCCTCCGACCAGAAACGCCGCGACTTGGTGGCCAAGATGAAACTGATTGCCAACAAGAACCTTATTCGGGACAAACGGGTGGTCTTCTGTGACGACTCCATCGTCAGGGGCACCCAGCTGCGTGACAACGTAAGCGTGCTGTACACCTACGGAGCCAAGGAAATTCACATGAGAATCGCTTGTCCGCCATTGGTCTATCCTTGCAGGTTCATCAATTTTTCCGCCTCCAAGTCCTCCAAGGAACTCATAACCCGTCGTGTGATTGAAAAACTGGAAGGCAATGAGGAGAAAAAACTGCAAGCCTACACCACCACCGGTTCCCCACAATACAAGCAGATGGTAAATGAGATACGTAAAAATTTGAATATAACCACATTAGCATTTAACCCATTGGAAACTTTGGTCTCTGCAATCGGCCTTCCGAAGGAAAAAATCTGCACCCATTGTTTCGATGGCAGCAGCTATGATTAATTTTTTTTGCGAAAACCGCAAAAGATATTGCAAAATGTAGTACTTTTGCATTCGCAAAAAGGGCGAGGTAGCTCAGTTGGTTAGAGCGTCGGATTCATAACCCGGAGGTCACGAGTTCAACTCTCGTCCTCGCCACCAACTTTATGGACAAAAGTTCAGTGGAGTTTGATTTGATTTTTTTTCATTTTTTTCATTTTTTTGGAAAAGGCTTCTGATTCCCGTCAAAGCCTTTTTCATTTTAAGGGGACTTCTAACAAAACCAACAGTTATCTATTAAGAATCTAGAATCCATTTCCAAAGAGGCATGACCTCAATAGTGCCAAACTCATCGGTGATAGTGTCCGACTCATCGTAGGTCAGGATGACGCGACGGTCACAAGGCAAAACTTTTGGAAGTTTTTTCAGGGCATCAAGTTCACGGTCAAAAGTGGATTCTACCTGGGTGATGTTATAGGATGCCTGTACGGCCAACTTATCTTCTGGAACATACCGTCCCAACCGCGGCCTTCGGCAAGCATCTGTTGCATTTTCTGATAGAGCATGAATGATTTGCCTGCTCTGCGAACGCCGATGAACACACGCCTTTCGAACTCGTCGGAAGGTAACTCACGAGGAACTACCTGATAATTCTCTACATCCTTCTGGTTGGATGCCAATATCTGTTTTAAAATTGATTTATTTACCAATCTTCAAACTGTCATTTTGAAATTTCGCTGCAAAATTACAAAAAATATTTTGAATAACGATTAATTTTCTCATTTTTTTTCGAGGTATGTTGTTTAATTTTGGCGTAATGCACAAAAAAAACAGGCACTAAAAGGTGCCTGTTTTTTGTTTGCCGGGCAATGGCTATGCCCTTTACTTGATCATCCCCACGCTCCGTTCGATGAACTTCGACAACGCCTCGCCCTTGAGCATCTGCTGGGAGAGCAGCGCAAGGTCAATCAACTGAGTGCAGACCTGCTGCACGTGCGCCTCATCGGGGTCGGAAAGCAGTGCGGCCACCATCGGATGGTTAGCATTGACGGAGAGGTTGCATTTTTCCATCTCCATGCCGTAGAAAGAGGGTTGTCCGCTCATTTTCTGCATGTCGTTCCAGCGGCGCAGGAATTCCGGTTTGGTGATGTAAACTGGCAGGTCGCTCTCCTGCATGTTTTCCAACACTACCGTGAACTTGTCCGCAGACACCTGTTTTTCAAACAGCTCTTTCAGTTTTTTCTGCTCATCCTCGCTGAATTTGGAAGGCAGGGCCTCCTCCCTCTGGATAAGTTTGTCCATCACATCCGCATCGATGCGGGCAAAGCTGATTTTCTCCTTTTTCTGTTCCAGGAAGTTGATGTAGTGCACATCCAGAATTCCGTCCAGCAGCAGCACATCATATCCTTTGGCCTTGGCCTCCTGGCATGGCACATACTGCTCCTCCATGTTGGTGGCATACAGGTGCACCAGTGTGCCGTTCTTGTCCTTTTGCAGGGTTTCTATCTTTTTCTCGTATTCCTCAAAGGTGAAATATTTGCCTTCGCTGTTTTTGAGCAGCATGAACTTCTCCGCCCTCTCAAAGAACTTTTCATCAGTCAGCACGCCATACTGCATGAAGGTTTTGATGTCGTCCCATTTCTTCTCGAAATCGGTCCGGTCGTTCTTGAACATCTCCTCCAGCTTGTCGGCCACCTTTTTGGTGATGTGTGCTGAAATCTTCTTCACATTGGCATCGCTCTGCAGGTAGCTGCGGCTCACATTCAGCGGAATGTCCGGAGAATCGATGACACCGTGCAGCAGCATCAGAAATTCCGGCACCACACCCTCAAGGTTGTCGGTAATGAACACCTGGTTGCAGTACAACTGGATTTTATCCTTCTGCACCTCAATGCGCTCCTTTGCTTTGGGGAAATAGAGTATGCCCGTCAGCTGGAATGGATACTCGATGTTGATGTGGATGTTGAACAGCGGCTGCTCAAAACTGTAGGGATAAAGTTCCCTGTAAAATTTCTGATAGTCCTCATCTTTCAGTTCAGAGGGGCTGCGTTTCCACAATGGGTTGGTGTTGTTGATTATACGATCCACCTCAATCTCTTTTTCCTTCTCTTCACCTTCCGGTTTCTCCCATTTTTTCTCTTTACCGAAACGGATTGGAATTGGCAGGAACTTGCAGTATTTTTTCAGCAGGTTCAGTATGCGGTTCTCCTCCAGAAATTCGGCGGTGTCGTCGGAAATGTGCAGTATGATGTCGGTGCCGCGCTCCTTTTTATTGCCCTCTTCTAAGGTAAATGTGGTGCTGCCTTCGCATTCCCAGTGCACAGCCGGCGCATCCTGGTAGGATTTTGTCTCAATTTCCACCTTGTCGGACACCATGAAGGCGGAGTAGAAACCCAACCCGAAGTGTCCGATTAGTTTGGCGGCGTCCACCTCCTTGTATTTGTTCAAAAACTCGTTGGCTCCCGAAAAGGCGATGTTGTTGATGTAACGTTCCACTTCGTCGGAGGTCATGCCGATGCCCTTGTCCGAAATAATCAGCTGCTTTTTCTTGGGTTCCAGGTGGATGTCAATGGTCAAGTCGCCCAAATCACCCTCCACTTTGCCCATGGATGAAAGCGTTTGGAGTTTCAGGGTGGCATCCACGGCATTGGAGACCAACTCTCTCAAAAATATTTCATTGTCAGAATACAAAAACTTTTTGATGACGGGAAATATGTCCTCGGTCTGTACGCCGATGGTTCCTTTTTTCTGTTCTTTTGACATGGTAATCTGAATTTATTTGATTTATGTTATATCTATTTAATCTTATATTTCAATGTTTTAAAAAAAAATTGGCAGGCCATTCCGCCGTTTTTTTTCTGCCTGAGGCAAAATCTTTTTCACCGCAGTAGCAGTGTCCATTTTCCAAAAGCTGTACCAAACAGGGAAAACTGACATTCTGTCAGTGGTTGGCCGAAGGTAAAAAAATCTCCGGTTGTGCGGATTCCGTATTGCGATTTCGTGTACATTTGCAAATCTAAATTTAACAACATGGCAGAGAATAACAGATTGGGCTTCACCTCCAGCTTGGGGGCGATTTTGGCCGCAGCGGGCGGTGCAGTGGGTTTGGGGAACATTTGGCGTTTCCCCTACATGCTCGGACAAAACGGCGGAGGCGCGTTCCTCTTGGTTTATGTGCTTTTTGTGCTGCTTATCGGCATACCGCTGATGATGACGGAATTTGTCATCGGACGTCGGGCGCAGAGCAATGTGGTGGGAGCCTATAAGAAACTTGGTGGCGGAAAAAAACGTTGGATGGCTTTGGGCGTATTCGGTGTGCTCGCAGCCTTGATGATTTATGCCTTTTACAGTGTGGTGGCTGGCTGGACCCTCAACTATGTGGTGCTTTCCTGCGGAGGAAAACTGCAAGGGCTGGATGCGGCTGCGGTCTCCGGAGTATTTGCCGATTTCACACAAGGCTCCTTCTGGCCGCTCTTCTACCAGTTCCTGTTTCTTGCACTGACTGGCCTGGTGATTACCATGGGAGTGCAGAAAGGCATTGAAAAAGTGGCAAAAATTCTGATGCCAGTGCTTTTTATCCTGTTGCTGCTGATGTGCGTGCGTTCGCTTACCCTGTCGGGTGCGGCAAAAGGCCTTTCCTTCCTGTTCAAGCCGGATTTCGGAAAAATTAATGGCTCCGTGGTGCTTTCCGCCCTGGGCCAGTCCTTTTTCTCGCTCAGCATTGGCATGGGCGCGATGGTGACCTACGGATCCTATATCCGGAAGGAGGACAATTTGGTAAAAACAAGTGTTTGGATTGCAGTTTGTGATTCATTGGTGGCCATTTTGGCCGGTGTGGTCATTTTTCCGGCGGTCTTCGCTTTCGGGATGAATCCCTCCAGCGGACCGGAACTGGTTTACATTGTGCTGCCCAATGTGTTCAACAGCATGCCGGCGGGAACCCTGTTTGCCGTGGTGTTTTTCCTGCTGCTGACCATCGCTGCGCTCACCTCCACCATTTCCCTTCTGGAAATTATTGTGGCATTTGCGGTGGAGGAGCTGCACTGGAAACGCGGCACCGCCTCATTGGCCTGCACCTTGTTGGTGTTTCTGTTGGGTATCAGCTGTACCCTCTCCTTCGGTCCGATGAAGGACTTCACCCTTTTCGGACGCACGGTTTTCGATTTGTTTGACCTGCTTACCGCCTCCTACATCATGCCGATTGGCGCGTTGCTGATGACAATTTTCCTCGGATGGTGCTTCCCGAAGGTGGAGGTGATGGATGAACTTACCAATGGCGGCAGGCTCAAAGGCAGGTTTGTAAATTTGTATTATTTCATTCTCCGCTACCTGGCACCGTTGGCCCTGCTGGTCATACTTGTGTCGGGTATTGTGGGGTAGTACTTAGGGGGACTTCTAAAAATTCCACGCATTTCCCTTTTGCATCAATTTTGTTTTATTTCGCAATCTTTTGCTTTTAATGTCAATCACATAGCATATTCTCAGTGTTTGGGCGTTTACTCCTTCACAAACCTTACCTGCTGCACACTCTTTTGCGAACGGTACAGCAGCGTGTAGACTCCGAATGCCCATCCATGCAGGGAGATGCGGGACTCGCCATTTGACAAGGAGCCTCGGTGCATCACCATACCCAATGCATTGACAATGATGATTTCACCGTCATCATCTGCCATATCTTCGTTTTTCACCTGAAGGAACTCCTGTGCGGGATTGGGATAGACCAGTAATGTTTTAGATAGTGAATCTGGAGTAGGATAGCCGTATAAAATCATTTGACAACCTATTTCTGAATTATACATAAATGTCATTGTATCATCTTTATAGGCGCAACTAACGATATGCAGGCCTTCAGTATAACTCCATAAATAAAAACCAGGTCCGTAAGTGGGACCCACACCCTCTATGAAGTATATATGTATTTTTTTAAAAAACAGGGTTTTTTCAGGATCCAGATAGCCAAACCGGATACATTTTTTGTTTTCTACGTAAAAGACAGAATCTGCTACTATAGGGAGTCCCTCCTCCATATAATGCAATTCATTGTTATATTCTATACTGTCAGGCAAATATAGTCTCAAAGTGTCATTTGTGTTGGGAATGTAAAAGGTGTCACCCACATTCAAACTCATGTCACAAATAAGTTCTTCAATATCAGAATAAACAAGTCTGTATAAGCGTCCTGTCACACTGTCCTCTCTAAGTGCATTCCCGTAATATTTTCTACCATTTATTTCTTTACAATTACTGGAATCAAATGTAAGAGTTACATATTTGGAACCATAAATAAAATTTCTTTCATCATTCTCCAAATCACTAATATAGTTGGGAATTTTTTCTGTATTATAAATTAAAGTCCATTTTGTATTTTTTCTTCCAAAGAAGGACTCATATCCCCTCTTTTGTGGCACTGAGTCCTCCATAGGTGCGGCTTCATTGCGCATAAGGCATGTTGAAGGCGGAAAAAGGAAATGCAGGCTGTCGTAGCGGTATACCTCCCCATAATAGGCGGAGCGCACACTCCTGGCCACTGCCGCCGCATAATCGTTGCCTGCTGCCATGGTGGAAAGGCCGTTTCTGGAGGAGGCGTCCCACTGCCGCCATCCAAATCCTGCGCTGTCCGCACCCTTTCTAAGGGCATACAGTCTGGAGAGCCTTTGCATTTCGGAGGTCTGGTTACCTGATGACATCATGCTGTTTCTGAATGCGGCGAAGTCGCTGCTGTCACTGTGTCGGTAATAGCTCTCCAACAGCGGATAGTTGCGCGAAGAGCCGAAAAGCCGCTCCAACCACAGCTCATACAGAGGCCTGTCAAAAATGCTGTCAGCCGTAATCTGGTACAGTGCGGTGTTGCAGATGCTGGTCAGCATCCCCTTCGTTTCCGACAGGTCGGCTATCGCCGCCTCCTGACCGGAAGAAAAAACGTTGGGTATGTTCGTGCTGTGGTAGTCAGCCTCATATTGTGTCTCCAGATTCTGATACAGGGTAATGGCCTCCAAGTACGCCTGTTCCAGCGTGGTCATGGAAATCACATCGTTGGAGCTGCCGCCTTGCTGGTATCCTACATTCCCGCAACCGTCCCGCTGCGTTGTGTACAGTGTCACCCATCCGGTGTAGGCGGGCTGTTGGGAGGGCTCCGTCTGGTTCCAATAATATCTGACATGTGAGTTTGTGTTGTCATTGCGGAGGTTCACTGAAGAGGAGGCAAATTCATTCCCCGCAGCCGCGTTCCAGCTGCCCTGGAACGGGTGCACAACCGCATTCGTCTTCAGAAGGATGTCGCCGCTGTTGTCCTGGAAGCTGTTGCAGCGGAACTCCAGTCCTCCCATGTCAAAGATGCTGTTGTGGCAGCCGTTTGTACCATCCGCCACACAGCCTGCGCACAAATCGTTAAAGGTGTTCTGCTTGATCAGGTTGTCATATTCTCCGGAATTGGCGGCGGCCACCCCGACGGCATTCGGATCCATGCCGGTGAACAGGTTGTTGCAGATACGGTACTGCGTGCTGTTCTCCAGAATCAGACCGTACACATTCCCGATAGTGAAGGAGACCGGATTCTCAATATTGAACTCGTTGTCCGTGACTGTCAGGAAGTCGGAGCAGAGCGCATGGATGCCTGCAAGGTTGTTGTCAAAGTGGCAGCCTGTGATGCGGGAGCTGTTCTCTGCGCTGTTCTGCAGGGAGACGGCAGTCCCCAGACCGCTGAAAAGGTTCGGTTCCGTACCGTTTTGTGGGAAACCACTCCCGTCAGCCAGATCCACGCTGGCGTTGAAGGCATAGATGCCCGTCCCTGTCAGTCGGACATAGGTGTTGTTGCGGCTGTCGGTGAAGTTGCAGGAGACGAAGGCCGCGTCCCTTGTGCCATAAAGGCTCACGTGGGTGAAACTGCCAGTATCCGCAAACAGGGCATGGCTGTTCACTTCGAAGGTGCACTGCCCAAAATAGCTTTTTCTGCGGTGCAGCAGGGAGGGAACTGTCTGCGTATGGCTGTATTCCTCCATGACCACGCTGCGTTCATTGTTCAGGAAACGGCACTGGGTGGCGCGGATGATGCCGCCTCCTCTCACCAGAATGCCGCATCGGGCGTGGCAGACAACGGTTCCGCTCTTGAGGGTCACGCCGCCCTGGCAGCGCAACAGGCGGACGGAGTCGGCGTTACCCTCTACAATTACACCCGCCCAAAGCCGGTTGGTCGCGGAGGAGAGAACGGCGGCTTCGGTTATCAGCTGCCCGCCTGGTCGCACCACAATGCGGGCGGAGTCACTGAAGAGCACGCTGTCCTTCAGCAGCAGCACGCCGCCGCTGTCAACAAGGATGCGGCTCTGTCCGCCCATGCGGATGGTGGCATCCGCCTCAGCCTCCATAGTGCAGCCTGCACCTATCCGGATAACGGCGGTGTCTGAAAGGGTTAAACGGCTACCCCGCTCCAGCAGAAGGCGGCTTTTCTCCTCCAGCTCCATCACGGCGTTGGACTGCAGGGTGAGCAGTGAGCCCTGTTCGCACAGCATGCGCGTGGTCGGGGCGAACTCTCCGCTTTCGGCATCCCGGAAAGGCTGCTCCGGAGTCAGGTTCTGGGTGAGTGTGATGCGGCTGCCGCGCAGCAGGTGTGCCTGTTCCTTCAGCACGATGCGGCCCGTCCAGTTGGCCTGTTGGGTGATATCGTAATCATCCCAGCGGACATGCACTATAAAGTCATGGTTGGCCTGCGGTATCATTTCAATGCTCAGCCCTGTCAGGTAGGTGCTGCGCACATTGCGCGGATTGTTTATGTTAACTAAATAATTGTTTGTTCCTGTAGTTTTCAAATAATTATAGAACACTTTTGCGTTGCAGCTGCTCGGATTGGTGGCCATGCCTATCTTCACATGGCCGGTGAAGGCGTCCAGCTCATCTCCCAAAAAGGGCAGGTTGTCATTACTGTCACAGCCAACAACCTTCCGCTTCATTTCGTATATATTTTTGATGCTCAGCGTATCCTCGTTTTCCGCAGGATTAAACTGTATTTCCTGATCCTGGTAACCGTTGAATGGGTTTGCAGCTTCCCTTTGGTGAAAATATTTTTGTGTTTCCCAATCCACACAACGCAGGTTATAGTTTTCCCCTTCCGGAAGGTGGTGCAGGCTGTAGTTGTAATAGCCCTCCGCCGGAATCATTTTCAGGTTATCCCGTTCATCTGAATACCAGACTATTAGACCTTTGCCTGCCAACGTATCCCTGCCTATCTGATAGTAGGCATAGATGCCCGCCGCCCCCTGCGGTCTGCAGGCGGCTGTGTTGCTATGTTGCAGGAAGTCCAGTTTGTTGTTGTAGCCAATCTGATGGTTCTCCAACCAAATGTATTGGTTGGAGCAGGCACTGCTATCCTTGTAGGGAAGGCAGATGCGCACAACATCCCCGTAGGTGACAAAATCGCGTAGATAGAAGGTTTGGTTGCCGTCTGCCTTGCTGATGTCGGAAATGCAGCAGGCGGTGTTGTTCTCGTCACGTGCCGTAATATAATCCGGAGCTAACGGATGCTTCCAGTGCATTCTCCAACGTTCATAGCCGTTGCAGCAGACCAAACTTGAATTTGCCGCCCCCATCAGGCCGTAGCCGCCCTGGACAGTCAGAAATGGCATATTGCTGATATCTAATTGAAACCTATGGTTACCACCTGATGTGTGAAAAGGATTGCCGCCAAATAGTGAGTGGGAAATTTCATGACAGACAATACCGGTAGGGTTGGCCGCCAAATTGCCGCCACCTATGCATTGACTACAGCCATTTGGAGATAATTTACAATATCTGTTTCCTATCAAAATGGAGTCCCATTTAATTGAAAAAAAAGTTTGTATAGGTTCATAAGGATTATTGATACTGAACCCTGAGGATCCGTCACCACTACCGTTGTTAAAACCGCCATATTTAGCTGTGATATTTCGGAAAAAAGATTGGATAAAAAAAACTGTATCTTTAGTTTTATATATATAATCCGCAATACTGTCATGCCGGTATAATGTATGTAAGCCTCCATTACTGTTAATGAAGTGTAAAGCGGTATGTAATATTGCATAAGTTTCAAATCCGGGAAATTCACTCAACACCCTGCTCTCCTTAATGTTTATGACCATGAAGTCACCGATAATCCGGAGAGAGTCGAAGGAGGATTCCCTGTAGAGTCGGGTCATAGTTCCTTTAGGCTGTGCCTTGTGTTCAATATCCAAGAAAGTGGTGTCGGTCAAGTAGGTGGGGATTGGGGCGATGTTGATGCCCTCCACAGTGGCATTGCCCCAACAGGCAGTATCTGTTTGGGCAACATTGCTATCCGGATGTACATCGTATATAATATTGATAAATAGGTTTAATGTCCGGATTTTTGCATTGGGATTCAATTTTTTCCCATCCCAACTGTGCGATTGGGAAAACGCAACCACACTAAAAAAAACAAGGCAAATCGTGAAAATTCTTTTCATAATAATATTGACTTAATTGTAAAAATGTTTAACTTTTCCTGCAATAAAGGGCAAATGCCAGAATGACGGCATAGCAGGGCAGAGCCAGTAGATAAGCATGCTGTCCGCCGATGTTTTTGGTCAGACTGCCATATAGCAGTGGCAGCAGTGCGCCGCCCGCAATGGACATGATGAGCAGGGCGGATCCGGTTTTGGTATGAGGTCCGGCATTTTTCAAGGCTAACGGCCAGATGGAGGGCCATACCAGGGCGTTGGCCAGTCCGAGCAGGGAAACGAACAGCACCGTATAGGGAATCTGCATTTCAATCGGTTGGAATGTCCCCAAGTCGATGAAAGGGAAACTGGTGGCCAGATGGGAAGGTACGAGAATGGCGCAGGTGGCGAACAGCAGGCCTGCAATTGCGCAACCCACCAATGCCTGCCTCTGGCTGATGAACCTTGGAATCAAAATCACTCCTATGAAATAGCCCAACAGCATGGCAATCAGGGTGAAACTTGTGAAATATTTGGCCGACTCCTGTGCAATGCCCAAGGAGATGCCGTATTGTATGACTGTGTCTCCGGCAATCACCTCCACACCCACGTAAAAAAAGAGGGCGATGACACCGAACCAAAGCTGCCTTTGTTTCCAGATGGATTTGTTTTTTTCCTGATTTACAGGGTTTGACAATTCCGCTGCAGTATGCTCATCTTCTGCAGTTTCTTCCACCTCCGGCAGTTTCATGAAACAGATAAGTATGCCCAAACAGAGCAGAATGGCTGTCATGACGGTATAAGGGAAAACCAGCCGGAGAGCCAGGTTGTTGAGCAGTGTCTCTTTTTCCGCCAAATCAGCTGACTGGGCGATGGAACTGCTTAGCTGGTCAAAGCCGGAGAGCAGGATTGTGGCCAAAATGATCGGGGCCAGAATGCCTGCGAATTTGTTACAGATACCCATGATGCTGATACGTTTGGCCGCGCTCTCCAAAGGACCTAAAATTGTAACATAGGGATTGACAGCGGTCTGCATAAGAGCCAAGCCAGAGCCCATGATGAACAATGCCGTCAGAAAAAGCAGATAGGAGCGCATGTAGGCGGCTGGGATAAAAAGGGCGGCTCCGGCGGCCATCACAAAAAGGCCTGTGGCGATGCCGTTTTTGAATCCTGTTTTTTTCAGAATGAACGATGAGGGTAGCGCCCATACAAAATAGGAGATGTAGAAGGCGAATGTGACCAGGTAGGCCGCCACTTCGTTCAGCTCGCAGGCGGTTTTCAAAAAGGGGATGAGCGTGCCGTTCAGCCAGGTCACAAACCCGAACACAAAGTAAAGCACCCCAATAATTACCAATCCAAATATCCTGTTTTTATTGTTCATATTCTTGATTTTTATGTTCAATATTCACATCCTTGATTTTATATCCATATTCTTGATATAATATCCAAAATTCATTATAATTTCAATAAAGTGAATATATTTTATAGAAATTTATTTTCAAAAAACACTTTTTTGTCATGTTTTTAGATATAATGCAAATGGGGTTGAATTCTCAGCTATAGTACCCTACATCGGTAGTTTCATCAGGCATTGGTCCAAATCGGCGCAGATGGCCGCCTTGTCCATGTGCTGTCCGATGAAGACCAGTTTCTGCATACGGTCCCCGTACAGTTCGTCCCAGTCCTGAAGCACCTGAGGATTGTTTTGCAAAAAGGCATAGAGCTCCTCAGCTGGCATGGCCGCATACCAGTTGCCCACGTCACGCAAAGTGGTTTGTTTGCCCACCTGGTCGAACACATAGCAGTTGTCCAGTTCCTCCTTGAAATAGCAGATGCCTTTGGCGCGAATCACGCTTTTGGGCAGCTTGCGGGCCACAAAATCGTCAAACCTCCCGATGTAGAAAGGTTCCCGCGCATAATATACAAAGGTGCTTATGCCATACTCCTCCGCCTCACCCTCGTCGTGATGATGGTGATGGTGATGGCCGTGCCCTTCCGCATGACCGTGGCTGTCCTCGTGGTCGTGATCCTCCTCGTGGTCGTGATTGTGATCCTCCTCGTGACGGTGCTCTTCCCCGTGATGGCCCTCCCCATCCCCGTGACCATGGCCTTCCTTGTGGCCGTGCCCTTCCTCGTGATGCTCTTCTTTATGGTCTGTATCATCGTCTTCAATGTTTTCCACCATTCTGATCCAGGTGGCGGAAGTGGCGGTTTTTTCAAAATCGAACAGGTTTGTGTGCAGGATTTTGTCCAAATCGATCTCACCGTAGTCGCATGTCAGTATTTCTGCCTTCACATTCAACGCCCTGACAATCTCCTTGATTTTTCCCAATTCGGAAGCGGAGACCTCGGAGGCCTTGTTCAGCAATACAATGTTGCAGAACTCAATCTGTTGGATTATGAGGTTTTCCAAGTCCTCCTCATCAAACTGTTTTTTTGTCAAATCCTTTTCGCTGAACTCATTTTTCATGCGCAGAGCGTCCACAACCGTCACAATGCAGTCCAGTTGCGGAATTCCGTGTTTGGAGTATTTTTGCTCCATGTTGGGGATGTTGCAGATTGTTTGGGCGATAGGTTCCGGCTCGCAAATTCCGCTGGCTTCAATCACAATGTAGTCGAACTTGTGTTGCGCCATGATGTCCGAAAGCTGTTCCACCAGATCCATTTTCAGGGTGCAGCAGATGCAGCCGTTCTGCAGAGCTACCAGACTTTCGTCCTTCTGGCCCACCACACCGCCTTGCTGGATAAGGTCCGCGTCAATGTTGACTTCTCCCAAATCATTCACAATAACCGCGAAGCGGATGCCTTTGCGGTTGTTCAGAATATGGTTCACCAAAGTGGTTTTTCCGCTGCCCAGATAACCCGTCAGCAGCAATACGGGTAAATCGTGTGATATCATTTTAATTTATTTTGAACAATAACTATTTTCCGAATTTTTAGAAGTCCCCAGAAGCACCTCCCCCTCCTTCATAACCACATAGGAATCATGGTAGAGCCAATCACCAGTATTGAGGTAACGGCAGTTTTCCGATAAGGGATAATCACATGGCAGGTGACGATGGCCGAACAAAAAGAAATCAAAATGCCGCTCCTGCATCACTCTGCGGCAATACTGGATGATGGGTTCATCCTCCCCTCGAAACACCTTGTCCGCCTCCTCATGGGCACGGCGGCTGGAACGGGACACAAAACGGGCCAAAGCAAACGACTGGCGGGGATGCAGCATGGCAAACAGCCTTTGGTTTAAAGGCTGCGCATAAATCCATTTGATCAGAAGATAGCCTTTATCCTTAGGATCCAACGCATCACCATGTCCCATACGCACCCTCTTCCCATTAATCTCCACATCGACAATCCCTTTGATTTGCTCCAGCCCAATCTCCTCCCTGATATAGGAAAAACTCCACATGTCATGGTTGCCCAGAATGTAATAGACTTTCACCCCCCTGTCCACCAATTGGGCCAAACGGCCAAGAAAACGGAGACAATGCTTGGGGACTACATCCTTGTATTCAAACCAAAAGTCAAACACATCGCCCAACAGGAACAGATGGGTCACCTCTTCCGCAATGCTGTCCAAAAAAGCCACCAAACGACTCTCCCGCTCCAAGGAAGCCCTCCAGTCGGGCAATCCGAAATGGCAGTCTGAAATAAAATAGACATTCCCCTGAACAGGCGGCATTTCAATTATCGGATCCATAATTATATTCTTCTGATTTTATGTACATTGGATGCATCCAATGATTGTTGTAACAAAATACGCTGTATAGTGTCAATCATCCACAGAAAGAGCTTCAAATCCCGCTCCTTAAACCACTGTATGGCCGCCTCATCCTGACGGCAGGCAGCGGCAAACCGCGAAAGGAAATCATAGTGGTAACGCTCCAGCCATTCCGTCGCTTCATCCTCATCATCAATAGAATCACTCAACGCGGCGAATTCCGGATACCCGTTTTTCAAGAGCCAGTCAAATGCCTCCGTATCGGAATTTATACTGGCCGCCAATGCCGCCAGCTCCGGATAGGACTTCAGGTAAATCTGCATGAACTCCTGCTTGTGCTGCAGACACATCACAAAGCCGGTCAGCACCTTCACATCATAATCGGTCAAACAATGCCTGGTCATCCCTACATTCAATCAATGACATCACAAGATATCAGCTGCTGATCATCCGCATCCGTCCGTTGTTGTCGGCGCTGCTCCTCATCCAAAGCCTCCTGCGCTTCGTAGGCATGGACAATGGAGGTTACCAGCCGATGGCGCACAATGTCGGATGCCTCCATAAAAATAATGCTGATACCTGGCACATTCCGCAGAATTTGGGTGGCCTGCCACAAGCCAGAATGCTGGTGACGAGGCAGGTCAATCTGAGTCAAATCACCGGTAATGAAAAACTTGGCGTTCTCTCCCATGCGGGTCAGAAACATTTTCAACTGGGTGGCTGTGGCATTCTGCGCCTCATCCAAAATCACATAGGCATGGTCCAAGGTACGCCCCCGCATAAAGGCCAACGGTGCGATTTCGATGGTCTTGTCCTCCATATAGGAGAGCAAACGCTGCGGAGGGAGCATGTCGCGCAACGCGTCATACAAAGGCTGTAGATAAGGGTCAAGTTTGTCCCGCATATCTCCGGGCAGAAACCCCAGACTCTCCCCCGCCTCCACCGCCGGACGAGTCAGGATGATGCGTTTCACCTCCTTGTTTTTCAAAGCTTTTACTGCCAAAGCCACAGCAGTATAGGTTTTTCCGGTACCAGCAGGGCCGATGGAAAAAATCATGTCATTTCGCTCCACCTCCTGCATCATGCGCAACTGGTTGGGAGTACGCGCACGAATGGCCTTTCCCTCCCTGCCGAACAAAATCACATCGCTTTCCAGCTGTGCCCCTTCTCCGGCAGGTGATTCCGATTCCCACAAACGCAACAGGTCATCGGTGCCCAATTTGCCGTATTTGTGGTAATACTGCTGCAGACGGGCAAAAAAACCTGCGAACTGCTCCAACTGTTCCTCCTCGCCAATCACCCGCAAATCAGTTCCCCGCGCTATCAGTCTTAAATGGGGAAACAGGTGGCCTAAAAATTGGATATTGCTGTTGTTCACACCATACAACTCCATGACATCGGCAGGATCCACCGGTATTTTCTGTTCTATCATATCAAGGTTTTACATTAGCACGCAACGAATTGGTGATCATCTGCTTCAATTTCATTGTCTCAGCTTCCGTCACATTCTGTTTTTCCGGCTTGTACAAATTGGAATATTTTGGAGACTCCAGCTTGTACCGCAAACGCTCCGGACTTCCGTACACTTTCAGTCCCAAACGCATCGGCAACGGACTTTTCACCAGGGAAAAATGGCAGTCATAATTCTCCTTGATGGTATAATGCCCCGAAACCAATGCCTGATACTTGTCAATGGCAATCATGAAGGGATAGAGTTCGACCTCCCTCTGGAAAACCGTCATTTCCACCGCGATGCTGTCCACTTTATTTTCCGTTTTCTTTTTGAACATCAGGTATTTGGAAATGGTACTGAAAGTTTCGTTGTCCAACACCACCAAATCCTTTCCACTGACAGACATGGCGCCCCGCAAAGTGGAGTATTTAATGTCGTAATTGGATTTCAGATTGGTTTGTGCGGCCAGATGAAATTCCGCCTTTCCGGAAAAGGTTTTCAGCATGGGCACAATGGTGTCAATATCGGGAATCATGTCTATCATGTCGGCAATGCTGATATCGAGCAGATGGAAATCAATGTAGACAAACAGATGGTTGCGGCGCGGCGACTGGTACAAAGCGGTCAGCTGCATTCTGGCAGCATCGCTGGTGAAACCCATCTCCTCCAAAATCAAGGTTCCCTCCTTCACACTCAAGTGACCGCCCAGGTTTTCCACAATAGTTTCGCCCACCAGCAGCGATTTGACATGTGTTTCCAAGGTCACATCCATTCCGAGTGGCACCATAAACGGATCATCCTCTCCAGTTTCCTCCACAACTGCCGTATCTTCCGAGCCTCCAAGGTTCATGCCGCTGAACAAATCCATCAGGTAATTGACATCCACATAGTCGGACTCCAATTTAAGGTTACCTTTCATAACCCCTTCGTCCCTAAGGAAGTCCGCAATGTGTGTGATCAAGCCCGACAAATTGAAGGTGGATTGTCCCAAAGTGACGGTTCCCTTTTGGATTTGGCACTGTTCCGGAGCAAACTGGAACTGTATTGCCGGAACCTCCACCTGGCCTTCCAGCCCCTCCATCTTTACATATCCGTTGTCCAACCGCACATTCAGATGCGGATTCCACTGGTCAAGAATCATTTCTTTCGTGGAATCATAACTTACCGTTCCCTGTACGGTTAGGGAACGGGTGGTCGCTTTCAGGAAATCACCCATCCTCGCCATTAGCGCCGCATGCCTGTAATCGCAGGAAATGTCGGGGCTGAAGGCATCTTTGGCTGACGGCTTCATCTTTACTTTCCCTTTCGGTTGGCTAACGCTTACAATCATTGTATCCGACACCAATGTCAGAGAGGCGAAGTCAAAATCACAATGCGCTGAAGGCAAACGGGTTGTATCCATGAAATTTGAAACCGCCACCTGCAAGTCCACAGTGCCTGTCTCCACGGCTGAACCGTCCGACAGACGGCACTGCAGCCCAGGACTTTGGATAGCGGCCTGAAGCAACTCCTTGAAATCCTTTTGCTTTTTGGAAGCGGAAGGCAGCTGCACGGCAACTTCGGCCCTGTCAGCATAAAGCGACAAGCTGTCGTAACAGAAATCCAATTTATTGAATGTAAGGTTTCCGTTGGCTTTCATCCGTTGCAAATCCATTTGCTGGAGCATCTCCAATGTGAAATCGGCGGTCAAGTCCGGTTGCAGGCTACCACGCAACACCATCTGCACATCCTCAGGCACAAACAGCTGCGCATCCGCAAGCCGGATGTCACCTCCAATATGCAATTGGCAGGCGATATCCTCAAACAATTCTCCAATCCATCCTTTCAGGCGGATGGTGCTGTTCCGGAAACGGGCATTCAAACCGGCAACCTCAATCACTGCCGACTCCAAGTCATTCAGGTCAAGATTGGTTTCTGCCTCCAGCTCCAAATGGGTCAACGGAGCGGGCAAACTCTCCTCCAGTTCCAAACAAGCCTGGCTTAACTTCAGGCGGGCCTCCACTTTCGGCATCTCCTCGTCCGCATAGCATCCGGTAACTTCGCCGGCCAAAGCCATACGCCCTGAAAGTTCAATGCCTTCCAGCAAATCCGGACTAAATTTGTCCACCCATGGAAGCAGTTCATCGACAGCCATTTCCTCCAATTCATACTGGAGAGCGCAATTAAAGGCGGAAAAAGAGGTGTCCGCACTCACTTTTCCCTTTAACCGCAAACCGATATCATCCAACCCTATTTCAGATTCACCCAAACACAAAACTCTGGTTTCCATTTGATAGGTTAATGGAATATCCAATTGGATTTCAGAAGAGTCCAACACACAGAGCGTATCCATGGAGAAAAACACCCTCGACAAACCCAACCGCAGCGAAGCGGCTATCTCCTGTTGCCTTTTTTCCCCTTTCAACCGCAATTGCAACCGGTCCATATCTGCCGTCAGCGAAGTGGAATCCTCCATTTTCAAAAACAGACGTCCCATTTCCATACGCAAATCGGCAGACAAATCTTCTTCCGAAAGCGAAGCTTTCACCCGGACATCCAATTCATCCGCCCTAGCCTGCAAATGCATGGTCTCATCAATATAGGAGAGAAAAAAATCATCCAGTTCCACCCTTTCAGCGGAAAGCCCGGCAAAAGGGAGGGCTGTACTGGTGTCCTCCTCAGTGCTGTCCGACGGAAAAACATCGAAATTGCAGCAGGAGTCGGCCCGTACAAAAAGGTTTGCCGTCCCCTCTTTCAAACAGAGTTTTTTTATCTCCAAGGTATCCTCTTTCAAAAACTTGCGCACATTCACCGTAGCCACCACCTCCCGAATCCGCGCCAGCGTGTCCGACGGGGCTCCCTCCATGGGATTGAGCAGCTCCACTCCCTTCACATGTAAAGCCACCTGCGGAAATGTGGAGAAGAATGTTACCTCAACCTTCTCAAAATTCGTGGCACACAGGATGTTTTTATCCACAATTTTTTGGACAATCGGGGTCAGGCGTGCAGGTGTCAAAACCAAAAAAAGCAGGACCGCCACACCAACTAACGACAATCCTACCAGGGAAATCAAAGAGACTAATATGATTTTTAGCGGCTTTTTCATTTTCTATTCATTGACTTTTACGTAATTATGTTCTTTCCCCGTGTCATCATGGTATTGCAGGGCACTTTCCGTCAGCTTGGTTAGGGTATAAGTCTTTGGTACAATTGCACTTCCCACGGAAAAACGGTGATAGTGGCAGAGCCGGTCGCCATTAATCTCCCAAGTGAAGATAGTGGCCTCCTCCTCGGAAACATCATCACCTGTATCCCAGGTCGCCCCTTCATGTTCAGTATCATACCGATAATACTCCGTGCCCTCTCTCCATTTTCCAAGCATCAGATTCTCATCAAAATCCTTCTTGCAGGCAGCCAACAGACCCGCCGAAAGCAACAGGATTACCCAAAGTTTACTCTTCATATTCGCCATACTTCACATAAATACGAAAATTTCAACCAAATATTATTCCAAAGGGGGAATTTTTAGAAGACCCCGTATACAAAGTGGAATTTTTAGAAATGTCTCTAAATCACTCCAAAACCTTCACCAAACTGTCATACTGGTACGACAATGTCCTGGTCACATTCCCATTCTCATCCAAAAACTGCTCATTTCCATGCTTCTGACTGTTCAGGTAATGGACAAGACGCACCACTTTTCCTTGCGCGTCATAGGCTTCCAGCACACCTGCGCCATGGTCAAACGCAGCTTTTCCGACTACAAACCCCTCCTCGTCATAATAAATCCAATCCCCGTCAAACTGCCCATCGGAATAGGATCCCTCCACCTTTTTCTGGGTTGCATCATGGTAGCCCACATAAGTGCCGTTCTTTATTCCATGTTCATAATGTGTCTTTTCTGCCAAAAAACCCTCTTCATCATATTGGAACACATCCCCTTCCAAGGTATCCGACAAGTAAAACGAACGGTTTTCCACCTTTCCGTTGCGGTAATATCGGACACATTCGCCCTGTAGCCGCCCATGGTCATAATGGGCCTCCATCCGTTTCTGCCCATGTTCATAGTACCAGACAGCCTTTCCCTGCATCTGTCCCTTCCTCCAGGTGACCTCCGATTCAATTTTCCCGTTGGGATAATAGGTTTTCTGCACCTTTGAACAGGAACTAAAGCATACAATACCAGCACTTGCAAGAAAAATAAGGATTTTTTTTATGGAAATCAGATTTTGCATTGAAATAAGTTGTATTTTTGCAATTGCTGTCTCAGTAGCTCAGTTGGTAGAGCAATTGACTCTTAATCAATGGGTCCAGGGTTCGAGTCCCTGCTGGGACAC
>CAJOQK010000011.1 GCA_905236885.1 uncultured Bacteroidales bacterium
AAAACTGCTGCAACAGCGTTTTCCGCAGCTTGTGTTTGCGGAGCATAAGGCTATTTTTACCCCCACATACGATATAGATGTGGCTTTCGCCTTCAAGTGCAGGAGTTGGGCTGTTCGTTGTGGTGCGGCGCTGAAATCGCTTCTGAAGGCGGATTTCAAATCGTTACGGCTTCGTCGCCGGGTGCTGTCGGGTGCAGTAGAGGATCCTTATGACGTGTATGGCCGCCTGGCGCAATGGCATGAAACCTACAGGTTGAACCCATTGTTTTTCATTTTATCTGCACCGCGTTCCACTTATGATAGGGGGCTTTCTCCAAAAAACAGGGATTTTGCACTGTGGCTGGGGCAGTTGGCGGCGCAATACCGTGTCGGGATCCATTTTTCATATATTTCCGCAGCACATCCTGTTGCCCGGATGCGGCAGGAATTGGAACTACTTTCCGCGCTGACGCATCGCGAAATGACAGCCAACCGTTTCCATTATCTGCACTTCCGTTTGCCGGATGCCTATAAAAAATTGGTTGGATGCGGAATAAAAGATGATTATTCCATGGGTTTTGTAAGTCAGGCAGGTTTTCGGGCAGGCAGCTGCACGCCGTTCGCCTTTTTCGATTTGTTGAGCAACACTGCCACTGATTTGAAGGTTCATCCGCTGCTGTTCATGGAGAATGCGCTGCCTGCGCATCAGACGGCGGAAGAGTGGTGGGAGATGGTACGTCCTCTGTTGGAGGAGACGCTCCGATATGGCGGAGAGGCGGTCAGCCTGTTCCATAACCAGTCGTTCGGAAGCATGGCTGAAAATGCGGAGAAATATACGGAATTGTATTTGAAAATAATCAATTATTTGCAGAGTGGTGGAGCGCATTCGTCTGATTGAAAGGAAAGATATTTCGGAGGAGAAATGGGCGGCTTGTGTGGCTTCCCATCCTTCCACGGCATCTGTGTTTGCCCAAACATGGTATTTGGATGCATGCGCTTCGCCCTGGGATGCGTTGGTGTGTGGGGATTATGAGGCGGTGCTGCCGCTTTTCCACCGCAGGAAGTATGGCATCCGGTATGTTTACCCTCCTTTTTTTGTGGCGCAGATAGGCATTTTGGGAAATTTGTCCCAAGCTCCTGCTGTGGCGGAATGGTTGCGCGCCATTCCCCGTTGTTACCGTTATGTGGAGCTGATTTTCAATGCGGAGAACCCTATCGCTTCCGATTTGAGTCTTCCGCAAAAGCAGCATCAGACCTTTCTGCTGAATTTAAACAGCCCTTATGCGTTGTTGAGGGAGGCTTATCATCAGAACCACAGGCGGAACCTGAAAAAGGCGGAGGAATGCCAACTGCAGGTAGTACGTTCTGTGGAGGATAGGGAAGTGGTACAGATGTTCCGGAACCAATGGGGAAGTGACAAACGTGTCGGCTTCAGGGAAGCCGATTACGAACGTCTGTTGTGGCTATTGCCGCTGTTGCGTCAGCACAACGCATTGGAGACATGGGGCGTGACCGATGCGCAGGGCAATCTTTGCGCCGCTGCCTTTTTCCCTTATATGTACGGACGGTACACATTTTTGTTTTCAGGGCGTGCGGCGGCCTCACAACAGAACCGTGCGATGTTTTTCCTCATTGACAGTTTTGTGCGGCAGCATGCCGGACAGGAGTGCCTGTTGGATTTCAACGGCTCCAATAATCCGCAGATTGCGCAGTTCTACCACGGGTTTGGCGCGGAGCGTCAGGTTTACACACAGATTTTCATGCCTTTTTGGAAACGCTGGGGGCTGTAGGAGTTTTATTTCAGCAGGTTGCCCAGAATATCCCGTGTCAGTTCCCGTGTGACGGTGCGGGTGGCCGCACTGGTGGCATTTTTCACCACTTTGCCGGTGGTGGAGGTTCTTGACTTGGTCTTTTTGCCCGTCACTTTGTCGCTCACATAGGTGCCTGCGCTGGAAGCGATGGTGGCGGTGACGGCGGTCAGGATTGCTTTAGCCACTTTCCCGAAAATGCCTTTTTTTGCGGTTTTTTCTGATTTTCCGCCCTTTTCTGCAGGATAATCCCTGCCACCTTTTGCCGGAACATCATCCTGTGCTTGCTCCAATGCCTGCTCCGCTTCAGCCATCAGCACTTCAAAGGCGCTTTCGCGGTCGATTGGCGTGTCGTATTTGCCATATATACGGCTTTGTTTGATAATGTCAAGGCGTTGCCCTTCGGTGACGGCTCCGATTTGGGAGAGAGGGAAGAGTATTTTGGCACGTTCCACCACATTAGGCGCACCTTTCTCGTCCAAAAAGCTGACCAGAGCCTCGCCGGTCTCAAGGTTCATGATGGCTTCGTCGGTTTTAAAGTCAGGGTTTGCGCGGAAGGTGTCGGCGGCGGTTTTCACCGCTTTCTGGTCCTTGGGCGTGTAGGCGCGGAGAGCATGCTGCACGCGGTTTCCGAGCTGGCCCAAAATGTTTTCCGGAATGTCGGTGGGACTTTGGGTGATGAAATAGATGCCCACTCCCTTGGAACGTATTAATCTGATTACCTGTTCTATTTTGTCCAATAGGGCTTTGGATGTGCCATCAAACAGCATGTGCGCCTCGTCAAAGAAAAATATCAGCTTGGGCATTGCCAGATCGCCCACCTCCGGAAGGGAGGAATAGAGTTCGCTCATCAGCCACAACAAGAAGGTGGAGTAGAGCTTGGGCTGCATCATCAGTTTATCCGCAGCCAGCACATTCATGATTCCTTTGCCCCCTTCAGTCTGCAGCAGGTCGAAAATGTCAAAGGCCGGTTCCCCGAAAAATTGGTCCGCCCCTTGGTTTTCCAGCTGGAGCAGCGCACGTTGGATAGCCCCCACAGTGGCTGCGCTGATGTTGCCGTACCGCGTGGTGTAGTCTTTGGCGTTTTTGGCCACATAGTCCAGCATGGAGCGGAGGTCCTTCAGGTCCAATATCAGCAGTCCGCGCTCGTCGGCAATGCGGAAAACGATGTTGAGCACACCCTCTTGGGTCTCGTTCAAATCCAACAGTCTGGAAAGCAGTAGCGGCCCCATTTGTGAGATTGTGGCCCGCATGGGGTGCCCCTGTTCGCCGAACACATCGAAAAAACGTACAGGACAAGCCTGGAACTGAGGGTTTTCAATGCCGAATTCCGGCAGCCTTTTTTCAATGAAACCGCTCATTTGGCCCGCTTGTGAAATGCCGGACAAATCGCCCTTCATGTCGGCCATGAAGCAGGGAACGCCCGCCTGGCAGAAGGTTTCGGCCATCACTTGCAGGGTGACGGTTTTTCCTGTACCGGTGGCTCCGGCTATCAGTCCGTGGCGGTTTGCCATTTTCGGTGTGATGGAAAGTGCGCCGTTGGCGCAGTGCGCAATGTAAAGTCCTCTTTGAGTGTCGTACATGATGTCAATTGTTTTGTTGTCAGATGCTGTTATTCGGCTATCCCCACCAGCCACTTCCTGATGGAAGGAAGCAGGTGGAAAAATATTTTGCAAAGTTACTCAAAAATGGAATACAAAAGGCTGATGCATTCAAAAAAACTGACACGGATTCCGCAGGGGAAGGGAAAAAGTTTTTGCGGTGCAATAATGCTGCGTTTCTCCCGTTTAAAACAGAAAATAAACAGATGAAAGCGGTTCGTTTTTTGTTTTTGCTTGTTGTGGCAGGCGGTTTTGTGGGGCGGGTCTCCGCCAATGACGGAGTGTTCCGAGCCTCCGGGAACCAGCTTGTCCCGATTATGGAGACTGACATCCGGGTGCAGAAGGAGGTTCTGACAATCACACGTGTGGGCGACCATTTGGAGGTGAACGTCTATTATGAGTTTTTCAACCCTGCGGAGGAGAAGGAGCTGCTGGTCGGTTTTGAGGCAAGTGCACCGGAGCATTCCTATGCTGAAATGCGGCGTTCGTTTCCGGCGCATCCCTTTATCCGGAATTTCAGTGTGACGGTGAACGGGATTCCCTTGTCTTATGGAATCGCACAGGTTGAAAGGAGCCTGTTTCCACGTTATCTGGGAGACAGTGTGTCCGGTTTTATTCCGGCCTATATGCAGGACGGAAAAATAGCCGGTTTGGATTCCGTTGTCTGCGGTAAATTTTTTGACAGTATTGAAATGCCGCGTGTCTATCCTAAAACTAATTTTGATTATGTCTATCATTTCAAGGTGCTTTTCCGCAAAGGGCTGAACATCATACAGCACACCTAC
>CAJOQK010000012.1 GCA_905236885.1 uncultured Bacteroidales bacterium
TCCTTGGCGGTGATTCTCATGCCGGCCTTCTGCATGGCGGCCTCGTTTTTGCCCAGCAGCATCGGAATCCACATCCCCTCATCGGCGAAAAGTGGCAGAAGGGTGCATGTAATCAGCAGGGTTGTAAAAAAACGTTTCATGTTATAGATTTTTGATGGTTTCCAAAATAGGTTTGGCATCCGCTGTAAAACGGAAGCAGACATGCTCGGCATAGGCTTCATCGCTGGCGATACCTGCTTGCAGACGGCTGCTTTCAATGCTAAATTCGTGACATATAGCTCTGTAGATGGAGGAAATGCGCACGCTTGCCCTGTCGGCGGACTCCTTCATCGCGGTGGGAGAGGCGACAGGGGGGATAAACAATATTAGTTCCGTTTGTGCAGAAGGGTGTTGCTGTAGCACGGCGGCCAGTATTTGTGTCATGTTTTTCCCTTTTGCGGAGATGAAGTTACGGTTGTTCCCCGTGAAAAAAAAGTGTTCTGGCATGCATACTGTCAGCTGGTCCGTCTGCATTACGATGGTCACCTCCTTGTAGGTTGAATCGGTTTGCTGTAGGGAGTCCAACAGTTGCACCATCTCCTTGAGATAGGCCTCGAGGCTGTCTTTCTGGTGCTGATAAAGTTGCTGTATCTGGTGGATGTATCGGTTCCGCACCTGCAGGTCCTGCATCCGTTCATTCAACTCTTTTTTGCTGGAAGTAAGTAAATTTTGGATGTTTTGAAGTTCCGTCTTGCTGCGGTTCAGCAAAAGTGCCTTGAGTGCTGTATCCTTGCCTAACGCTTCAATCTCAAGCGTTTTTTTCTGTAGTTCCACTTTAAGGGTGTCAATGGTTTTTGATTGGCGTATGCGGGTGTTTTCCAATTCATTGCGCATATTTTCACTTTCCAGGAATTTTTTCTTGGAGACACAGGATGAAAAACAGCACAAACTGAGGATGAATAGAGCGAAGAGAAAGCGTTGCATTTTAGAAGATGATGCCTGCCCGTATGCCTGCGAACATATACCAATTGTGTTTGCTTGTATTGACCAGCAATGCTTTCATGTTGGTCAGTGCCTCGTCCCCTTCATAATATTTCACCGAGGATTCCTGCAATTTGAAAGCGCCCGAAATCACAATGGAAACCTCTTGGGACACTTTGGCCTTGACACCAAGACCAGTCTCCACCATGATGCCTGAGCGGTCGCCATGGATGAGGTAGGTGGTGCTGTTGCCCTGTTTGTCGGAAATGTAGGGCTTGGAGTCGATATACCAACGGTTGGCGAAACCCACATTCAGGTACCAGTGTGGAGCCAGCAGCTCATCGCTCAGGTTGACGCGCAAATCCGCATATATTGGGGTGAAGGCGTTGTTGCAGTTTGTCCAGTACTCAAAACCGGCTCCGATGCCGGCCGCCACGTAGGGGGAGAACTGATAGCCGATGAATTGGGAGATGCCCGCAATGGAGATGTGGCTTTTGAATTTCCTTTCGTCAATTTGAATGGAACCAACTCCCTGCAAAAAAACGGGACTGGTGATGTAGGTGGGGCCTGTCACTTTGGTTCTCGGAATGTTCCTCTGTTGTGCCTTGGAAGTTAAAGGCAGTATTAAAACGATTAAAAAGAGAACCGGAATTCCGCAACGTTTCATCATTTGCATATTTAAATCCATTACGCTTGCCGCCTTGCAGGCTTTTGTTAGTTGCGGAGGCAGGACTCGAACCTGCAACCTCCGGGTTATGAGCCCGACGAGCTACCATTGCTCTACTCCGCGATTTAATCGTGTCCAATATGCAAAAGTAGTAAAAAAATACACATCTTTCCACAAAAAGTCATAATTTTTTTTGCTTTGTGTAGAATTTTGCAAAAAATTGTATAGTAAATATTTACCCGTTTATCAAACGCTCGGCCATCCGTATGGAGGCGTCAGATGCCTTGCCGTCGCTGATCATTTTGGCAATTTCAAGAAGGTTTTCCTCGCGATTTAGCAGCTTGATGTGGGAAAAAGTCTCCCCATCCACGGTCTCTTTGTAGACCAGATAATGTTTGTCCGCACGGCTTGCGATTTGCGCCTGATGGGAGATTGCAATCACCTGGCTGTATCTGGAGAGGGAGCGCATCACTTCGGCCATGCGCATGGTGACTTCACCGGAAACGCCGCTGTCGATTTCGTCGAAAATGATGGTAGGTAGCACGTTTTTTTCGGAAATAAGTGTCTTTACGGCTAACATCACCCTTGACATCTCCCCACCGGAGGCAATTTTTGAGAGTGGTTGCAGTGCCATGCCCGCATTGGCGGAAAATAGAATTTCCGCATCGTCACAGCCGCCTTCGTTAAAAGGAACCTCTTTCAAATCAATTGAGATTCTGGCGTGTGGCATCTGCATGTGTTGCAGTTGCCAGATGAGTTTCTGGCAGATGGCAGGCAGGGCTTCCGCCCTTTGTTTGTGCAGCTGTTCCGCTTTTTGCCGCAAAATCTTTTCCACCTCCTTAAGCTCCTTTTGTATCTGGCTCTCCATTTCCCTTGCCTCGTCCGCCTTTTGTAGCGTCTGTGCGATTTCATCTGCCTTATGCAGCAGTCCGGCCTCATCCTGCACGTGGTGTTTCCGCTGCAGGTTGTACAGAGTGTCCAACCTTTCCTGCATTGCTGAAATCCGATCCGGCGTATATTCAACCTTCTCCTGCGCACGGTTCAGCTCCACTGCAATATCCTCCAACTCAATGATAACTGAATCAACACGTTGGTTCAGTTCAGACAGCTCGTTCTGGTATCTGCCTGCGTGCTGCACATGGTTGCCCACCTCTTTTAAGAGGGAGAGAAGGTCGGTTTCCTCTCCGGAAATGGTTTGGTAGGCGGCAAAAAGCTGCTGCTTGATTTCCGCCGCATGGCTTAACATTTGCAGCTCCTGTTCCAGATGCTGTTGTTCCCCGGCTTCCAGGTGGGCCGCCTGAAGTTCCTCGTGCAGAAATCGGAGGTAGTCCGCATCCTGTAGGGCGTGCTGTTCCTGCAACTCTTTCTGTTTCTTCTGCAATTGGAGATATTGTCGGTAGGTTTCCATATATTCCTGATGGGAGGCTTGCAGGTGGGCGGCCTGGTCAACCAGCTGCAATTGGAAATGCTTGTCCTGCAATAGCAGGTTCCCGTGTTGGTAATGGATGTCAGCCAGATGGGCGGTCAGCTGCTGCAGGGTGCGAAGGGAAACAGGTGTGTCGTTGATAAAGGTCCTGGATTTTCCCTGAGGTGATATTTCTCTGCGGATCAGGCAAGTGTCATCGTAGTCCAGGTCATTTTCCGTAAAAAAAGGTGCCAGTCCATACTCTTTGATGAAAAATAGGGCTTCCACCACGCATTTTTTGCTCTTGTCCTTTAATACGGAGCTGTCCGCCCGTTCCCCAAGTACAAATGAAAGAGCCTCAAGCAGCACAGATTTGCCCGCGCCGGTCTCACCGGTGATGACGGAGAATCCTTCCCCAAAATCGGCGGAAAGCTCTCTGATTATGGTGTAGTTGCGGATGCTCAATTGTTGCAGCATGGTGTTGGATTGGGTTATTCCAGTTTGGCGTATTTGCTGGCATTGACAGGATCCAGCTGGGTCAGCAGCTCTTTGGCCTCTCTGCGGACCGATTCGGCGGCTCCGGAAAAGACATTGATGAATTCCGTGCTTTTTGAGGTCAAAATCAGGGATGTGAGGTACAGGTTGCTTTTGGTCTTGTTCAGCTCCTGAAGCTCTTTTAGGCTGGCCAGTATGTTATCCACCCCTTTGCCCAGACTTGAAGAGAGCAGGTCCATGCCATGACGATGGTATTGGTAGTAGAACTCTCGGAAAACAATATATGACGGATTGGTCACATTTTCCCACAGCCAATAGCGGTTGCGCTTGATTTTGCTGTCATTGCCGGCCCATCCCGTCGCCTTTCCCTGGGAATAGTTGATGATGTTCTGGCACTGGTTGAAAAAAGGGCTTCCCCCTTGCGGTGAGAAGGAGTCGAAATAGATGCCCAAGGCGTAATTGACGTAGAATCCCAAAATTGAGCTCAAATTCCAGAGAAAACTGTTGTCGTCATAGTCGAACGATTGTGATGTGGAGTAGGGGAAGGTTACATCATCGTCCTGTATTGTGAGCAGGTTTGAGGCGTAGGTGGAGTTGAATACCGGGCGGCTCATTTGGAAAATCAGCCTGCCGGAATAGTTGTCCCCCTCTTTGCTGTCTAAAATCAGCTGTACGTTGCAGTTGATTTTCTCCTCCTGTTTGAATTGGTAGTTTGACCAACGCCTTTCATTCAAAAAAGCGGTCATTTCCTGCTCCAATTTGGTGAAGAGCGCGTTGTCGCCCCCTTGTATGCTTTTGGTGTTGATGCTCACGTGTGCTTTCAATTCCTGAGCCCGACAGTTTTGCAGGCAGCAAAAGGTAATGCAGCAAAAGGTCAGGCAGCAGATGCGGAGTCCGATTTTTTTTATTTTTTTCATTTTATCTTTTTTTGTTGATGGTTTCAAAGATGGTGTCCACAATGCGTTCCGCCGTTTCCTCCTTGGAGAGTAGCGGCAGGTGCAGTATTTCGCTGTTCGGACGCAGGATGGATACTTTGTTAGTGGGGGTGTTGAAGCCTGCTCCGGCATCTTGCAGCGAGTTCAGCACAATCATGTCGGCCTTTTTGCTCTCCAGTTTGTGGCGGGCATTCTCTTCCTCATGGTCTGTTTCAAGCGCAAAACCGACAAAGAACTGTCCCTCTTTTTTTTGTGCGCAGAGGGTCTTGAGGATGTCTTGGGTGGGTTCCAGGTCAATCTGCAGGTGCTGTTCCGATTTTTTTATTTTGTGGTCCGCAATATGGGCCGGACGGTAGTCGGCCACTGCCGCAGCCATAATGGCGATGTCGGCTGTTGGAGCCAGGGCGGCGGTCGCTTCAAACATCTCTGCCGCCGTCTCCACTTTGTGCAGCCGGATGTTCGGGTGGTTGCAGCTCAGATGGCTGGGGCCGCTGACCAGTTCCACCTCAACCCCTTTTCGCGCCAGCACTTCCGCCAGGCAATAGCCCATTTTTCCGGAAGAGTGGTTGCCGATGAAACGTACGGAGTCAATGGGTTCGTAGGTCGGACCCGCTGTGATGACAGCTTTGATTCCCATTCCCTCCTTGGGATGCAGGAAATTGTCTATCTGCTGGAAAATGGTTTCAGGTTCCGCCATGCGTCCCTTGCCTTCGGATTGGCAGGCAAGGAACCCCTCTGTCGGTTCAATGACATGCACACCATTGGCTTGCAGCTGTTGCAGATTTTTTTGTGTTGAAAAATGGGTGTACATGTTCTCGTTCATCGCAGGCGCGAGAAAAAGGGGCTTATTGAGGGCTAACAGTGTAGTCGTCAGCATGTCGTCTGCAATACCAGCATTCAGTTTGCCAATACAGTTGGCGGTGGCTGGGGCCACCACCATCACGTCCGCCCATTGGGCGAGGGAGATGTGTTCCGTATGGCGTTCGGCCACGGCTGCGAACAAATCGGTGTGCAATTTATTGTTGGTTAGTGTTTCAATTGTAAGTGGCGTGACAAATTGCAGGGCATGTTCTGTGGCAATGGTCCGCACCTCGTAGCCGGCTTTCACAAAAAGCCGCAGCAGCGAGGGAGTCTTGTAGGCGGCAATGCCACCTGTGATGCCGACGAGAATGTGTCCTTGCATGGTCTCAGTCTTTTGCTTCGCGGAAATAGATTTCCTTGTTGATGAATTCCTGTACCGCCAGTAGGGTTGGTTTGGGCAACTGTTCATAATGGCGCACCAAATCAATCTGTTCCTTGTTCTCGTGCATCTCATCCCCTTCGTTCCGGTTGATGCCGAACTCCTCAATCTTGTGGTTGAGCTCCTCTTTCATCTCCATGGCAATTTGGTTGGCCCTTTTGGAAAGAATGACCACACTTTCGTAAATGTTGCCTGTCTGTTCGTCAAAGTGGGTGATGTCACGGGTGATGGCGGTGGTGTTGGTTCTTGTTTTTTTGTAATCCATATTGGTTGATACTCTTTTTATTATTTGATAATTTTATCTCTTTTTTGGGTGGCTTCCTCCGCAATTTTCCGGGTCTCGGCCAGATATTCGGAATCGGGATATTTGGCTGCCAGTTTGTTGTGGCTGTCAATTGTCTCCTGAAAACGTTCAATTTGTTTTTCCGCCACGCTGTTGAGCGCGTATTCGTAATTGTTTTTTACCAGGGTGTATAGGGCTTTTTCGCAATAGTCCGTGTTGGGATAGTCCTTCAGCAGGTTGTTGATGGCAATGCGGGCTGCCTTGTACTGTCCGGTGTTATAATACATGAAGGCAATGTTGTAAGCTTTGTGCGCAAGTTGGTTCCGAATGGTGTCCAACATGGCGTTACATTCGTTAGTGTGTGTACTTTTCGGGTAGTATTCCATGAAGCTCTCCAAACTCTCTTTGGCATAGAGTGCGTCCGTCTGGTCCAAGTTGTAGTCGGGGATGTTATGGAAATAGGACTTTGCGGAAAGAAAGGCCGCCTCCTCCGTCCGTGGGGAGAAGGGGTATTTTTTTGTGAAATCATTGAAGTGGAAGGCGGCAATCAGGTAGTCGCCGTTCTGATAGTAGCAGGAGGCGAACAAAAACAGGATGCTGTCGCCCCGTCCGGAACCCATATAGAGAGGATAAATCTGCTCGAACAGCTCTGCGGCGGTAAGGTACATTCCTTTGTCGTAAAAATGCTTCGCGGCATCAAATTTGGCCTCCTTGGTTTTGTATTTTTTGAACTTTCTGCTGCTGTTTCCATTGCTTGCGTTTTGGGCATAGCAGAGGCTTCCCACCATAGTGGATAGTATAACAAGCAATAAAACAAGTCGTTTCTTGTTCATACAAAAAAATCTACCATACATTTTCCAACACATGCAAAAGTACTCATAATTTGGATTGGATGGGCGTCTTTCCGAAATTTTTTTAGAACTCCCCTAAAAAAAAGATGTCCCAAAAAAATTGAGACACCTTTTTTGCTCTATTAGAAGTTCCCTTTAGTTTTTCGATGGGGTCAGATCCCGGAGGCTCTCGCCAGTCTGGTCGATAATGGCCTTGTAGTACCAGTCGGGATAGCGAGGCTGGTCGGGGCTGGCAGGGATGTGCTTGTCATGTCCGTTATCCTGGAACCGTCCGTTCTTCTCCTTTTTGATGTTGCCGTCCATATATTTCACAAGCAGGTATTGGGAGAGTGATTTCCAACGGTTGAACATGATGTTGGCCTGGTTGCCGGAGAATTTGTTCAGAGCCTCAATTCCCTTTTCGGCATTGGCCACATATTGGTCGGCCAGCACGCCGCTCTGCTCCTTGACCAAACGGATGAAGTTGCTCTCCAGTTCGGACTGTACCTGCTGTATATCCTTTATCATTGAATTATAGCGAAGATAGGCAAAATTGGAGACCTGGTTGAACAGCCAGAAGGCGGAGGTGGGGGAATAGGTCATCAGATCCCCGTTGCCCACTTTGAAGCAGTGCGGCACCTGGGTGCAGCCGCAGAAAATGGGCACGTAGCAGGTGCTGTAGGTGTCGTCCACGCCGAACCAGAGGATTCCTCCGATTGGATCCGGGAAACGGCCCCGGCACTGTGCGATGAATGAGAATCCGGTCTGTTGGGTGGAGGTGGCGCGTTCATGGATGTAGTTTTTGCCTTCGTAGCTCCAGGTCATGGGACGCCAGCGGTAGGGGCATTCGAACGGGCCTGCGCCCACATCCTTGGTCATGTCCAAAGAGGTGCCTTCAAAATGGTCGCGCATAAGTGAGAACATGGTCTCCACGTCCACTTTTTCAGCCGGTTTGATCCACAAAGGCATGCGGTGTTTCAAATTTTCTCCGCGGGCGTAGTCCTCGTAGGGCGCGGCCTCATCCTTGTTCAGATGCATGAACGCGGCCCACACGCGCGCTTCGCAGAAACGCGCACCGCCGAAATCCACAGGGTTGTAAATGTCGGAGAAGCTGAACTCCTCATCTTTTCCGTTGAACAGGCCGATGGCGCGGGCATAGGAGATTACATCGCTGCTGTAAACCACTTCCACGCTGGGATTCATGATTTTGGCGATGTTCTTGGTGGAAATGGAGGTTTTCCCGTTCTCTAACGGGAAGGTGGTGATGCGAGCCTGGTTGGCATGTCCGGAAACGTAGCCGTCGGGAATGCGGCGGGCCACCCAAACCGGACTTTTGGTCCAACTTTTCTCATCCACATTGCCTTTTTTGTCCAGCATCTGCTTGCCTTTGCCCACCATCTCAAGAATCCAGACCTCGTTGGGGTCGGCGATGGAGAAGGACTCGCCCTCGCTGCAATAACCGTATTCCGAAGTAAGCTCATAAAATATCCGGATGGCTTCGCGGGCGTTTTTGGCACGTTGCAGTGTGATGTAGATCAGGCTGCCGTAGTCGATGATTCCACGGCTGTCCGCCAGATACTCCAAACCGCCGAAGGTGGTCTCCCCAATGGCAAGCTGGTGCTCGTTGATGTTGCCTATTACGGAGTAGGTTTGTAAGGCCTGTTTGATCTGGCCCAGTTTTTTCCCGCTGTCCCACTCGATGACATCCATCATTGTGCCTGCGGGGTAGGTGGCAGCCGGACGGTAATAGAGCTCGCCGTACAGCACATGGGAGTCGGCAGCATAACTGATGAAGCAGGAGCCGTCCTTACTGGCTCCCTTGGTGACCAAAAAGTTGGTGCATGCGAACAAATGTCCGAATGAAAATACAGACAGACAAAGACATGCGCTTGCAATTAATTTTTTCATCTGAATTTTGTTTAGAAAATGTTAATCAATTATTTTAAAATGCAAATGTAGTTAAAATCCGGATATGAAGAGTGGATGAACGGCCTTTTTTTGAAAAAAAAAAGTGCGCCCGCAGGCGCACTATACGTATGATGCTTAAATGCATTCAGTTGTTAGAAGTTGTAGACCAAACCGATTTTGCCCACTTGACCATTGCGGTTCACACCGAAATTGAAGTAGTTGTCGGTAACGGTGTTGGTGCCACCACCAACCATGTCGCTCTTTTCCACATGGTTGTTGAAAGCCAGTTGGAGAAGTCCCAGGTAGGCGTCAAATTGCAGTTTCTCGTTCACTTTGTAGGAGATACCGGGGGTCACAGCAACTGTGATATCGGTGGCTTTTGGGGCATCCACGGTCGTGGTGGTTGTGGTTGTGCCCACAGTGGTTTTCCATTCCTCTTTACCATTACCCAAAGTAAGTCCGGCAGTGGCTTCTGCAAAAACAGACCATTGTCCGACTTCCATCAGATAGTAGCGGAAGAAAACGCCGGCACCGATTGTGGTGGTAGATTTTTTGTTTTCAGTGGTGTTCAAACCGTTCCATCCATCGGGATATTTGTTATTGGTCATGCCGAAGCCCAGGTCCAAACCAACGGCCATTTTGTCGTTGAGGTTGTATCCGATTCTGGGATTGATGTTAAAACTCAGGGTTTTAACGGGATCCACGGTGACGGTGGTGCCTCCACCGGTGTTTTCAGTCTTGCCTATTGAGTTAATGCCCAGGCCCAGGGATCCGCCTACGAACAATTGCGCATTGGCGGCGGTGATTGTTGCGAATACGACTGCGAAAGTCAAAACTAATTTTTTCATACGCTTTAAATTTTAAATTTTAAATTAATAATATTAATTAGTAAATTTATTTTCAGTGTTTAGAAACGGTATCCAACCATCAGGGTGATCACCCTGAATTTGGAGTTGTAGTCCTCAATGCTTGCGGAGGAGAGTTTCAGTGCCTTTTGGGTGTCCATAAGGCCCAGCTCATAACGGACGCCGGCGAAGAGGTTGTCGGTCAGGTAGAAGTTCGCACCGATGGCCACGTTCAGATCAAACATGTTGTAGTAGTCCTGATCCACGGTGTTGGTGATTTTGTTCTTGCCGTCATAGGTGGCGCCGATGGATTTTTCCGCAAGGATGAATCCGAACTGCGGGCCTGCCTGCAGGTTCAGTTTGCCGTCCAGCAGGTTGACGTTGAACAATACCGGCACTTTCACCATGTGTGTCATAATTGTGTTTTTGTAATCTACTGATTCGGATTTGCTGACATAGCCTTGCATGGCATACAAGGCCTCCATGGAAACGCCGAACATGTCGGTGAGGTCGCACTGGCCGAAGAAACCGGCTGTGAATCCCGGCTGGAACGGATGGCTCACGTTGGAGCCGTTGCCGTCATGGCTCATTGTGGACAAACTGAATCCGGCTTTGACACCGAATGAAAAATCCTGAGCGTAGCTGTACATGCCGATACTGGCAATCAGTAATGCTGTAATAAATACTTTTTTCATCTTTAAATAAATTAAAATGACATAATTATGTTAATAACATTTTGCAAAAGTAGCCATAATTTTCATAGCATGGGAACTTGTTTGTCACTTTTTTTTCAACGGCTTTTGTTTAATATCTTTTTTGGAAGAGGTGTGTTGGGAAATCTGATTTTTGTAGGCTGATGCTGGCTGGAAAAAGCACTGGTTTTGCACTCTTTTTTTGGAAAGGTCTGTTTCACAGAAGATTTTTTCACCTGTTTCCGGCACCAGTCCGGTGTAGAACATGACGGATGAACGGGTCATGGGTGTGGGCGTGAAGTCCTGAACCTGTTCGGGCTGGTAGGCGATTGCCTTGAGCTTGCGTGCCAATGCCTGCATGTCCTGCAGGCGGCAGCCCGGATGGCTGGAGATGAAATAGGGGATGAGCTGCTGCTTCAAACCATATTTGCGGTTGATGGCGTTGAAACGTTGCCGGAATTGCAGGAACAGTTCGTAGGCGGGTTTGCGCATCTGCGCAAGCACATGCTGCTCAGTGTGCTCCGGCGCCACTTTCAGCCTTCCGGAGACATGCTGGCGGACCAGTTGATCCGCATATTCCTCCAGATGGAATTTTTTTCGCAGTTCCGGTGTGGCGCGTTCAATCATGTCGGTGCGGATTCCGCTGCCTATGGTGATTTTTTGGACTCCTTTGGTTTTCAGGGCCTCCCTGTAGAGTGCAAGCATTGGGGCATGGTCAAAATGGAGGTTCGGGCAGATTTCGGGATAGATACAGGAGATGCGTCTGCATTTCTCACATGCCCGGCTGTTGCTGCCATGCGCCTGATACATGTTGGCGGATGGGCCGCCCATGTCGGAGATGTGTCCTTTGAAATAGGGCATGCGGCTCAGTTTTTCCACCTCTTTGAGAATTGATTCCTTGCTGCGGCTCACAATCCGTTTCCCCTGGTGCAGGGAGATTGTGCAGAAACTGCATCCTCCGAAGCAGCCCCTGTGGATGTTGATGGAGTTTTGGATCATGTTGAATGCGGGGATTTCCCCCCGTTTTTCATAGTGCGGGTGGGGCAGTCGGGTGAACGGCAGTTCGTACACCGCATCCAGCTCGGCACTGCTCATGGGCGGTGCCTGTGGGTTCACCACTACGGTTTTTTCGCCCACGCTTTGGCAAATCAGTGGCGGTGCGAATTGCACTGAAGCCTCCTCCGTAAGCCGGAAAGCCTCTGCGAACTCTCTTTTGGATTGCAGGCAGGTTTCGTGCGAAGGCAGAATGATGGCAGATGATGACTGTTGTTCGGTGGCGGATGTTTTTTCATCCAACCATGCAATTTGTGGAATCTGCTTGAAATCGGACAGTTGCGGATTTTCCTTTTGCTTGAAAATTGCGGTGATTTCCCGTATTGGGCTTTCCCCCATGCCATAGACCAGCAGATTTGCACCGCTGCTTGCCAGAATGGAGGGCATCAGGCTGTCCGACCAATAGTCGTAATGGGTGAGTCTTCGCATGCTGGCCTCCACGCCGCCCAAAACAATCCAGCTCTCCGGAAACAGCTGCCGCACAATGCGGCTATAGGTGCTTGTCGCATAATCGGGACGGAACCCTGCCTGATTTCCGGCGGTGTAGGCATCGGTGGAGCGCAGCCGTTTCAGCGCGGTGTAATGGTTGACCATGGAGTCCATCGCTCCGGATGTGATGCCGAAAAAATAGCGCGGCTTCCCGAATTTCTTGAAATCACGCAGGTCATCCCGCCAGTTGGGTTGTGGCAGAATGGCTACACGGCAGCCTTCCTGTTCCAGCACCCGTCCTATGACGGCTGCCCCGAAGGAGGGATGGTCCACGTAGGCGTCTCCGCTGATTAGCACCACGTCCACCTCGTCCCATCCGCGCAGTTCCATCTCCTTACGGTTGATTGGGAGCCACAGTTTCAGGTCTGCCGCCATGTTACTTGTCGGTTTCTTTGAAAATGTATGCGTTATGCCGCAATTTACTCTTGCTGTGTCCGGTTTCCTGTCGCAAAGTTGGCAGGTTTAACTGAGCATCGCCTTCACCTTATCGGCAATGATTTTGTTTTCGGCTTTTCCGGCCAAAGCTTTGGAGGCCAGTCCCATGACTTTGCCCATGCCTTTGATGTCGGTCACTCCGCTTTCAGCAATGATTTGGCGGATGGCAGCCTCAATTTCCGCTTCTGAGAGTTGCGCGGGCAGATAACTTGCAATCACTTCCGCCTGTTGGCTTTCCTCCTTGTAGAGGTCCTCCCTGTTCTGGGACTTGTAGGTTTCCGCCGCCTCCTTGCGCTGTTTGATCATCCGTTGCAGCATCTTGATTTCCATCTCTTCCGTGATTTCTGTTCCCGGATTGTCCGCTTTCAGCAAAAGCAGTTCCGACTTGATGGCACGCAGCGCGTTCAGTTTTTCCTTTTCCTTTTGAAGCATCGCCTGTTTGATGGCTTCGTTGATGGTTTCTGTAAGCATTTGTATTTTATTTTAATGTAAGGATAAAACGTAATAGGAGGTGAAATATTGTTTGGAGACTTCCAAAAATTCCATTTTTTTATGGGGACTTCTAAAAAATACTTTGTGAACAATTTTGAATTTATTTCAGGAAGATTTTGTCTTTTTGTGGAATGAGCATAGCTATGCTATGTGATTGACACTAAA
>CAJOQK010000013.1 GCA_905236885.1 uncultured Bacteroidales bacterium
AACGCTTGGCGAGGAGGTGAATTTCGCCAACGAGCGTTATGTGCTGAATTGGGCTGGCAAAGGCGATGCTTTCCGTGTCATGCAGCAGCCTTCATCGGCTACCTTGGTGCCTTGCCGCGAAGAATCCGTTGACTTTGACCAAACCGAAAATATCTTCATTGAAAGCGATGGTAGAAAATACTATGAAACGCCAGATTTTCCTAATAAGCCATGGCGTATCCATGACATGACCACCCAACGGTCTGCAAATGAGCGTCCCAATTGTTTTTTTACAATAGTAAATCCTAAAACAAAAGAAGAGTATCCTGCAAATCCCAATAGAGTGTGGGCAAATAATGAAGAAACCTTTCAGGAGTATTATTCTGCCAATAGAATTGTTTTTCCTGGAGATTATGATTTCCTTAATATTTCAAAGCCAGTGATACGTTATTGGAAAGAAGATGATGAAGTCAAAGCGGGGGAGAATTTTGGTAAAATTGCTGTTAGCACCAAACTTCCTGATGATATAGGAATGTCGCAAGATGGTACAAAGGAAATGACAGATTTATTTGATACAAAAGTGTTTTCTTATCCGAAACCACTTGCACTATTGAAGTATTTAATAAAAATAGTATCAAATACAAACGATATTATTCTTGATTTCTTCGCAGGAAGTGGCACTACCGCCCATGCAGTAATTGCCTTGGACAACCTGTTTGAAGACAATGACCAATTGAAAACCAACACCGCCCTGCAGATGCGGGATGTTGGGGTGGAGTTTAGGACGATATAAACGAAAGGAGGTGAATAATGTTAAAAAGAATTAAAATAACAGGTTATAAGTCTATTAGACAACTGAATTTGGAATTAAAGCCAATAAATATTCTGATTGGAGCAAATGGTGTTGGAAAAACGAATTTTATTTCTTTCTTTAAATTAGTTAATAATATTTATGAGCAACGTTTGCAACAATATTCATTACAAAATGGGGCTAATAGATTATTACATTATGGTATTAAGACCACAAAAGAAATAGTTAGTTCTTTAGATTTTGGAAGTAATTCTTACGAATTCACATTGCAACCGACAGAGAATTATAGTCTTTTTTTAGCAGAAGAAAACAGTATTTATAAGGGGAGAAGTGACTCATATCCAAAAAAAAATCAATTGGAAAGTACAATTAAGGATTCCAAATATCCAAGAGATAAATGGTTGAAAAGATACATTGAAAGTTATAAGATTTATCATTTTCACGATACCAGCAAAGGCTCACCATTGCGGACAGAAGCTAACATTAATGACAATAGATATTTAAAAACGGACGGAGATAACCTTCCTGCTTTTTTATATATGTTGCAAGAAAAATATCCAAAGACATTAAAAAGAATCGAAATGGTCATTAAGTCAGTAATGCCCTATTTTGAAAGATTTAATTTGGGACCATTCTTTTTGGATAATTCAAAGATACTTTTGGAATGGAGTGAAATGGGGAACCACGAAAAATATTTTGATGCAAATGATCTCTCGGATGGAAGTATTAGATTTATAGCATTGACAACATTGTTGCTGCAACCGCAATTACCTCAAGTGATTATTATTGATGAACCAGAATTAGGATTGCATCCCGTAGCGATAAATAAACTTGCAGGAATGATAAAATCAGCAGCAGAAAGGAAAAGCCAAATTATCATTTCAACACAATCTGTAAATTTGATTAATAATTTTATCCCAGATGATATTATTACGGTGGATAAAAAAGAAGGACAATCAACATTTAACAGATTAAATGATAATGATTTAAAAAAATGGTTGGAAGACTATTCTTTGGGAGAGTTGTGGACTAAAAGTATTATTAATGGGCAACCAATTTTGTTATGAAAAGAATTGTATTTATTGTTGAAGGAGAAACAGAAGAAAGTTTCGTTAATAATGTATTGTCTCCTTTTATTTGTTCAAAAGGAAAATATAATCAGATTCAATGTTTTAAAATAAAACATTCTAATGGTGGTGTTTCAAAATATTCTCACATAAAAAGGGATATTATTAATACAATATACGAAAGCGATGTCATTATTACAACAATGTTGGATTATTATCGGTTACCGACAAGTTTTCCTGGTTTTGACAGAATTGATAAAAATGAATCACATTACAATCAAGTGTTGTTTTTGGAACAAGAAATGAAGAATGATATTGAGCATAGTCTGAAATACCAAGTTGACAATTTCATTCCATACATTCAGCTACATGAATTTGAAGCGTTAGTCTTCTCTTCAATGAAAGGAATAGAAGAAGTTTATGAAAGAACAGAATTTGATTATGCAAATTTGAAGAAAGTATTTGATTCGTTTGACAATCCCGAAGACATTGACAATGGCCCCTGTACAGCTCCTTCTATGCGTTTGAAGAAGTATATCCCAGGTTATGACAAGAGTGTATTTGGAATAGAAATCGTTAAAAAGATTGGTATAGAAACTCTTCTGCAAAAGTGTCCAAAGTTTAATGAATGGGTGCAAAAACTATTAAATGCTATTGTATGAAACTCTATTTCGAATCCAATCTTCAGTATCAGCAGGATGCCATTCAGGCAGTTGTTGGGCTTTTTGAAGGACAGACAAAAAAGGAATCTGTGTTTCAATATAATATGAACGGGACTCAGATGAGTTTGATAGATGGTGTTGGGAACAATTTGGCATTGTCGGAAGAGCAGATTCTTTCCAACTTGCAAAATGTGCAACGGCAGAATGAAATCACACCGTCTGAACAATTGGATGGGATGAACTTCTCTGTTGAAATGGAAACGGGAACAGGAAAAACATACGTGTATTTGCGCACAATCTATGAGCTGAACAAGCAATATGGATTCAAGAAGTTTGTGATAGTTGTTCCTTCTGTTCCAATTCGAGAGGGAGTCTTGAAAAACCTGCAAATCACACATGAGCATTTCCAGACGTTATACGACAATATCCCGATTCGGTTTTATGTTTACGACCGTAACAAAATCTCGCAATTGAGAGGTTTTGCGGCAGGCGACAATATTGAAGTACTGGTTATCAATATTGACTCTTTTGCTAAAGACGAAAATGTAATCAATAAGCCGAATGACAAATTAAATGGGCAGGAGCCAATCAATTTTATCAAGCAGGTTCAGCCTATTATCATTGTGGATGAACCGCAAAACATGGAATCGGAGAGACGTGCAGCGGCAATTGCCAATCTAAATCCACTTTGCACCTTACGCTATTCAGCCACTCACCGCAACCGTTATAATTTGATATACAGTTTAAATCCTGTAAAAGCATACGATTTGGGGTTGGTCAAGCAAATAGAGGTAGATTCTGTTTTTGAAGAAAACTCATTGAATGGTGCGTTTGTGGCATTAGAATCTATTACAGCAACAAAAACCAAGGTTACTGCAAAAGTCTCCATAGATGTCAATGACAAAAATGGGGTAAAGCGAAAATCTGTTTCTGTAAGGGCGGGTGATGATTTGTATGCCAAGAGCGCAGAACGCGAAATATACAGAAATGGTTATATTGTTGAAGAAATTGATGCCTCAAACGAATGTGTTGTTTTCTCAAATGGAGACACGCTTTATAAAGGTCAGCGTATGGATGACATGAATGATGAGGTGATGAAATTTCAGATTCGCCGCACCGTGGAGGAACATTTGCGAAAGGAATTGAAACTGAACAAGCAAGGTATAAAAGTATTGTCCTTGTTTTTCATAGATAGAGTGGCAAATTATCGCACTTACGACACCCAAGGCAACGAAGTAAAGGGAAAATTTGCACTGTGGTTTGAAGATATTTATTCAGATTTGATAAAACATCCAGAGTTTCAATCTCTTAATCATTACGAGTTGGAGAAAATCCATAATGGGTACTTTTCGCAAGACAAAAAGGGACATGTGAGAGATACTTCCGGCGAAACACAAGCTGATGATAATACCTACAACCTGATTATGAAAGACAAGGAGACTCTGTTGGACATGAACAATCCGCTTCGTTTCATCTTTTCGCACACGGCTTTGCGCGAAGGATGGGATAATCCCAATGTATTCCAAATGACAGTAGATTTAGAAAAACTTCATCCGAACGAAAAACAAAAAATTCGTTGCGGAATGGCTCATTTTAAGCAGTTTGAAAATATAGAATATCGGGTTGTAAGTAAAGTGAGTGATTTGACAAATTAGTTTCACAATTTCATGCTAATTTTGTCCGTTATATGAATAAACCGTTAAAAACATCGCATGGTGAAACTGAGCATTGTCATTGTGAATTATAATGTCTCCTATTTTTTGGAGCAGTGTCTGCGCTCCGTGCAGGAGGCGGTAGCAGGCATTGAGGCCGAGGTGTTTGTGGTGGACAACCATTCGGTTGACAATTCTTTGGAGATGCTCCGGAGGGAGTTTCCGGAGGTGAGGCTGATTGCCAACGCGGAGAATGTCGGTTTCGCCAAGGCGAACAACCAGGCCATCCGCATGGCAAGCGGAGAATATGTGCTGCTGCTCAACCCCGACACTATTGTGGAGGCGGACACCTTTACCAAAACGCTGGCCTTTATGGACGAAACCCCCGATGCCGGTGCTTTGGGTGTAAAAATGATTGACGGACAGGGACGTTACCTGCCGGAATCCAAGCGTGGGCTGCCGTTGCCCAATGTGGCATTCTACAAAATTTTCGGGTTGTCCAAGATTTTCAAGAAATCGAAGCGTTTCGGAAGGTACCACCTCACCTATCTGGATCCCGATGAAATCCATGAGGTGGAGGTTCTGCCGGGCGCATTCATGCTGCTGCGCAAATCGGTGCTGGACCAAATCGGGCTGCTGGACGAGACATTTTTCATGTACGGTGAGGATATTGATTTCTCCTACAGGGTGATATTGGGTGGATACAAAAACTATTACTATCCTCTCACGCGCATAATCCATTACAAGGGGGAGAGCACCAAAAAGAGCAGCATCAACTATGTGGTGGTGTTCTACCAGGCGATGCAGATTTTCGCAAAAAAGCATTTCTCCCCAAAAAATGCGCGGATTTTTGACTTCATCATCAATGCGGCAATCTGGTTCAGGGCCTCTTTGGCCATTTGCAAGAGGGTGTTTTTGAGGATATTGATGCCGCTGCTGGATTTTCTGCTCATCTATGGCGGGCTATTTTTGATTTCAAACTATTGGGAAAGCCATGTGCTGGCGGCGCGGAGCAGGGCCTTCCCGGAGGAATACCGTCTGCTGGTGCTGCCGCTCTATGCGCTGGTTTGGGTGGTCTGCGTGTGGCTGCAAAAGGGCTACCGGACTCCGGTATCGTTCAAAAAGCTCAATCAGGGGCTGGTTATGGGCGCAGTTGTAATTCTGCTCATATATGCCCTGTTGGGTGAGCAGCTGCGCTATTCCAGGGCTGTCATTCTGATCGGGTCGGCGTTTGTGCTGGCGGTTCTGAACCTGTTGCGCTGGATTATCGGGCGGATGCAGCTGAAAAACTATCCGATTGGGGATATGCAGATGAAACGGCTGCTGATAGTGGGAAAGGAGGAGGAGGCCGCGAGGGTGGCGCAGCTGCTGCCAATGATGTCGCTCCGGCAGATGCTGGTGGGCTTTGTCCATCCTGAAAAAATGGCGGAGAAAAAGCCCCGTTACATCGGTGACCTTTCCGACATCAGTGACATGATTGAAATCTATAAGGTGAACGCTATTATTTTTTGTGGGGCGGATGTGCCTGCAAAACAGATTATAACGGTCATGTCGCAGTTGCAGGACTTTTCGCTGGAATACAAGATTGCGCCGCCCAAAAGTTTCTATATCATCGGCAGCAATTCCATCAATGTGGAGGGGGACATCTACACCCTGTCGGCCAACAGCATCGGCAAAAAGGAGAATGTCAGGCGCAAACGCAGCCTGGATGTGGCGGTTTCGCTCTTTTTGTGGGCGGTTTCACCTCTGCTGGTGTGGTTTATGCCTGGCAAGCGCACATTTTTTGCCCGTATCCGTGAGGTGTTTTCGGGCCGGAAAAGTTGGGTGGGCTATGAAAGGGCGGAAATGAACGAAAACGGGGTGCTGCCTCCGTTGAAGGAGGGGGTGCTGACCACGGCCTGTGCATGGAAAAACGAGGTGAAGGCGGAGATGGTGCCGCAACTGAACGGGCTTTATGCCAAGGATTACAAGCTGCGCACCGACTTGCAGATAATTTTCGGGAACCTTCGTAAAATAGGAAAAAAATAAAAAGGGATGGCAAAGGTTTTGGCATGGATCAGAAATGCCCGCCACCAGGCGTTGCCGCAGAGCGTTTTCCCTGCTTTGGCGGCGGTTTGCATGGCGCGGACTGTGGATGGTTTTTCATGGGGATGGGCGTTGTGCGCCTGCATCGGTGTGGCGGCGGCCCATCTGGCCTCCAATCTGGCGGATGACTATGCAGACTTCCGGCATAATAGCGAGATGATTCGTAACCATTTGGCGGAAAATCAGTTGCGCAAGGAAAAATGTGAATATCTCTTTTCCGGAGCTTTCAGTCTGAAGCAGCTGAAAGGGGCAGTTGCCTGTTTTGGGCTAATTGCGGCGGCCTTGGCGTTGGCCATTGGCCTGAAAAGGGGGTTGCCTGTGCTTTACCTGATGTTGGCAACCGGTTTTTTGTCCTATTTTTATTCGGGCGCACCGTTGCGTTTGAGTTATCATGGCATGGGCGAGGGGCTGATAGGCCTTGTTTTCGGGCCGTTGCTGATGGCAGGGGTCTATTTCAGCGCCTGCGGAACCTGGAGCGGAGCGTTGTCGTGGGTTTCCATTGCAGTGGGGTTGCTGGTTTTCAATATTGTATACACACACTCCATGATGGATGTCCAAGCCGATGCCGCCATCGGCAAAAGGACTTTGGCGGTGGTGTTCCCTAATAGTTCCCTCCAGCTCTTCTTTTCCTTTTTGGGGAATTTTCTTCCTTTTGTGTTGGTGGAGGCAGGCGTGCTGGCCGGCATTCTGCCCGCTGTTTTCCATTGTGTATGGATAGCTTTTCCCATGGCGTTGGCTCTGTTTGTGCTGATGTGCAGCCATTTCCGCCATCCGGAACGGCAGTACCGTCCGAAATGGTGGATGGGTCCCATGCCGGTGAAGCAGTGGGATGCGATTGTGCAGCTGCAGCTTGACGCTTTTCTGTTGCGCTGGTTTCTGGCGCGCAACCTCACCACCTTTTTCTGCCTGCTGCTGATGGCAGGGAGCCTGTGGTTATAGCCACTATGAAAAAACATGGCATAGTCTTGTATCCCCTGAAAAAAAAAAGAAACGAAGCAAAGAATGTTTGTCAGAAGTGAGAGCGTAAGACAAGCTTGCTTGTATTTCGCCGAACAAGGACAAACTTCACCGCAGGTAACGAAAAAAAAGAAGGTTACATTCACTCCGCTTCGCTCCGTTCAAAAGACGTCGGCTTACCAAATTTTCACGAGATGGCGTTGGGATATTGGAGCTGATGCATACGCATAATTTATTTCCGGCATTGAAAAAAACGTCATCCATAGTGAAATTCCGGCGTTAAGAACGGCAACTGTTTGAGTGAGGCGTAGCCGAACGAGTTTTGCCGTTTAGCCGGAATGAGCGTCATGGATAGGCTTTTTTTCACCTGCCGTGTCTTTTCTTTTTGTAACTTTTTATTTGCATGAAGTTTGCTCTCGCTCGAAAAAATGAACAAGTTCTTTTTTGCTCGCTTACCGCAAACGTTCTTTGGACAAGCAAAGAAAAAGTTAGAGAAAAAAGTTATTTTCAATGCCGGAATAAAATTATTTTGGTTCCATAAATATGGACAGCCCTCTGTCAGCTAACACTGTTCTGCAGTGTCATTCGTCACCTTGCCTTTCAGGGGACTTCTAAAAATTACTTTGTGAACAATTTTGAATTTATTTCAGGAAGATTTTGTCTTTTTGTGGAATGAGCATAGCTATGCTATGTGATTGACACTAAA
>CAJOQK010000014.1 GCA_905236885.1 uncultured Bacteroidales bacterium
ACCTCCCTGCGGAGCAGCTTGCTGCGGGGCGAGCGGCGGTGCCATTTCTTCAGCTTTTTCAGATCCACCTCCGGCACCGGCATGTTTGCCAACTTTTTTTTATATGCCGCCCAGGCCCTGAAATAGGGTTCCATATCCAAATCCTCTTCCAGGTCCTCTTCCAATTTAATTTCCGGGTTCTCTTTCAAACCATTTTCCTTCATTCTTGTTCTCTATTATTAAGTTTCTTTAATTTCAATTTGATACGGTTGACCATGGTGGAGACGTTTGTCTCCGACAAGGAAAGCTCGCGTGCGATTTCCGCCTGCGGAACACGGTCAAGATACATGTCAATCAGCGTTTTTTCTTTGATTTCCAGCTGTTCCGTCAGCGTATACAGCTCTGCCATCAGGGGATCGCTCCCGCTGTCCTCCAGCACCTCTTCCATCTCCTGTGTGAGGGGAATCGTTTCCGGAAGCTGATTCTCCTTCTTGTCACTGTTGATGGCGGTGTTGACGGCAACCCTATATACCCATGCCTTTTCAAGTCCTTTGTTCCGGAAAACCCTTATGCCATTCCACAAGTTGCACATAATTTCACAGTACAGCGCATCCCTCAGGTAGGTGTCATCCGGAAAGAAACTTCTGCACAGAGCGCAAATAGTGTCGTTATGCCTTTTGACCAAAAGTGCCAACTCCGATTCCATTCCAGAAGCCAAATCCGTTTTCTTGCGTATGCCCATAAGATGTCCCTCTATATATATAAACAACAAAATGACCCCAAATCTCACAAAAAATTGCAAAAAAATTGCAAAAAAAAAGCAGATTTTTTACAAAACACTGTCTTACTTGTATTTACATTTTTACAAAAAAATGGAAGAATGGTAAGACAGGCCTGACGGTCAAACTCCGATGGAATACATTCAAAAATATATCATAACATCTTGTATAGTATATAGTTATTAATTTTTTTGCAATAATTGACTGTGGGGGGTAGGTTCATATTGGAATTTTAAGGAAATTTGTAACCTGATTGTTTTAATCACTAAAATTAATTTAATTTATTGGCTTTAATGTAATAAACACATAGATATATATTGAAAACCCCAATGCTTTTTGCTTAAATGGGGCATAAATATTATAAACCGATATCAGACAGACTTTATGAAACGAGGATTCGGAAGCGACAATCATGCCGGAGTCAGCCCGGAAGTGTTGGAAGCGTTAGCGGCTGCCAACCTGGAGCATGCGCTGGCATACGGGGAGGATGAACAGAGCGTGGCCCTGACCGCCCTGTTCAAAAGCCATTTCGGGGAAAAGGCCGAAGTGTTTCCGGTTTTCAACGGAACCGGTGCCAACACCCTCTGCATCGACAGCATGGCCCGCTCCCACGAGGCGGTGATTTGTGCCGACACCGCCCACATCAACGTGGACGAATGCGGCTCCATACAGCGTGTGGTGGGCTGCCGCCTGCTCAATGTCCCCACTCCCGACGGCAAGCTGACACCGGAACTTATCCGTACCCAAATGCACGGATTCGGATTCCAGCACCATTCCCAACCCAAGGTCATCAGCATCACCCAACCCACCGAACTGGGCACCCTCTACACCCTGGATGAAATCAAAGCCATTGTGGATCTGGCGCACAGCCACCAGATGTATGTGCACATGGACGGGGCGCGATTGGCCAACGCTGCGGTCGCCTTACAGAAAAATTTCTACGAAATGACCACAGGATCAGGCATTGACGCTCTATCATTCGGCGGTACCAAAAACGGACTGATGATGGGTGAGGCAGTGGTGCTGCTCAACCCCGCCCTTTCCAAAAATTTCCTCTACCGCCGCAAACAGGCAATGCAGCTCTGCAGCAAAATGCGCTTTCTTTCCGCCCAGTTCACCGCCTATTTCCAGCAGGAGCTGTGGCGGAGAAACGCCGAACATGCCAACCGCATGGCGCAGCAGCTTTACCAGACGGTCAAAGGGCTCCCGCACCTGAAGGTGATGTATCCGGTGCAGGCCAACGCTGTTTTTGTCCAACTGCCGCGAGAGGTGTGGAAAGCCTTGCAGGAACGCTACTTTTTTTACGAATGGGATGAATCCCAAGATATTGTCCGCTGGATGTGCGCCTTTGACACCACAATGGAGGATATTAGGGATTTTTCAGATACTTTGCTTACACTTTTGAACCAATATCAGAAATAACATGCATACAGTCACTTTAGGAAAAAGCCAGATCACAGTTCCCAAAAACGGGTTCGGAGCCCTGCCAATCCAGCGCATCTCTCTGAAAGAGGCGGTATATCTGTTACAGAAAGCCTTTGACAACGGGATGTACTACTTCGACACCGCCCGTTTCTACACGGACAGCGAAGAGAAATTGGGAGCCGCTTTCCAAGGCAAAAGGGACCAGATTATCATAAGTTCCAAAACGGGGGCAACCTCCGCTGAAAATTTTTGGAAAGACTTGGAAATTAGCTTAAAACTGCTGAAAACCGATTACATCGACCTTTACCAGTTCCACAATCCCGCCTTCTGCCCAAAACCCGGTGACGGCAGCGGACTGTACGAAGCGATGCTGGAGGCACAAAAACAGGGAAAAGTGAAGCACATAGGCATCTCCAACCACCGGCTGGCCGTTGCCACGGAAGCCATTGCCTCCGGCCTCTACGAAACCCTGCAGTTCCCATTCTCCTACCTGGCTACCGATGAAGACCTGCGCATCGTCCGGATGTGCCGGGAGGCCAACATGGGATTCATCGCCATGAAAGCCCTGGCCGGCGGTCTCATCACCAACGCCGCTGCCGCCTACGCCTATCTGGCGCAGTTTGAACATGTGGTGCCAATCTGGGGCATCCAGCGAGAAAGTGAATTAGACGAATTCATTGGTTTCCAAGATAATCCACCCTCACTGACCGATGATCTCATAGCACTGATCCGGAAAGACCGCGAGGAGCTGTCGGGCAATTTTTGCCGTGGCTGCGGCTATTGCGAACCCTGCCCCGCAGGCATTGAAATCAACAACTGCAACCGCATGAGCCTATTTCTGAAACGCGCCCCATTAAGCGTTTACCTGACAGCGGAATGGGCGGAAAAGATGAAAAAAATAGAAAATTGCATCCATTGCGGCCAGTGCGCCAAAAAATGCCCCTACGGCCTGAACACGCCGGAACTGCTCCAACAGAATTACGAAGATTTCAAAAAAATGTGGAAATATTAAAACAACCGAACATGTATCTCAAAAAAACATTTATCTTTATGATAGCTATCTCTTTAGCTTGCACCGCCTGTAAAAAGAAACAGGTGGAAACCGAAAAACCGGTCCAAAATGTGATTGAAAAGCCGCAACTGACGGTCGAAAACGGCCGGTTCACACCGGAAATCATGTGGGGACTTGGAAAAATGGGTGGCTCAGCCGTCTCACCCGACGGAAAACAGATTGCCTACACCGTCACCTACTACAGTATGGAACAGAACAAGGGCAACGCCGAACTCTATGTGATGAACATTGACGGAAGCGATGTCCGGAGGCTGACCACCACACCTGAAAACGAAAGCTGCCCGCAATGGGCGGATGCGGAAAACATCGCATTCATGCGCGGACAGAAAATCATGAACATCAATCTTTCCACCATGGCGGAAAGCTGTCTGGGCGAATTTGAGCAGGCCATCGAGGAGTTCCGCTTCTCACCGGACGGCACACGTCTGCTCTACTCCGCCACGCTTCCGGTCAAAAGGCTGCAGTCAGTGGAAAAACTGTACGAAGGGCTTGACAAGACCACGGGCCGCATCAACGAGGATTTGATGTACCGCCATTGGGACGGCTGGGTGGACGAATATCCGCACATTTTCCTTGCCAGTTTGGACAGCAGCCGGAAAATCGACACCCAAAACCCGGTCGACATACTTGAGGGTGAACCCTACGAATGCCCGATGCGTCCATGGGGTGGGCTGGAACAGGTCTCCTGGTCACCTGACGGAAGCCAGATCGCCTACACCTGCCGCAAAAAAACGGGCAAGGAGTACGCCCTTTCCACCAATTCGGACATCTACCTGTATGACATAGCCTCCAAACAGACCACCAACCTCAGTGAAGGGATGATGGGCTACGACCAGAACCCTGTCTTTTCCCACGACGGAAAGAGCATCGCCTGGGAAAGCATGGAGCATGACGGCTACGAATCGGACAAGACCCGTCTGATAGTTTACCGTTTCGACACAAAGGAACATAATGACTATACCGAAAACTTCTACTATGGGGTCAGCAGCATCGCCTTCCGTGCGGATGACGCGGAGATTTTTGCTGTGGTGATGTACCGTGGCACCCAGGAGGTTTTCGCCTTCTCCCTCAACGACGGAGCCATCCGCCAGGTGACCAAAGGCATCCATGACATCAACGGCATTGAAATCAGCGGCGACCAGATTATCGCCCAGGAGGTTTCCATGAGCCATCCGGCCGAGCTGTTCGCCTATCCGCTGAACGGCACGGAAAGTGAAGGCAAACAGCTGACCGCCATCAACACGGAGGTGCTTGACCAGTGCCGCATGGGCAAAACGGAGCCGCGCTGGATCAAAACCACCGACAATAAGGATATGTTGGTGTGGGTGATCTATCCCTACGACTATGACAGCAGCAAAACCTACCCTGCCCTGCTCTTCTGCGAAGGCGGCCCACAAAGCATGGTGAGCCAGTTTTGGAGCACCCGCTGGAATTTCCAGGTGATGAGCGGCGCGGGCTATTTCATCATCGCCCCCAACCGCAGGGGATGCCCGGGCTTCGGCACCGCCTGGTGTGAAGAGATTAGCGGCGACTACGGCGGACTCTGCATGAAGGACTACATGCAGGCCACCGATGTGATTGCCAAAGAAATGCCACAAATCGACGCCAACCGTATTGGTGCCTGCGGCGCCTCCTTCGGAGCCTACAGCATCTACTGGCTTGCAGGCCACAACTACGGGGCAAAAGACTACAACGAAGGCCGCCGCTTCAAGGCTTTCCTCGCCCACAACGGCATGTTCAACTTCGAGCAGCAGTGCCTGGAGACCGAGGAATACTGGTTCACCAACTGGGATTTGGGCGGACCCTACTGGGAAAAGAACGCCAAAACAGCCCATTCCTATGCCAATTCCCCTCATCGTTTCGTGGAAAAATGGAACACGCCCATCTGCGTCATACACAGCGAATTCGATTACCGCATCGTGGCCTCGCAGGGCATGGCCGCCTACAATGCCGCCAAACTGCGCGGCCTGGAGGCACGCTACCTCTACTTCCCGGATGAAAGCCACTGGGTGCTGAAACCGCAGAACAGCCTGCTCTGGCACCGCAACTTCATCGACTGGTTCGACAAGTATTTGAAATAAAAATTTTTCTTTCTAAAAATATTTGATATATAATATTTTTTAAAAAATTTTTATCAACATTTAAATTTTTTTTTGAAAAATGTATTTTCATAAAAGGCAAATATGTATTTTTGTAAAATTATTTAATCAATAAAAACATCATTCAAAATGAAAAAGTTAGTTAGTTTATTTGTGGTAGCGGGTCTGCTTTTTGTCGCTTGCAATAACAACAAGCCCGCTGAACCGGAAGAAGTAGTTGAACCGGAAGAGGTGGAAGAAATTGTTGAAGAACCGGAAGAGGTGGAGGAAGTGGCTGAAGCCCCAGCAGAAGAAGCGGCAAAGCCAGTGGCGAAAAAAGCTGCTGCCAAAAAAGCGGTGAATGTCACTGTGGCCAACAAGGAAACCGCCAAGAAAGTTGAGGTGAACACCAACAACAAAACCACAGCTACTGTGCAGCAAAGCAAAACTGCCGATGCAAGCAACTCCAACGCCAAAACCGTTGAAGTGAAAACCAACAATGTGACCACCAATGTCACCATCACCCCGACTACTGCCGAAACTCCTGTAACCAAAGAGGCAACCGCCACAGAAGTATCTGTCAAAAGCGGAAAAACCTACAACATCAAAAAATAGTGACTATTTATAAATTCTTATAAAATAAAGAGGAATGCACATTCCTCTTTATTTTATATCTAAACATGATTCCAATATGCAATAAAAAGAACGGGAGGCACGCTTCATTTTTCTCCACCTCATGGGGAAAGATGAAAAAAAAACGCATAGGCATGGCTTCCCTCATCTTTTTGATTATCCTCACCTGTATAGCCATTGCAGGTTACCTCATAACTCCCGACCATACCCCCTACTGCAATGAGCAAATTCTGGAAGTCAGGCTGCTGAAACCGAGAAGTAGTGTCAAAATACTGAAAATAAGGAAGAACAAATCTATAGAAAAAAAATCCTTCTTTCACCGTATGCTGTTCGGTGAGGAGAACCCATACACCCCTGTTCCCATTACCGGATATCATTTCAAGGGAGATTCCATTATGGTAGCCCTCTACAACGAAATTCCCCCTTTCCAATACAAATCATATCATCTGTTGGATGTATGCTTCCCACTGCATGAAAAGGCCCCTGTCACAAAAAATGGAGACATTTTCACATTCCATGACATACAATCAAATGAAAATAAGATAAAAAGGTCGGAATTGGAAAAAATGATAGAGGAAAAATGTCTTCAAGACAAACTTTTTATCCTAGGAACCGATCGGTACGGCAGGGACATGCTGAGCCAATTGGTCATTGGGGCAAGAATAAGTCTCTCCATCGGATTCATAGCTGTCTGCATTGCGCTTTTCATCGGCATATTTTTGGGTTCGGTTGCAGGATATTACGGTGGGAAAACTGATGACATCATCTCATGGTTCATCAACGTTGTGTGGTCCGTACCTACCCTTTTGCTTGTAATTGCAATCAGTTTTGTGTTGGGAGCAGGATTCTGGCAAGTTTTCATCGCCATCGGACTCACTGCCTGGGTAGATATAGCACGTGTTGTAAGGGGACAGTTCATCAGCTACAAGGAAAAAGAATATGTGGAATCTGCCAAATCAATGGGTTTCAAAAATTTCACCATAATGTTCAGACATATCCTCCCTAATCTGAATGGAACTATACTGGTGATTTGCGCCTCAAATTTTGCCTCCGCCATCCTTACAGAAGCCGGACTTAGTTTTTTGGGAATTGGAGTACAGTCACCCATGCCCTCATGGGGAAGCATGATAAAGGAAAACTACGGCTACATCATCTTGGATTATGCCTACCTTGCAATAGTTCCAGGAATCGCCATTGTTATGTTAGTACTTGCTTTTATGCTATTAGGAAATACTTTAAGAGATATTTCAGATGTCAGGGAATGAATTTTTCATTATTTTAACAGCCGTTTGTTATTTCCTGTTTTTTTCCCTCTTCATTTATGTGGATAATTTTTCCCTAACTTTTTTTTCAACAAAAAATATAAAGCTGCTAACACCTTTTGCCTTTCTATCCTGCTGCCTTTGTGAAAAATTTTATTTTTCAACATTTTTTCAACCTACATATTATTTTCTAATTTTCAAACATTTGCCCTTAAATAAAACAATATTCCACAAAACATGAAATATCAGCATACTCTATTTTTTGCTTTTCTTAAAGCATTCATCTTTCTTAAATTGAAAATTACAGGAGAAATATTCCAAAATAAAGTTTTCAACATATTAACAATGCCTATTTATCAAATAAAAATAAATAAATTAAATTTTTTCATTAAAAATGATAAGGGAGATTTTATTACTTTTGCAACCTGTAAAAGTGATAGGGAACAAATAAAAAAAACAACATGGAAAAGGATTGGGTAAAAGAGATTAATAAGCTGAAAAAAGAGAGGAAAGCGGTAGTTTTGGCACATTATTACACGCTTCCTGAGGTGCAGGATATAGCGGATTGTCTCGGAGACAGTCTTGCATTGGCGCAGTATGCTGAAAAAACAGATGCGGATATGATTGTTTTTGCCGGTGTACATTTCATGGCTGAAACTGCCAAAATACTGAATCCTGACAAAAAGGTTTTAATACCGGATTTTCATTCGCGCTGTTCTTTGGCTGACACCTGTCCTGCCGAAGATTTTGCGGAGTTTAAAAGGGAACATCCCGACCATAAGGTGATATCATACATAAACTGCAGTGCCGCAATCAAGGTGATGTCCGATGTGATATGCACTTCCGGGAATGCGGAGAAGATAGTGGGAAGTTTCGGAAAAGATGAACCTCTGATATTTGCGCCGGATGAGAATTTGGGAAGCTATCTGAACAGGAAGCTTGGAAGGGAGATGTTGTTGTGGAATGGAGGTTGTCATGTTCATTTCCAGTTGGATGAGGAAGATTTGATGGATGCGAGGAAAAAATATCCGGATGCAGTCTTCATAGCTCATCCTGAATGCAGGGAATCGCTTTTGCGTCATGCTAGTTTTATCGGATCCACCACTGCATTGATAAAATATGTGAAAAACAGTAATGAAAAGAACTTCATTATAGCCACGGAGGAGGGTATTTTGCATGAGATGAAAAAGGAGGTGAAGGATAAGGAGCTGTTCATCCTTAAAAAGAAAAATCTTCCAAATTATGGTTGTGCTTATATGAAACTTAATAATTTGGAGAAGATTTATGCCTGTTTGAAGGATGGTGTGAATGAGATTGTGATGGATAAGGAAACCATGGATAAAGCAAGAAAACCGATTCTTAAAATGTTGTCGTTATCTTAAAAGATTGGAAATGTACAGTTTGTTTTTAAAGGAGATAAAGGGCTTTTTGAATTCCCTGACAGGATATGTGGTAATGGCTGTTTTTTTGGTGTTGACGGCACTTTTCCTTTGGGTTTTCCCAATGTCCGACAACATCCTGCAGAAAGGTTTTGCCGACATCAACGGGCTGTTTGATATAGCTCCCATTGTTTTTTTGCTGCTTATACCGGCCATCACCATGCGTTCCTTTGCGGAGGAGCGGAAAACAGGCACCATTGAGTTGCTGCTCACCTACCCCATCACCGACATGAAAATCATATTGGCAAAGTATTTCGCAAGCATTGTATTGGTTGTTATTTCTTTAATTCCAACGTTGGTTTATTTTTTCACTGTCTATCAGTTGGGTTATCCTAAGGGTAACATTGACATGGGTGCCATGTGGGGATCCTATCTGGGTCTTTTGTTTTTGGGTGCAACATTTGCTTCTATTGGAATTTTTGTCTCATCTATGACTGACAACCAAATAATTGCCTTCATATTTTCAGTACTGCTCTGTTTTCTGATGTGGCTTTCATTTGACTTCATCTATTCATTCAATATTTTCGGTTCTTTTGGTTATGTTATAAAGAATTTGGGAATCAGTCACCATTACGCTTCCATCAGCAGGGGTGTGGTGGATTCAAGGGATATCATCTATTTCTTGAGTGTCATTGTCCTGTTCCTTTATATGTCCCGTCTTCGTTTGCAAAGCAGAAATTGGTAGAAAGTCATGAAAAGAGAGAAAAAAAGTAGTTTGAAAAGGGGAAACATAGTGCAGTTTTTCTGCATAGTGTTGATTATTATAGCTTTGAATGTAATATTTTCCTTTTTGTTTGTCCGTCTGGACCTGACAAGTGAAAAACGCTATACCTTGTCCAAATCCACAAAAACCCTGTTGAAGAATTTGGATGACATGGTGTTTGTGAAGGTTTATCTGAGCGGGAACCTTCCTCCTGATTTTGCGGAGCTTTCATTGAAAACAAGGGAATTTCTTGATGAATGGAGGGTTTATTCGCCAAATATTCAGTATGAGTTTGTGGATCCTGCAAAAGGGAAAACCCCCCAGGAGCTTAAGGCAGTTTACAATGAATTGTACAAGAAAGGGTTGAATCCTCAGCCGGTGCAGGATGTTACTGCGGAGGGGGTGAACACGCGCTATGTTGTGCCGGGTGCCGTCATCAATTATCACCAGCGGGAAGTGCCTTTGGATTTGTTGGATTCGGATCACGGCATGCTGTACAACCGCAATGACATCATCAATTATTCCATTGAAAAATTGGAATATAATTTCAGCAATGCGGTCCGTCGGCTGACCCATCAGCAAAAGGCAAGTGTGGCCTTTTTGAAAGGGCATGGGGAGCTGAGTAACCTGCTGGTTTACAGTGCAGCAGTAGGAATCGCCAATTTTTATGAGGTGGATTCGGTCATTCTGGACAACAAAATCACCCGTATTTTTGATGTAAAGATAAAAGATTCCACCACAGGAGATTTCCAAATAGAGGGGAACAAATATGATTTGTTGGTCATTGCCAAACCAACCAAGCCTTTCAGCAATTATGAAAAGTTCATTCTGGACCAGTTTGTCATGCGTGGCGGACGCATTTTGTGGTATGTTGACCCTGTCATGGCGGAAATGGACAGCCTGATGCGTTATCCGGAAATCCCCTCCCTCTCCCTCGATTTGAACCTTGAAGACCTGTTTTTCCGCTATGGGGTGAGATTAAACAGCGATTTGCTGATGGATTTGAATGCCTTGCCCATTCCTGTGCATGCCGGGGAGCTGGCAGGACAGGCGCAATACAAGATGATACCATGGTATTATTTTCCCATTGTCACGCCCCATTCGGATCATCCGATTGTAAAGAATCTGAATGTGCTGAAGACCGAATTTGTCAGTTCCATCGATACAGTCGGCACCCGCGAGGGGTTGAAGAAGACTGTGCTGCTGACCACCTCATCCACCACAAAGGTGGTGAACACGCCGGCAATCATCACTTTGGATGCGTTGAGAAGAAAGGCCAATATTGCAGAATATAACCAGCATTACAAGCCGGTCAGCGTGTTGGTTGAGGGAGTTTTCCCCTCCCTGTTCACAGGTTATGAGCAGGTTGACAAGAACATCGGTTTTTATGAAAAGAGCAAACCCACCAAAATGCTCTTTGTTTCGGACGGGGATATGGTGAAAAACCAAACCAGTGACCAAAAATACCCCCTGCCTTTGGGATATGACCGGTTTACAGACAGGGCTTTCGGAAACCAGCAGTTCCTGTTGAACGCCGTCAATTATCTGTGCGACGATGAGGAAATCCTGCAAGTCCGATCCAAAGATTTTAAAATGAGATTGTTGGATAATACAAGAGTATTAAAGGAAAAAACTTTCTGGCAGGTTATCAATGTGACGCTTCCCTTGGTGCTGATTTTGCTTCTGGGGCTGGTCATGTTTGTATGCCGCCGTTGGAAATATGTTAAATGACGAATGAACCATGAGTAGGAAAAGCAGACAGAATTTATGGATAGTGCTTTGCACATGTTTGGTGTTGGGTTTTGCCCTTTGGCTTGTCCTGGGCAGAAAATCGTCCAGCATACAGAAAAGGGATATGGATTTTGCTGTGGCCGATACGGCGGCAATACATTGGATTTTTCTGGCCGATAACCAGGAAAGCAAGGTTTTGCTGACCAGACAGGAGGATAACAGCTGGTTGCTGAACAAATCGGAAACGGTTGTCCGTTCCAATGTTGACAACCTGCTTTCGGTCCTTCACAACATCACGGTGAAAGCCCCTATAGCCAACGCTGCCAAGGAGAATGTGAAAAAATGGCTGGCGGCGGGAGCCACCAAAGTTCAGGTGGCCTACGATGACTATAGGTTCAAAATAGGAGGCCTGCACTTTTGGAAATATGAGAAAATCAAGACATTCTACATGGGTTCCCCCACGCAGGACAATATGGGCAACTATGCCGTTATGGAGGGAAGCGACATGCCTGTGGTTGTTTACCAGCCAGGATTCAGGGGTTTCATCTCCCCCTATTTCTCCGCTTTGGAGAGTGACTGGAAAAGCCATCAGATTGTGGCGCTGCGTATTTCCCAAATAAAGGAGGTTTATGTCCAGGATCTTGAAAATCCGCTCAATTCATTACGTATTGTCCGTAATGGGGAAAGAAATTTTGACATTTTTTCCTTAATGGGCGATGAAACGGGAAACAGTGTGAAGCTGCCGGTTTATGATACTTTGAAACTGTATGACCATCTTGGTTCCTATCGCAGCCTGAATTTCGAATTTTTTGTGGATGATCTGGAAAAACCGGCGCGGGATTCCATTTTGGAATTGGAGTTCAAACGGATTCTTATTGAGGATATGGATGGAAACAAAACACTTATCTCCTTGTATTATATGTTGAACGAATATAATACTGAGGAATTTGAATACAATCCGGATTTCATGGAGGCATATAACCGTGACAAGTTCTACATAACCTTGGGGGATGACAGGGAGCATTTCTACATCTGCCAATATTTTGTCTTTGACAGAATCATCCAACCGATAGATTATTATAGTCCTGAAAATGAGGATATGAGAGCTATCCGATAAAAATTTTTTAAGAAAATTGGATTTTTTGCTTAAAAAATGATTACTTTTGCATCGCAATTAATATAAACATTAACCTTAAATCAAAAAATCATGGCAGGAATTAACAAAGTAATTCTGGTAGGAAATTTGGGAAGAGATCCCGAAGTGAAAACATTGGACGGTGGTGCAAAAATGGCCCGTTTCACGTTGGCCACCACAGAATCCTACAAAGACCGCACCAGCGGGGAACGTAAGGATTTGACGGAGTGGCATAACGTTGTCTGTTGGCGGAATTTGGCTGAAATAGCCGAAAAGTATCTGGCCAAAGGCAAGCAGATTTATCTGGAGGGCAAGCTGCGCACCCGTTCTTGGGATGACAACGGTGTGAAAAAATATGTCACCGAAGTGGTGGCGGACACTTTCACCATGTTGGGTCGTGCCGAAAACAGCACTCCTGCGGAAAATCCCGCCTCTTCGGCTCCTGAACCCCAGCTTCCTCCTGTGATGGGGGATCAAAATGCGGATGACGATTTGCCGTTTTAACAGCAGATGAAACTTCCCTCTACCATTTCCCTCTTTTTGTCACCTCTGACACTGCACAACAACCGTGAAAGGTTTTTGGCACATAAGAGGCAATATGATGAAATCAGGGCGGATTTGACCGCTTTATTTACGGAAATGATAGGGAATTCCCTTTTTGATCCGAATGTCCGGAGGGAAACGGCCAAAAGCTCCCTGTTCACGTTTTACTGGGATATCCGTTTCTCTCCGGATAAAACATCCTATAATATCCGTTCTGGCATTTGTCCGGTTCCTGGCGGAAATTGCTCCAAAGGCAGACTATCCTTTGGTTATAAATTCGAATACATTAATTTCCAATGAATTATACCATACTAGAATCCCGTATTGAAGCCGCTTGGGAAAACAGGCTTTTGTTGAAAGAAAACGCTTTTGCGGAAAGTGTGCAGCAGGTCATTGCCGCTTTGGACCAGGGACAGTTGCGTGTCGCTGAGAAGCGGAATGGAAGCTGGAGTGTTAACGAGTGGGTGAAAAAGGCTGTTCTGCTCTATTTTTCGGTGCAGCAGATGCAAAAAATTTCTGTCGGCCCTTTCACCTATTATGACAAAATTCCGTTGAAACAGGATTTTGACCTTCAAAAGGTGAGGGTGGTCCCTCCGGCTGTGGCCCGTTACGGAGCTTATATCGCCCCTTCTGCGGTACTTATGCCCTCCTATGTGAATATTGGTGCCTATGTGGGTGCCGGAACTATGGTTGACACCTGGGCGACAGTAGGTTCCTGTGCCCAAATCGGTGAGCAGGTGCACTTGAGCGGCGGAGTAGGAATAGGAGGTGTGTTGGAACCGGTTCAGGCCAATCCTGTAATTATTGAGGACCATTGTTTTATAGGGTCGCGATGCATTGTTGTGGAGGGTGTTCATGTTGAAGAGGAGGCGGTCTTGGCCGCCAATGTTGTTTTGACATCCTCAACAAAGGTGATAGATGTGACCCAGCCCCAGGCTGTTGAGTACAGGGGTCGTATTCCGGCGCGTTCCGTTGTTATTCCCGGAACGTTGGAAAAGGTTTTTCCTGCCGGAAAATATCAGGTCGCATGTGCCCTGATAATCGGAAAACGAAAGGAATCAACTGATAAAAAAACCTCTTTAAACCAGGTTTTGAGAGATTTTGAGATTGCCTTGTAAAAAGATTAGGCAAATTTGTTTTTTTATCTGTATTTTTTGTATTTTTGCAAATTAAAAAATTTTAAACTTATAAAATAGAGATTATGAAAAAGTTGTTAACCACCTTTTTGCTTTTTGCCGGCATTTTTTCGGCAAGTGCAGCTGTAACGCTCAGAGAAAATTTTGAATCTGGTTCATTGCCAAGCGGATGGAAGGTTTATTCCAATGTAGGAGCCACACAAACTTGGAGAGTGGACCAGGCCATAAACAATGGGTCGAATGGGAATCCCAAAGCAATTAACCCTTACGAATGGTCTTCCGGTACCCATTATTTGGCTGGAATTCCTTACATGGCAGCTGGAAAAACCTACAATGAATGGTTGGTTTCCCCTGAGTTGACAATCCCTAACTCACAAAACCGCAATATCATCACTTTTTATTCCCACCATCAGGATTTGAATAATAACATGACACTGCGTGTATTTGAGGGAACAGATACCGCCCATGCCGTTGTTGTTTGGAAGGCAAATGCTGTCAACAAATGGGATTCCCTGATTGAGGTGAATGTTTCCAGATTCAATGGGAAAACAATTCATTTTGCATGGGTTTTACAACGTCAGGCGCTCTCCAATTTTGACAATTCCGCCTGGGGAATTGATGTAATTACAGTTGAGACTGTGATTAATGGTGTCGATTTGCAGCCTGTTGAATTCACCTCCCCATTGGAGCACGAGGATGTCAATATGTACAAGAAAGGTGTCAATATTCCTGTCAGTTTGAGAATCGTCAACAATGGCCGTTCTGACGCCTCACAGGCCTCCATTTCCTATACCTTCGCCGGTAATACTGTGACGGAAACCCTTCCTGCAATCAAAGCTAAGGAGGAGGTTGTCTATACTTTCCAGGCCCCCATCAATGTTCCTAATGCCGGTTCCAACACAATCAGTGTCACTGTGAATGCCTCTGGCGACGAAGTGTCTAATAACAATACTCTTTCCATTTCCTCATTCTGGACTTCCGGTGAGTCTTCACTTGACTTTAATTTTGAGTCATCCGCTGCTTTGGCCGCCGGCCGTTGGGGTGACGAGGGTTGGGTTGTTTATCAGGAGGATAATGCAACCGGTTACCGGATTCCAACCCAGTCGATGTTGTTTTCCAACGGATGTTGGGCTGTAGGTCAGGCGGGCGGTACCTTGGCTTCTATTATTTGGGGTAGAATGGCCGCTTTTACCTGCTCTGATTTCCCATCAAGTGAAATTTATATTGGTGCGGACAGATGGATGGTATTGCCTAAAATCCATATCTCTTCAAGTCCTACCTATTTCAAATGGGACGCTGCCACTGCAAACTCTGCTACTGGCACTGCCACAGAAAACTATCAGATTATGATTTCCACAACCACCAATGCGGTTTCCAGTTTTAAGGAAGCTCATAGTGTGTCAATGGAAAAATTTGTTAACCCCAACAAGGCCGATAACATACCTGCCACCCGCTACATAGACCTCTCTTCCTACGCAGGAAAAGACATTTACATTGCTTTCCGTCTGGTCACTTCCGGAACAAGCAGGGGTATGCTTTTGGTGGACAATATGCAGTTCCTTGGTGAAAATGTGTACGGCACTGCAGTGAAGGAAATTAAGAAAATCAACACCTACATTTATCCTAATCCTGCCCGTGATGTTGTGAATGTTTCCTCTGAAAACGAAATTCTCTCAATTGAGGTTTACAGCGCATTGGGCCAGAAGGTGTATGAAAATAACAGCATTCATGAGAATGAATTCTCGATTCCTCTCCAATCCATGATAAGCGGCATGTACATCGTGAAGATTAACACGACCGCCGGTTCCGCCATGGAAAAGGTGAATGTTGTCCGATAAAAATTATTCAACCATTTGTTTGAAGATGGGGGAGCAACAGCTCCTCCATCTTTTTTATTCCCATCCAAACACCCTTAGTTATCCCCTTCAGATATTATTCCATTAACTGGATACATAATGATTTATTAATCAACGAATTATAAAAATTAGCTCTTTAGAGGCATTTTATTAAAAAAAATGGTCGCCGACCTTCTCTCCAGCCAAAAGTCCTTTAGAGGATAGATTTATTATAATATATTGATTAACAATTGTTTATCTACCAAGTAAAACCATCAGTACAGCTATGTCTGATGGAGAGACTCCACTGATACGGGAGGCCTGTCCTAACGTGGCAGGTTTGATGCGGCTTAGCTTTTGCCGTGCCTCTGTGGATAGGGAGGAGATGGAAAAATAGTCAAAATCCGGATTCAGGCGAATATTTTCCAACTGTTGCATTTTATTGGCGGTCTCCTTCTCCTTTTCAATGTAATTTTGGTATTTGAGCAGGATTTCCACCTCTTCCAAAACTGCCTTTTCAAAAGCGGATGTTTCAACGAAACTTTTCAGTACAGGCAGATTGGGAACCAAACCAGACAATTGGATTTCCGGTCTTAACAGTAATTGTGCAATTTTACATTTTTGTTGTATAGGGGAGGAGGGGATGGTGGCCAGAACAGGGTTTGTCTCTTCTGGTTCAACCGATGTTGTTTGCAGGTAATTTTGCAAAATTTCAATATCTCTCCTTTTCTTTTGGAAGGCTTTGTACCGTTCCTCTCCCAGCAGTCCTATTTGAAATCCGATGTCACTCAGTCGCAAATCGGCATTGTCCTGTCTCAATAGTATTCTGTGTTCCGCCCTGGAGGTGAACATACGGTATGGTTCGTCCACTCCTTTTGTTGTCAAATCATCTATTAAAACCCCAATATAGGCTTCATTCCGCTGCAGTGTGAGGGCTTCCAACCCTTTTAGCTTTCTCACAGCATTTATACCTGCCATCAAACCTTGGCATGCCGCCTCCTCGTAGCCTGTGGTGCCGTTGATTTGTCCTGCAAAGTAAAGATTTTGGATTAGTTTGGTCTCCAAACTTCTTTTGAGTTGGGTGGGCGGAAAATAATCATATTCTATGGCATATCCCGGTTTGATTATTTTGGCTTTTTCCAACCCTTTGATATGGTGAAGAGCTTCCAATTGTATATTTTCAGGTAGTGAGGAGGAAAAACCGTTCAGGTAGTATTCGATGCCTGTTTCACTCTCCGGCTCCAAAAAAAGCTGGTGCTGTTCTTTGTCGGCGAAACGTTCAATCTTGTCCTCAATTGAGGGGCAATAGCGCGGCCCTACTCCTTTGATCCGTCCCTGGAAAAGGGGAGAGGCATCAAACCCTTTGCGCAGGATATTGTGGACTGTCGGGTTTGTATAGGTAATCCAGCAACTTTTCGGAGCCAACGGGTGTTGTATGTTGGCAAAAGAAAAACCTCCTCCCTCCGCATCGCCTTTCTGCTCTTCCATTTTGTCGAAATCAATGGTTCTACCGTCAATGCGGACTGGTGTCCCCGTTTTCAGCCGTTCGCTCACAAACCCTATTTTCTGTAGATTTTCCGTCAGGTCAAATGCAGCCAGTTCTCCGATTCTTCCTCCGGAAAAGTTGATTTCTCCAACATGAATCCTTCCATTCAAAAAAGTTCCATTGGTCAGGATGACCGCTTGTGCGGTGATGGCAATTCCCAATTTGGTCTTCACACCGGTTACCTTGCCCTCCTGAATAATCAAGTCGGTGACGCAATCCTCACGCAAATCCAAATTAGGGGTGTTGGTCAGAATTTGTTTCCATTCGGCAGAAAAGCGATATTTGTCGTTCTGGCTTCTCGGACTCCAAACAGCTGCACCTTTGGAACGGTTTAGCATGCGGAATTGGATCATGCTTTTATCCGCTACGATACCGGTCATTCCCCCCAATGCATCAATTTCCCTCACGATTTGTCCCTTGGCAATACCTCCAATAGCAGGGTTGCATGACATGGCGGCAAACAGGTTAATGTTCATGCTTACCAAAAGGGTTTTCGCTCCCAATCGGGCAGCGGAGCAGGCAGCTTCACATCCGGCATGACCGCCTCCCACCACAATCAAATCATAAATGTTTTCGTGTATTGCGTATTCCATAGATGTTTCACATGAAACATTTTTTTCAAGCGATTAATTTACAAATTATTAGATGGGAATAACTGCAAATAATAGTCTTCTTTGTACCGCATTCTTGCCGCCTCTTTCCGGCTTTTGTCCTTATATCCGCACAAATGCAGGATACCATGGATAATGACACGGTGCAATTCCTCTTCCGTGCGTACATGGAACAGGCGGGCGTTTTCCCTGACCCTGTCTATGCTGATGACAATGTCCCCGTTCAGCTGTACTCCTTCGCAGTAATCAAAAGTGATGATATCTGTAAGAAAGTCATGTTGCAGAAATTGGCGGTTAACTTTTAACACATATTCGTCATTTCCAAACATATAGCTAATATCCCCTATAAATCTCCCTTCATTTTCAGCGGTTTCCTCAATCCATTGGCGGATAAGCCGCTTTTTTTTCAGCACGAATGGGGTCCTATGGCTGAAAAAGTTGATGGTAGCGTAGCTGAACGGCAGTTGTTTAGGCATATTGGGGAAAATATTGTTTCATTACCTTCTGAATCCATTCCTTGGGCGCAGCCTCCTGTTTTGGCTTGGGAAGCAGCATGCGGAAAACAATGGTTGATCCGTTGTTTTGGAAAGTCACCTCCTCACAAAGGGTGCGGATAATCGATAGCCCGTGTGAAAGTGCTGTAATTCTTTGTTGTGTAAAATTCTCATAGGAAAAACCCTTTCCTTCGTCACTTACGGCGAAAGTCCATTGGCCATGATCCTGCTGGCAGAGAATGCGCACTTTTTTGTGTCTGTCCATACGGTTCCCATGGATGATGGCATTTTTTACCGCCTCACAAAGCGGCGTGCATAAAATTCCCCTATAGGTTGCCTCCATGTGGCATTCCTCCATAATGGAATCTATAAATTCTTCAACTTCAGATATTTTTGATAAATCTGAGACAATTTCAACGCTTGTATGAAACATCAGAAAGCTCTCCTATGAATTTTAATTTTTAAAAAACAAAAATAAATAAAATTTGTATGTGAAAAGTAATTTTGTAAAAAAAAATTAGCTACTTTTGCAAAAAAATGAAAAGAAATGATAGTAAAAACTTTTGGAAGCTGTGTAGTGGGCATCGATGCCATCCCCATTACCATTGAAGTCAGTGTAGAACAAGGCATTAGTTTTTATTTGGTGGGTTTACCCGATTCCGCCGTGAAGGAGAGCCAGCAGCGCATTGCCACCGCTTTGTCGTGTTACGGGTTCCGAATCCCCGGAAAAAAAATCATCATCAACATGGCTCCCGCCGATTTGCGGAAGGAGGGGGCGGCCTATGACTTGCCGATAGCCATCGGAATTTTGGCCGCTTCGGAGCAGATTGCTTCGGAGAACCTTTCGGACTATATCATCATGGGGGAGCTCTCCTTGGATGGGGATTTGAAGCCCATTCGGGGCGTGTTGCCCATTGCTGTGGAGGCGAAAAAGCAGGGTTTCAAGGGGTTGATTCTGCCGCAGGCCAATGTGTCTGAGGCCTCAATTGTGAGCGGTCTGGAGGTGTACGGGGCGGAAAACATCATTCAGGTGATCGGTTTTTTCAACGGTTCGCCGTTGGAACAGGCCAAAGTTGCCGCTCCGGAGCAATTGGCGGAGGGATTGAACCAGTTTGAATTGGACTTTTCGGAAGTCAAAGGGCAGGAGAATGCCAAAAGGGCTTTGGAGATTGCGGCGGCTGGAGGCCACAATGTCATCATGATCGGCTCGCCCGGTTCCGGAAAAACCATGCTGGCGCAGCGGATCTCCTCCATACTGCCCCCCATGACGTTGGAGGAGGCGTTGGAAACCACAAAAATTCATTCTGTGGCAGGCAAACTGCAGAGTCAGGTGCCGTTAATCATGACGAGGCCGTTCCGGTCACCACATCACACCATTTCCGATGTGGCATTGGTGGGTGGAGGCACCCATCCGCAACCCGGAGAGATTTCGTTGGCGCACAACGGGATTCTTTTTCTGGATGAACTGCCGGAATTCAAACGGTCGGTTCTGGAAGTGATGCGACAACCGTTAGAGGAGCGGCGTGTAACAATCTCCCGTTCCAAAATGTCGGTGGAGTTCCCCGCATCATTCATGTTTATTGCCGCCATGAACCCTTGTCCCTGCGGATATTACAACCATCCGGATAAGAAGTGCAGCTGCCAGCCGGGGCAAATCCGTCATTACATGAGCAAGATTTCCGGTCCGCTGTTGGATCGGATTGATTTGCATGTGGAGATTATTCCTGTGCCGTTCAGCGAGTTGTCCCAAAAAAAGCAAGGCGAGTCCAGTGCGGTTGTCAGGGAGCGGGTCATTCGGGCCAGGCAAATCCAGTTGCAGCGTTTCCAGCAGGAAAAGGGCATTTACACAAATGCGCAAATGTCTCCCAAGTATATCTCAAAATATTGCCAGCTTGATGAAAACGGGCAGCAGCTGCTGAAAATGGCCATGGAGAAATTGGGATTGTCGGCGCGGGCCTACCATCGGATTTTGAAGGTCAGCCGCACCATTGCCGATATGGACGGGGCGGAGAATATCAGCATGGAACATCTGTCGGAAGCGATTCATTTCCGCAGCCTGGATAGAGACGCTTGGGGTAGGTAATTTTTTGAAGTCCTCCCCCGGAACGCCTGGGGTCGGTAATAGTTAAAATCCTTTTTGGGAATACTGGTTCAGTTTCCGAATAACTTGGATACCAAAAGGAAGTGTAAAGCAGAATGTCAGTAAGTCGGCGACGGCTTGCGTTGCCATCAGGCCTTGCAACCCGAAGAACCATGCAGAAATGTAAAGGGTGGGAAGGAAGAAAAGCCCTTGCCTGCAAACGGAGAGCAAAGTGGCTTTAAAAGCATGGCCTGTGGTTTGGAAAAGCATGTTGGTGGGTGTTGTGATGCCACAAAGTGGAAAAACTATGCATTGCCAGCGCAGAACTTTTGTTCCTATGGCGATAAGTGCGGCATCTTCCTGCCGGAAAAGTGAAATCAGCTGGGGGGCGAAAACAAAACCGAGTGTGGCCAGCACCAGCAGAATCAGGGTGGAAACACTCATGCAAAAGGTGTAGGATTTTTTTACCCTTTGGAAAAGCTTTGCTCCATAGTTGAATCCGCATACCGGTTGGAATCCCTGTCCCAAGCCCAAAATAATGGCAAAGGAGAGCATCATGATGCGCGACACGATGGCAAAGGCGGCGATGGTGGAGGCTTCCATGCCTGGTGCGGCATATTGGGAAGCCATCCGGTTTAGGCAGATGGTTGATATACAAATAAGTCCCTGCCGGCAGAGAGAGGGCAGGCCGCCTCTGGTGATTTCCTTGTAGTAGAAGAATTTTGGGGTGAAATTCCGCAGTTGGATATGCACATTGCCAGCTCGTTTGGTACCTAAAAACAGCAATACCCAGGAAAACAGCTGGCTACATAGGGTTGCCGCTGAAGCTCCGCTTACCCCCCAATCAAGTACAAAGATAAATAGCGGATCCAGGAGCATGTTCAGTATGGCTCCGGAAGCCAGGCCAATCATGGCGTATTGGGCGCTTCCCTGCAGACGCAGCTGGTTGTTCATCACCAGACCGGACATCATCAGCGGGGTTGCCAAAAGAATAAAACGCAGGTATTGGTTGGAAGTTCCAGTAATTTCTGGTGTTGCTCCCAGAAAATGGGAAAGCGGAGAAAGAAACAGCAACCCTGCCGTTCCTATCAGAAGGCCGGTCAGCAACGCGGAAAAAAAGCCGGTGGCGGCCATTTTTTCAGCATTTTGAATTTGCTGTGCACCTAATGAGCGTGAAATATAGTTCCCGGAACCATGCCCGCAAAAGAATCCGATGGCCTGGACAAAAGTCATGTAGGCAAAAGCCACGCCGACACCTGCAGCCGCCTCTGTGCTCAGATGGGCGACAAATGCTGCATCGACCACATTGTAAACGGCTGTCACCATCATGCTGACGATGGTGGGGGCCGCCATTTTCAGCACCAGCTTTTTCACCGGTGCTTGGGTCATCATCAGGAACTTTTCCTGCTGTTTTTGTTCATCCTGTCCAGAGCTGTTCATTTATTCGGAAAATACCAGATGAAAAATATCCCGGACTATCCCGCTTTCATGGCTGAGGTCGGGAATATTGTTCCAGGAGGCGCCGGTAAGCATTGACCTTGCCCTTTCTATTTCTTGGAGTTGTAAACAGTCGGTGGCAATTTCCACCTGACGTACAACATGTTCAGTTTCGTCAATTTCCAGGTCTATCTCCACTTCCCCCCAGGCGAAGGAGGCGGTCCGTTGGGCATGAAAATGTTTCCATTTTCCGAACAGGAAGCTCTCGTCAGCGAAATTTTCCGCCTGTTTGCGGACTTCCGCCGTGCAAAGTTCATTAAAGTCACGGAAGAGGGCTTTGGTGCCATACACCTCCTGAAAGGCAGCAGTCAATGCCGGGACGATGTTTTCTGCAGTGACGGGGGCCAGTTCCGACAGGTTCACCACACGGCTGCTGACAGATTTCACCCCATGTTTCTGCAGTTTGCTGCTTTTCACTTTCAGGTAGCGTTGAAGTTTTTCGGTTTCCGTCCGGATAAGAAGGGTGCCGTGGTGAAGCAGGTTGTTTTTTCCGACGGAAAAGGCGTTGCCGGAGAATTTGCGCCCCTGGCAGAGCAGGTCGTTGCGTCCCGAAAGCTCGCTTTCTATGCCGAATCTCCGTACCGCCTTCTGAATGACGGAAAACTGTTTGGTCTGGTCATAGAGTTTTTTCGGTGCGACAAAGGAAAAGTTCAGGTTTTCCAGATCATGGTAGACGGCACCTCCGCCTGTCATCCGGCGCATCAGGTATCCCCCTTCGGCAAGCAGGGTGTCCACCTGGCATTCCGTATAGGGGTTCTGATTAAGGCCGATGACGACTGTACGCTGGTTTTTCCACAGGTACATCACCACAGTGTCTGGCGGATTGTTTTGTACCAGAGATTGTTCCACCGCCAGATTCAGGTAGGGGACATACTGGTCGCTGATGATGATTTCAATGTTCATTCGCTGTCAGATGGTATGATTGTCCAATCTGCAAAAGTAATAAAAAAAGGGATACATCACCCGTAGAGACGCAAAATTTTGCGGCCCTACGGGTGATGAACTATGACCTCACCTGTAGGGGCGAAATTTTCGCCCCTACAGGTGAACTATGACAATGACTAGGGCTTTTGTCATTGTTCAACTTTAAGGGCTAACTTTTAGCCCTTAAAGTTGATGTCATAGTCATAGTTTAAAAGTAAAAAAAGTTTAAAAATAAAACCCCTTAAACCCTTCCGAGTGGCCGTCGCGTGCGACGACCCTACAACATCTTAAACCCTTAAACTTTTTTTCCCACATTTTGTGGTTCCGTATTGGAATTTGATATATCTTTGCATTCTAAAATAAAAATTATCATTATGCATACACTTGGAGGAATGATTGGCGGACAGGAAATCTTACTGATTCTGTTAGTTGTGCTGGTGCTTTTCGGCGGGAAGAAAATTCCCGAACTGATGAAAGGCTTGGGTAAAGGTGTGAAGGAATACAAAAATGCGGTCAATGACATTGAAAGCGAAATTTCTTCTGCAAAAGGGGAGGAGAAACCCGCCCAAACAGCCAAAACGGAACAGAAAGAGGAATAATCTGTCCGTTCAGGAGACTCAGAAATATTTGCCATCATTAATTGCAAAATGATGGAAGACGGTTATTTGCCGCTCTTCCACTCAGAAGCTCCCTAACATTTCGGAAAATTCATAAAGAGAGTCACATTCGCAGTCGGCATGTGAATAACTTCCGCCGTTCTCGCGGATGAAAACGGTCTTCATGCCTGCCTTCTCCCCAAACTGCATGTCGGTGGCGGCATCCCCCACCATAACCGACCGGAAGAAATCCACAGCGGGAAACTCCTCCTTGGCCTGCAATGCCATTCCGATTTCCGGTTTGCGGAAAGGGCTTTGGGCTGCGGCCAGTTCGGAGCAATGGTAGATTTTGTCAAACGGACTCTCTAACAGTTGGTCCATATATTGGTGCACCCTCTGCAGATCCGATTCCGTCATCAGCTGTTTGCCGATGCCCTGCTGGTTGGTCACCAAAAAAACATGGCCGAATTTCTGCCGTAAAAGTTGCATCGCTTCCTTAACATTGGGCAGCAGGACAAACTGTTCGGGCCGTTTCACGTAATCGCCCGGCAACCGGACATTGATAACGCCGTCGCGGTCCAAAAAAAGCGCCCATTTTTTGTCTATTTGTGAAATCCAGGAGGGGACCATCATCTCAAATGCTAATTCCGTTAATAATTTTTTGCAAAGATAATCAAATTTTTCCTATTTTTGCGCAATCCTTCTTAAATTTTTAATAATATGAAAGAGGTTGATTTTTTGGTTGTTGGATCAGGCATCGCAGGACTTACCTTTGCATTGAAGGTGGCGGATTACGGCAAAGTTTGCATTTTGACCAAGGCGGAGGCCTCGGAAGGCTCCACCAAATATGCGCAGGGAGGCATCGCCGCCGTCATTTATGACTCCGACAGTTTTGACAAGCATATCCAGGACACGCTCATTGCCGGAGCGGGCATTTGTGACGAGGAGACTGTAAGGATGACCATTACCGAGGCTCCCAACCGCATCAGGGATTTGGTGCAGTACGGCATCCATTTTGACAAACGTCCGGACGGATTGTACGATCTGCACCGCGAGGGCGGCCATTCCAATTTCCGGATTCTGCATCATAAGGATAACACCGGTGCGGAGATGGAACGCGCACTGCTGGAGGAGATTCACCGTCATCCTAACATTGAGCTGCTTGAAAACCAGTATGCTGTGGAAATTATCACCCAGCACCATTTGGGCCAGTGGGTGACCCATCACACTCCAAACATTGAGTGCTACGGAGCCTATGTGCTGGATTCCAAAACCCAGAAAGTGGAGACCTATCTGGCCAAGGTGACAATGCTTGCAACGGGAGGCATCGGCAATGTATACACCACCACCACCAATCCCATCACCGCCACAGGCGACGGGGTGGCCATGGTGCATCGTGCACGGGGCAAGGTGGCCGACATGGAGTTCGTGCAGTTCCATCCGACCAGCCTCTACTATCCCACTGAGCGGCCCGCTTTTCTGATTACGGAGGCTTTGCGTGGCGCGGGGGCTGTGCTCAAGGATCATTGGGGCAGGGAGTTCATGCAGAAATATGACAGCCGGCTTTCGTTGGCTCCACGTGATATAGTGGCACGTGCCATTGACAATGAAATGAAAATCAGCGGATACGATCATCTGTATTTGGATGCGCGGCATTTGGGCAAGGCGGAACTGATGGGCAAGTTCCCGAACATTTACGCCAAGTGTCTGGATGTGGGCATCAATATAGCCAAGGAGATGATTCCAATCCGGCCTGCGGCGCATTACCAGTGCGGCGGCATTGTGGTTGACCACAACGGGGAGTCTTCAATCCATCATCTGTATGCGGCGGGCGAGTGCGCAAGAACCGGTCTGCATGGAGGAAACCGCTTAGCTTCCAATTCGTTGTTGGAGGCGGTGGTCTTTGCCCATCATGCTGCCATGCATGCCATTGAACAGGTGCGGAATATCTCCATCTGCCATGAGGTGCCGGCCTGGAATGCCGAGGGCATGGAACTGAACGAGGAAATGGTGCTGGTCACCCAAACCCGCAAGGAGTTGCAGGAAATCATGTCCAACTATGTGGGTATTGTCCGTTCCAATCTGCGTCTTCAAAGGGCGTTTGACCGCCTGAACCTGATTTACAGGGAGACGGAGGATTTGTACAAGCGTTCCGTTTTGACGGAGGATTTGAGCGAACTGCGCAATCTTATTGCGTGCGCCTATCTTATCATCCGGGCAGCCTCCCAGCGCAAGGAGAGTGTAGGGTTGCATTATTCAGTGGATTATCCTCCAGTAAATAAATGATTTTCAATGTATAACAAAATAAGGTTACAACAATCCGGAAGTTTTGCGAAAATCTTTAGGCAAAGGTTGGAAAATGGTAATCATTTTTTGTGTACATTTGCAAATTATTTTTGAATGTGTAAAATAAAGGTTTTGTTAATTGTAAATAATTAAAAATCAATAAAATATTTAAATAAAATGAAGAAGATATACAATTGGATGCAGGTCGGATTGATTTTTGTCATTCTCATTCTCATCGTGTGCGTGTACCGTTCGCTGATGCGTCCGGAAAAATTTGACCAGGTGTATGAGGCCCGCAAGGCGGAGGTTATTGCCAAACTGAACGACATCCGCACCTTGCAGACATTTTACAAGAATGAAAAGGGTTCCTATGCGAAAGATTTTGACCAACTGAAGGATTTTTGGAACAACGGAACCATGCGCGTGGTTATCAAAGAGGGAAATGTCCCCGATTCCATGACCGAGGCGCAGGCTCTGAAAAAGAAACTGATCCGTCGTGACACGACCGTGCTGAACGCTAAGGAGGAAATCAGCAAGACGCTGCCCAACTTGGATATCAACACCTTTGACATTGTCCCTTATTCGGACAACGAGCAGTTCCTTATCCAGGCGGACACCATCCGCACGGGAAACATTCCGCTGCATGTGTATGAGGTGAAGGCCTTGCGTTCCCAGTACATGAAGAATTTGGACGAGGATCCCCGCATCAAAAACGCTTTCTTGGGCAAGATGCTTTACAGCAACATGCAGAAACAGTTCCTGGGACCCAACTACAGCTACAAGGACAATGTGATCGATCTGATCTTAGGCTCTATGACCGAAGCCTCCACCAACGGTAACTGGCAATAATGGGCACTGTTGTTTCTTTCCAGTACAAGAGCGATCTGCCGTTATCCGAAGGGTTATCCTCCCATACAACATCCGTCCGCTTGCAGGAAAACGGGTTTTGCATTGCCCTGCACCGTGCTTCCGACAAGTCCATATATCTGATGGAACAGCATGATTTTGACGGAAACTATACCATCAGGGAGAAACTTGCCTTTTTGTGGGAGACAGCCAAAAAGTGGGAAACGGGAAAAGCCTGTATGACGGTCTGCTCCCGTATCAACAGCCAGGTGCCCGCCGCGCTGCATTCGGAAAGGAACCAGGATTTTTATCTGCCACTGCTGACGGAAGAACCTTACAACTACCAGATTTTCACAGAAGAGGTGAAGCTTTACGGCCTGTGGAACATATCGGGTTGGAACAAAAACCTGTATGCGCAGCTTCGGGAGCAGTTCCCCCAATACCGCCTCCGAAGTGAGATGTATGTGCTGCTGCAGCTGCTTTCCGGTTGGGAAGGCAGAGCCAAACTGCTGCTCTTTTTGGAAAAGAACTATCTGCGCCTGGTGGCGGAGAAGGATGGAAAATTATTGGGAGCCAATGGCTTTGAGTTCAATAACAAAAACGATTTCCTCTATTATTCGGTCGGTTTCGCGCAAACCCTGTTCGGCGGTTTGGAGGGTGTGGAGCTTTACCTGACGGGGGACATTGAGCCTTCATCGCTGCTGTATGTCTCTTTGCAGAAGTATTTTACCAATATTCATTTTCCGGATACCGGCCACACCTCCCTGCAGCACCAGCTTCACCGTTTTTGTGATTTGCTTTACGAGGAGGATTGAGATGCGGATTATCTGCGGTGCACATAAGGGAAAGAAAATCAAGGCTCCGGAGGCGCTTCCTGTCCGTCCTACAACAGATATGGCCAAGGAGAGCCTTTTCAATATTCTGAACAACTATTTTTATTTTGACCAGATCAGGGTGCTGGATTTGTGCGCCGGAACCGGCAATGTGAGCTATGAGTTTGCGGCGCGGGGCGCTCTGGAAGTCTGGGCATTGGATAACCATCCGCAATGTGTGCAGTTTATCCAGAAGACGGCGAATGATTTGAATTTCAATAATATTCATACTATCAGGGCGGATGTGCTCGCCTTTTTGGGCCAGTGCACCCAAAAGTTCAATGTAATTTTTGCTGATCCTCCCTACCGTTGGGAAAACCATGCGCAAATCCCTGCCTTGGTGTTTGAAAGGAACCTGCTGCTGCCGGACGGTTTTTTGGTGATGGAGCATCCGGCTGACATCCGTTTTGACGAGCATCCCAAATTTTATCAGCGTCGGGTGTACGGAAGGGTGAATTTCAGCATTTTTGCAGAAAATTTATAAATTACAGATATATGTTGCTTTCGATGACAGGTTTTGGAAGTTCAACCCGCAAGGAGGAGGACTTCCAGTTTACGGTAGAGTTGAAAAGTATCAATTCCAAGCAGTTTGACTTCATTCTGAAACTGCCTTCGGATTTGAAGGAAAAGGAGAATGAAATAAGGCAGCTTATAATGAACGAGCTGGTCAGGGGAAAGGTCGAGTGCAACATCTCCATGGAAAACTCCGGGAAGGCACTTTCAGCCACTCATTTCAACCATGACCTGATTATAAGCTATTACCGTGAGTTACAAAGCATTGCCCAGGAATTGGGGACGCAGGAGGAGCTGTTGTCCGTGGTCATGAAGATGCCGGACGTGATGGAGAGCGACAAACTGGAGTTGAATGAGCGTATGTGGCAACAGCTTCAGCAGACAGTGCTGGAGGCCTGCCGCCAGCTGACCGTCAGCCGCCAGCAGGAAGGCGCGGTGCTTGAGGTGGATTTCCAAAAGCGAATAGAGCTGATTTTGGCCTATTTGAAGGAGATAGAACCTTTTGAATCCCAAAGGATTGAACAAATCAAAAACCGTTTGGGCAAAGCCTTGGGCGAGCATGCTGAGATTCCGGAGTACGATGCCAACCGTCTGGAGCAGGAAATCATCTTTTATTTGGAAAAATTGGATTTTACCGAGGAGAAGGTGCGCATTTGCAAGCATTGCGACTATTTTTTGGAAACCATGAGGAATGAAAGCCAGAACGGTAAAAAGTTGACTTTCATTAGCCAGGAGTTGGGAAGGGAAATCAACACATTGGGTTCCAAGGCGGCCAACGCGGAAATCCAACAGCTGGTGGTGAAAATGAAGGACGAATTGGAAAAAATCAAGGAACAGCTGGCAAATATCCTATAACAATGTTACACAAGCAGCCCAAAAGCAAGGACATTCTGTATGGCATCCATCCGGCTATGGAGGCAATCCGTGCGCACAAAAGTGTGGAACGCATTCTTTTGCAGAAGGGGATACATGGGGAGAATTTTAAGGGACTTTTTCAACTGATTCGTGAGAAAAACATTCCTTTCCAATATGTTCCGCAGGAAAAACTGAACCATTTTACACGGGGCAACCATCAGGGTGTGGTATGCCTGATTTCCCCCATCGACTATGAAAGCATCTACGACATTGTCCCTTTTTTGTACGAACAGGGTAAAACGCCGTTTCTGCTGTTTTTGGACAGGGTGACGGATGTCCGCAATATCGGGGCCATTGCCCGGACCGCCTATTGTGCGGGGGTGGACGCAATTGTCATACCTTCAAAAAATTCGGCACGGCTGAATGAGGATGCGGTCAAGTCCTCAGCAGGAGCCTTGCATAAGATACCAGTATGCAGGCACGATAATCCCAAGGAGGTTCTGGAATATTTGAAACAGAGCGGTATACAGCTTTTGGCCTGTACGGAGAGGGCGCAGCGGCCCTATTATGATGAAAGCTATCAAGATCCGTTGTGCATCCTTATGGGCAGTGAGGGCGAAGGAATTGAACCGGCTCATTTAGCTTTGTGTGACAAGCAGATAGCCATTCCCATGGTGGGCGATTTGGAGTCATTGAATGTCTCTGTCGCCACCGGAATAGTTTTGTTTGAAGTGTTGCGGCAGCGACAACAATAAAAGTGAATGCCAATGAAAAAGCCGCAAACCATCCTTTTTTTTCTTTTATTAGCCAGTTTGTTCCCTTTGCGGGCGCAAACAGACGGATCATCCCTGCCTTACAGTTTCACCCATCAGCTTGAGGGAGAGGTTCCGGTGTGCCGAGTGTCGCATGAGAGCAACGCGGCTTTGCTGCGGAAAGAGCCGTTTGAAAACAAAAGCGGGGATTTTGTGTTCGGCCAGGAGATTGCGGTGAATTACAGCACGCTCAATGCCGGAAAGTGGGAGGAGCTTTCCAACGGGGACCGGTTGTGGAGGTTGGCGCTCCATTCGGACAGTGCCTATTCCCTCAATCTGCAGTTCGACTATTTTTATCTGCCCCGAGGCGGACGGCTGCACATCTACACAGCCGACAAAAAATATCTGTTGGGTGCCTTCACCGAGGCTGACAACCAGAATTCCCGCAAATTCGCCACTTCACTGCTCCCGGGCGGGGAGATTGTGCTGGAGTATTATGAACCAAGGCAGGTCAGGCAGCAGGCGGCCATCCATCTCTCCACAGTGGTGCACGGTTACAAGGATTTTTATTTCACCAACGGGAAATATGGCTCGTCAGGAAGCTGCAATGTGGATATCCAATGTGCGGAAGGTGCGCCGTATCAGGAGGTTAAAAGGGCGGTCTGCCTTATTCTGTACGGCTCCCGGATTTTGTGTACGGGAACATTGATTAACAACACTTCCATGGACAGGACCCCCTATCTGCTGACGGCCTACCATTGCCTGAGCGGCAAGGATATCTCCAATTTTGTCTTCATTTTCAATCATGAGGCGGATCAGTGCGGGAGCAACCATTATACTGACGGGGATGCCGTCACCGGGGCCACCATCGTGGACCTGGGTTACAGCTCCGATTATGCCTTGCTGAAACTAAGTGCGGTTCCACCGATGTACTACCGTGTGTACTATGCGGGTTGGGACAGTCGTGACACGGCGGCCAGCGAGGCGGTCTGCATCCATCATCCCTCCGGCGATGTAAAAAAGATTTCTGTCTGCCGGCAGCCGGTGCGGCATAGCGACAGCCAGGGGGAGAAAGGGAACACCCATTGGATGGTTCCCTTTTGGAACAGGGGAACAACAGAGTCGGGTTCTTCCGGTTCCGCACTTTTCAATACAAAAAAACAGATTATCGGCCAGTTGGATGGCGGAACTGCCAGCTGCGTGGACACCACCGGCTTTGATGTTTTCGGAAAAATGGCCTATTCCTGGCTTCCTCCGACAGGTGGTGGCTACGGTTTGAAGCAGTGGCTGGATCCGCTGCAAAGCGGTGTGACTGTATGCGATGGCATGGACTCCTATCAGATTCTGTATGAAAAAGATGCAGCGTTATCGGAAATCTTGTCCCCAGGGGAACATAATTGCCGGATGCGGCAGCCTGTTAGGGTCTGTTGGTATAATAACGGCTCGCAATCCATTGAAAATCCGATTTTCCAATATCAGATTGACCACGGTGAAATCCGTCAGGCGGTACGGAGCGGCGCATGGACGTTCATGCGTGCGGACACCTTTGAGCTTGCCTCGCTTCCGTTGGAGGAGGGCATGCATCACCTGAAGGTTTGGGTTAAGGTAGCAGAGGATGAAAACGGGCTGAATGACACTTTGGAAACGGATTTTTCCTTCCAGAACGGGGCCAGCCTCCACTGGCGGATCAAAACCGACTATTATCCCTCCCAGAACCGCTGGCTGCTGAAGGACACTTCCGGAAACATTCTGGCCCAAAGTCCTTCCACACTGACGGCACGGACCGTCTATTCGGACACCTTTTGCCTGGCGGAGGGCTGTTATGACTTTGTCATTGAGGACAGTGCCGGTGACGGACTCTACGGGCATGACGGTTATGGGCAGGGCTACTACTATTTGTACCTGCAGGATAAGGCCATCGCATCGGGGGTGCAGTTCGGCTACAGGGACAGCATCCGTTTTTGTGTGGATTCCACAGTTTCCGTCTCCCCGCATTTTGCTCTTTGTCGTCCGAAATTTCAGGTTTTTCCCAACCCCTGCGGCAATTTTGTAAATATCAGGATGGAAAACGGTGTGTCCGTGAATGCAGATGTGAACCTGTTCAGTGTGGAGGGAAGGATAGTGAAACGGTTCCGTCAGGTGGGGGAACTGCTGGAGCTGGGTGATTTGAAGCCCGGCATCTACCTCATGCAGTTTGTGACCCCCGATTGGATCCAAGTTGAGAAAATAATCGTTATCAAGCCATAGAACAATATATTATGCATCTGACTGTTGAAAAAGAGAATATTTCCATTTTTGACCATTCCTGGCAAATCATAGCCAATCCCAACGCCCTCTCCAATTCCTGCTACAGGCAGTGGGAGGAGATAGCCGCTAAACTGGACGATTTGCAGTTGGATTACCAGTTCCATATCACCGAGGAGGTGGACAGTGTCCGGAAACTGTTGAAAAAACTCTGCCAGAGCGGTCACCGGCATATCATGGCCTTGGGCGGTGACGGCACAGTCTGCAGCATTGTCAACGGCATTTTCGATGCCGGGGTGCCCGTTGATGAAATCTATCTGGCGGTGCTTCCGTTGGGTACGGGCAACGACTGGTGCCGCACACACAACTATCCGCGCCATCCGTTGGAATCCATCAACATTTTCCTGCGCGGGCAGTTTGTCAGACACGACATCGGACAGGTAGAGTGCATCCGCAACGGGGAGGTGTTTTACAAACACTATTTCATCAACATCGCCGGATTCGGCTTCGATGCGGCCATTATCCACCAGACAGCCAGCAAGCGCGCCCGCATCAACAACAAGTATATCTATCTGCTGACCTTGCTGAAGATTTTGTTTTCCCATAAGGCGCAGAAGGTGCATATCCGCACGGAATCGGAAGAGATTGAGGAGATTTTGTTCTCCATCGCGGTGGGCAACTGCCAGTACAACGGCAACGGCATGCAGCAGCTTCCCATGGCCAACCCTACCGACGGCTATTTCGACATGATGATGCTGAAGGATATCTCCCCATTCAAAATTTTGAAAAATATCAAGAATTTGTATAAGGGAAATTTGGAGCAGATACCTGAAATCCGTTTCACCAAAGCCACCGACATTCACATTGGAACCGACCCATACATTTTGGGTGAGATAGAGGGTGATGTGCTGCCTACCGCTGATTATCATATCAGTATGATTCCGGGCGCACTGCGTATTCTGACGGCTTTGTAACGCGTCTTGATTTGTCCGGCAAAAAAAACGTTGTTATTTTAAGATATTCAAAATATTGATAAATTTATAGAAAATAAACATAATTATGAAGGATTTGAGCGTTTCCATACATGACCTGCATCTGCAGAACCCTGTGATGACCGCATCCGGCACTTTCGGATACGGGGAGGAGTTTGCCGATTTTGTGGATTTGGAGAAGTTGGGCGGCATCATTGTGAAGGGCACCACGCTGCATGCAAGGGAGGGTAACCCCTATCCGCGCATGGCCGAAACGGCATCGGGGATGCTGAACGCTGTGGGATTGCAGAACAAGGGCGTGGATTATTTCATTGAGCATATATATCCTAAAATCAAAGATTTAAAAACAAATATCCTGGTCAATGTCTCCGGCTCCACTGTGGAGGATTACATGGCCTGCGCGGAAAAAATTGCAGGCTTGGCACAGATTCCGGCCATCGAGTTGAACATTTCCTGCCCAAATGTGAAGGCGGGCGGCATGGCCTTCGGCACCTCCTGCAGTGAGGCGGCGCGAGTGGTCTCAGCTGTGCGTAAGGTCTATCCCAAAACTTTGGTGGTGAAGCTCTCCCCGAATGTGACGGACATTGCCTCCATTGCACAGGCGGTGGAGGAGGCAGGTGCGGATGCGGTTTCGCTCATCAACACCCTGTTGGGGATGGCGGTCAATGCGGAGACGCAGCGTCCGGTGCTTTCCACAATTACTGGCGGCTTGTCGGGTCCCTGCGTCAAACCAATCGCCCTGCGTATGGTGTGGCAGGTTTACCATGCGGTCAAAATCCCGATTATCGGGTTAGGCGGCATCATGAATGCTACCGATGCCATCGAGTTTATGCTGGCCGGTGCCTCTGCGGTGCAGATTGGTACAGGCAATTTCATTGACCCCGCCGTCAGCATGAAGGTGGTGGAGGGCATTGAAGCCTATTTGGAGCGGAAAAACATCTCCGCCGTCAAAGATTTGGTCGGACAACTGAAGGTGGATTAGCCGATGATACAATTTGAGAGGTTTACTTTGCCTAACGGCCTGAAAGTGCTGTTGCACAACGATAAAAGCACACCTATGGTGGCGGTGAACATCGTCTACAATGTCGGTTCGCGCGATGAGGATCCTGACCACACCGGATTTGCGCATCTGTTCGAGCATCTGATGTTCGGGGGTTCCCGCAATGTGCCGGATTTCGACGCCCCGCTGCAGAGGGCGGGCGGAGAGAGCAACGCCATGACCCTTACGGATTACACGGATTATTACCTGACTTTGCCGGCGGCCAATTTGGAGACCGCCTTGTGGTTAGAGTCGGATCGGATGAACGCTTTGGCTTTCTCGGCGGAGAGTCTGGAGATTCAACGGCAGGTGGTGATTGAGGAGTTCAAACAGAGCTATCTCAACCAGCCCTACGGGGATGCCATGCTGCTGCTGAAACCGCTCGCCTATCGGGTGCATCCCTACCAGTGGAATCCTATTGGAAAGGAAATCAGCCATATTGCCAATGCAAAAATGGAGGAGGTGAAAGATTTCTTCTACCGTTTTTACCGTCCTAACAATGCCATTATCTGTATCGCGGGCAATTTGGATATGGAGAGGACAAAGGATTTGGTTTTCAAATGGTTTGCAGATATTCCCGCAGGAGAGCCGTTGGTGCGTAATCTTCCGCAGGAGCCGCCGCAGCTGGAGCCGCGTTACCTGAATGTGGAGCGTAAAGTGCCGAACGACCTGTTGGTGAAGGCCTACCGTTGCTGCAGAAGGTCGGATGAGCAGTTTTATCCTACCGATTTGATTTCCGACCTGCTATCCAATGGTAAGTCGGCTCGTCTGCAACAGGGCTTGGTTGAGGAGAACCAAATTTTTTCAAATATATCTGCCTATGTGACAGGTAGTTTTGATGAAGGGTTGTTCATAATTTCAGGCAATCCCTGCGAAGGGGTCTCATTGGAAACGGCAGATGCAGCCCTTACAGCGTTGTTGCGGCAGTTGCATGAGGAGCCTGTTCCTGCGGCGGAATTGCAGAAAACGAAAAACAAGATCCGAACTCTGCTCTATTATGCCGACCTGCAGGTTCAGGACAAGGCGATGAACCTTGCCATTTTTGAACTTTTGGACAAAGCCGAACGCTATGACTGGGAAGAGTCGCTGTATGAAGGGGTGACAGCGGAACAAATCATGGAGATCAGCGGGAAGTTATTCACCGATAACAACTGTTCAACGCTATATTACAGGGCAATAGAATAAAGGGAAGTTCTAAACATCCCCTTAAAACTCCCCTTCATTTTCCGCTTTGTCAGAATTGTCGTCTAACGAACCGCTTTCAGGCTCAAATCCAAACTTTTGACCGAGTGGGTCAGCGCACCTACTGAGATGAAGTCCACGCCAGTTTCCGCGTAGCTGCGGATGTTTTCCTTGGTGATGTTTCCGGAAGCCTCTGTTTCATAGCGTACCTGCACCATTTTCACCCCTTCGGCCACCTGTTCGGGCTTGAAATTGTCGAACATTATTCGGTGGAATCCGCCCAAAGTGAGTGCTAACGCCACATCCTCCAACGAGCGGGTCTCAATCTCCACTTTCAGGTCCAAATGTTTTTCCTTGAGGTAGTAGTTGGTTTTCTCCAAAGCGTTTTTCAGTCCGCCGGCAAAATCAATATGGTTGTCTTTCAGCATAATCATGTCGTACAGACCCATCCGGTGGTTGTATCCTCCTCCAATCCGCACGGCCATTTTTTCCAAAACCCGCATGTTGGGCGTGGTTTTACGGGTGTCCAGCAGCCGCGCATGGGTTCCGGCAATCAGTGACACATATTCGTGCGTGGTGGTGGCAATGCCGCTCATCCGTTGCATAATGTTCAAAACCAACCTTTCCGCCAACAGAATGGATTGGACCTTTCCCTTTACCTCAAAGGCGATGTCGCCTTTATGTACCAGTTCCCCATCCTTTTTGAAGCTCTTCATTTCCAGTTGTGGGTCAACTTCCTGAAACACTTGTGCGGCCACTTCCATTCCGGCAAGTATGCCCTCCTCCTTGACTAACAGGCGGGAGGTTCCTTCAATTGCCGGGTCGATTGAAAGGAGGGAGGAATGGTCCCCATCCCCCACATCCTCTTTCAGCGCATTTTGGATGATTATTTTGATACGTTCTGATTCTGAGTACATTTGTTTTTGCATTTTTTTGTTTGTTCGATGTTTATGTGATAGACGGACACTTTCGCATTCTTGTTCTGTCCGCTTTTTTTGACCGCATAGTAGAAACGGTACTGCATCTCATTGGTGGAGGTGTAAGTGCCGAGCGTATAGGTGGCCTCATCTTCCTTCCAGCTTTGCAGCACTTCGAAGTTTTGGGGAGGATTCTCCCTGAAAAATTCTTTCAGAATGGAGGTGACCTGGTTTTTGCTGTAGGTTTCGGCAGTGTGGTTCATCACCAGTTCCACCATGTCCTGCATGTACTGGGAGAGGGAGGCTGCATCCCCTGTCCGGATGTACTGGTTGATTTTCTGGTTGTTCTCCGCTGTCTTTGAGGGTTGCCCCAAACAGACAAGGATTATTCCAAGCAAAAGAAAGGCAAGCAGATATAGTTGTTTCATATCATCAATTTTTAAACGAAATAAATTATAAGCAAAAAGTGAGCCAAATTTCTTTTTGGGAATAAAAAATATAAGATGAAAAAAAATTTATTCGAATTCGTTTTTTCCCTTTTTTTGTATTAAAAAAATGTTTACTTTTGCAGGTTCATTTAATCGGGTGCGCCTCCAATGGGACAGGCGACGGCGAAGCCGTATTTAGGAACGCTGTTGTTAAAGCGTAAACACCTGAAAAATAGAGTAAAGATAAAATAATCCCGTTTACAAAAATGAAGATAACTGTTGCCGGAACCGGCTATGTCGGACTTTCCATTGCCACCTTGTTGGCGCAGCATCATGAAGTGACTTCCGTTGACATTGTGCAGGAGCGTGTCGATATGGTCAATCGCAAACAATCTCCCATTCAGGATGATTACATTGAGGACTATTTGGCTCACAAGCCGTTGCGCCTCCATGCCACGACAAATGCTGAGGAAGGATACAAAAGTGCGGATTTTGTGGTGATTGCCGCGCCCACCAACTACGACAGCGTCAGGAATTTCTTCGATACCTCGGCGGTGGAGGATGTGATTTCCAAAGTCATCCAATACAATCCGGAGGCTGTAATGGTAATCAAATCAACTATACCTGTGGGCTATACGGTTTCTGTCCGTGAAAAATTCAGCTACCGCGAGCGGCTGGCCGACGGCACCATGAAGGTGGTGGAGCCGAACATCATCTTTGCACCGGAGTTTTTGAGGGAAAGCAAGGCCCTGTATGACAACCTTTACCCTTCCCGTATCATTGTGGGATATGACCGGAACAACGCCCGTTTGGAAGAGGCGGCGCACACATTTGCCGGACTGATAAAGGAGGGGGCCATCAAGCAGGATGTGCCAGTGCTCTTCATGGGAAGCACCGAGGCTGAGGCGGTCAAGCTGTTCGCCAACACCTATTTAGCCCTGCGTGTGAGCTATTTCAACGAGCTGGACACCTACGCTGAAATGAAAGGTTTGGACACCCAGCAGATTATCGACGGCGTTTGCTTAGATCCCCGTATCGGCACCCACTATAACAATCCGAGCTTCGGTTACGGCGGCTACTGCCTGCCAAAGGATACCAAGCAGCTTTTGGCCAACTATGCCGACGTGCCGCAGAACATGATGACTGCCATCGTGGAGAGCAACCGCACCCGCAAGGACTTCATCGCTGACCAAGTGCTGAAAAAGGCGGGCTACTACGACTACTACAATCGTGGCGACTTCAATGCGAGCAACGAAAAGGAGTGTGTGATAGGTGTTTACCGTCTCACCATGAAATCCAATTCCGACAATTTCCGCCAGTCCTCCATCCAGGGCGTGATGAAGCGGGTCAAGGCCAAAGGCGCGAAAGTGATTGTCTACGAGCCCACGCTGGAAGAGGGCAGCACTTTCTTCGGCAGCCTGGTGGTCAATGATTTGGCCAAATTCAAGGCTCTGAGCCAGGCCATCATCGCCAACCGCTACGACAGCTGCCTGGACGATGTGAAGGAAAAGGTCTACACCAGAGATATTTTCAAGAGGGATTAGGAAAGGGTTTGTTTCAAGGACGTGGTTTTGAAAAATGATGTAAACCAAATTTGTGTTTTTTGTTGAATATAGCCTATAAAAAGACACGAATAGATGAAAAGGACATGGAAAGTTTAATTAATCCTCCTGTTAAGATAGCTTTGTTCCAACTGAAATTCAGTGCAGTTAATATCAAAAGTTTTAGTGAAACAGATGTGTTGCTCAAACACAAGTTTTCCATTCGTAAAGACAATATCGAAGTAGGTCTGAATCTGTATAATACGACTATACCTTTAGGCAAGTCACCATTAAAAGGAACGTCTGACGCAAAGATAAAGAGCTATATTTATTTGACTCCAGATCAAAAGGAAAGAGTTGAAATCCTTGAGGATACATTAACCTATGTTAGTGAGTTACCTTACCATGGATGGGAAAATTTTGTAGCACAGGTCGAAAGCGTGTTGTCTATCATGTCTAATGTTCTTGGTAACGTGGAAATATGGAGAACTTCCATACGTTTTGTAAACCGTTTTCTGCTTGATGAGTTTGAAACGCCTGACGAATATTTCACAACTCTTATTTCAAAAAAAGGAGATTCATTATATCCTTTAAGTCAATATGGTTTCCGACTTCAGTATGAAGTGCCTCAAACTAATGTTTACGCTATAGTGAATCAATCTGTTGAAAAGGACTTTTCAAACAAATATATTTATCTATTGGATATAGATGTTCTAAACAAACAGTCTCTTTATTACGAAAAGGAGACAATTCTGTCCAGCATGTCAAATTTAAGGGAAATAAAGAATAAGATTTTCTTTGACTCAATAACTGAAAAAACCAAAGCTTTATGCAATTAACCCAGATGTCAGTAATATTAAAACCGGTCACATTGTCTATAGGGATGGCTGCCGCTATGCCGGTGTATGCTGCTGTTGATAGTTATAGCGGCATATATTCAGTTATTACCGACAAGGCTATCTATAAATCTGTGAAACAAGCCGATTCCGAGAATTTTTTAGCTTACATTCCTAAATTGAGGTTTCAGTCGTTATACGAGCAGTGGCGCAACGATACCCGTTTTACATCATCAGCCAGTGATATTGTGAATAACGAGGCTTTCAAAGCCATTGTGGCGATGGGCGAAGCAGCTGTGCCATATATTGTGGAGGAAATCGACAACACTCCTTCCACTTTGGTTTGGGCATTGAATTTCATATATCAGAAGAAAATATCAAACAATCCAGACACAACTGTTCAAGAAGCTTGCAGGTTATGGGTGAAAGAGTTGAGCAGATAAAGAAGGAGTTGAAAGGTTGTTTCCCCAAGCTTAAAACTGACAAAAAGTTTGATATAACCAGCAAGGCGACGTCCATATATAATTGTATTGCATGGGCTTATGGTATAAACAATCGATGGATGTGGCCTAACACTGGCGACTATCCCTTTCTTGACGGGGTGCACTATTGGCCGAGTGATGAAATACAGGAACCTTCTGTTGAGAATTTCATAAAAGCCTTTCAACAAAAAGGATATGAATGCTGTGACAATGGTGATTTTGAAGAAAACTATCAGAAAATAGCATTATATGCTAAGCCCGATAATTGGAATATTTGTACACATGCTGCACGGCAAAAACGTGATGGCACTTGGACTAGTAAACTGGGATGTGAATGTGATATACAGCACGGAACAGCTTACTCCATTGAGAACAATGGTTATGGCAAAGTGAGGTGCTTTATGAAAAGATTGTTCA
>CAJOQK010000015.1 GCA_905236885.1 uncultured Bacteroidales bacterium
AAATCGACACGCGTTGTTTTTGCATATAATGAATTATATATCAGTTAATAATAGAGATTAATTATTATTTTCTTTGGACACTAGTGAGTAAAAATATGAAATTTCGTCAGTATAGGGGACATCTAAAAATAACTTTGCGAACAATTTTGAATTTATTTCAGAGTTAACTGGACAACATTCCGGCTCCTCTGAAAAATTTTTCAGCAGAAAATCCCATGAAACATGCAAAAAATGATTACCTTTGCAGTTTTGTTAAAACTAAAAACAGAAGAGCCATGTCATACACAGATGAACAAGATTATCAAGAAAATGAATCTTTCGACGAAAACGGATACCAGGAGACGGAAGAGCGTCCCACCTTTCTGATGGTGCTCTGCATCCTCACCTTTATAGGCAGCGGGATAAGCCTGATTTCCAATTTGGTTGTCACCGCCACCTACGAAATGATTCCGGATATGTTAGCCAGCATGAAAGACTACTTTGAACAGGCCGGAACAGATATTGAAGATGCACAGCTGCTTCCCAAAACAGGTTATCTGATCACCGCCTTGCTGAATGCGGTCTCCATCGTGGGCGCAGCATTTATGATGGGAATGCGGAAATTGGGATTCCACATCTATACAGGAGCACAAGCGCTACTACTGCTGGTTCCCGTACTGATTGCCCACCAGGGGCTGAATTATGCGGGGTTGTTCTTCACAGTCGTTTTTGTGACTCTTTACGCCACTTTCCTGAAAAAAATGCGCTAATATGGAAGAGTTGCGCCAACAGTTCAGGAGACATTTCCCCATTTTGGACATTCGGGTGCATGACAAGCCGCTTGTCTACTTGGACAATGCCGCAACAACCCAAAAACCGGTGGAGGTCATTGATGCGGAATCGGCATACTACCGTTCCGGCAACAGCAATGTGCACAGAGGCGCCCATCTGCTGAGCCAACAAGCCACCGAGGCATACGAAGCGGCACGCACAACCGTGCAACATTTTCTCAACGCCGCCCATGCACACGAAATTGTTTTCACACGCGGCACCACCGAAGCCATCAACTTAGTGGCGCAAGGCTTGGGAAAGACACTGTTTCAAGAGGAGGACGAAATCATCTGCAGTGTTATGGAACACCATTCCAACATAGTTCCGTGGCAACTGGCCGGCAAAAACATCCGCCTCCGTCCCCTTCCGGTGGACGAAGAGGGCAACCTGCAGCTGGAAAGTTATGAATCACTGTTCAATGAAAAAACCAAATTAGTTACAATCACCCAGGCATCCAACGTTTTGGGTACCATAACTCCGCTGAAAGAAATCATCCGCATCGCGCACAACCATCAGGTGCCGATATTGGTTGACGGGGCGCAAGGAATCAAATGCTGCCTCACTGACGTGCAGGAACTGGATTGTGATTTCTACTGCTTTTCAGGTCATAAAATCTACGCGCCAATGGGAATCGGGGTGCTTTACGGAAAGGAACGTTGGTTGGAACAACTCCCCCCCTACCAAGGTGGCGGTGACATGATCCGCCATGTCAGTTTTGAAAAGACCACATTCAATGAACTGCCCTTCAAATTTGAGGCCGGCACACCGAACGTGGCAGGTGCCATCGGGCTGAAAGCCGCCATTGATTTCATTGGCAGTTTCGGACATGACCGGCTCATCCGAGCCGAAGAGGAACTGACACAATATGCGATGCGGCAGCTGAAGCAGATTCAGGGTCTCCGCCTGATTGGGGAAAATCCCCATAAAGCGGCAGTGATTTCCTTTCTGTTGGAGGGCACCCACCCTTCCGACATCGGCACATTGATTGATTTCATGGGAATTGCAGTCCGGACTGGGCACCATTGCTGCCAGCCGCTGATGGACAGGTTGCAGATTCCAGGCACTGTACGCGCCTCATTTGCAGCATACAACACCTTTGAAGAAATCGACGCCCTGGCATCCGCCCTGAAACAGGCGGAAAAAATGCTGCTATAGGGGCTTGCTATCGGTGGAATATCTGCTCCAAAAAGAGAAAAATGAGCTTGTAGTTGAACAGCAGGGCGAACAGGAAACCATACACCGCCCCGATAAAATGGGTGGCATGGCCGATGTTGTCCTCACCTTTTTTGGCCATATAGACGGAATAGGCCAGAAACAGAATCCCGAAAATAAAGGCAGGGATGCCTATCGGAATGAAAAAAATGAAGATTTTCTGGGTCGGCCACAACAATATGCTGGCAAACAGCACTGCCGAAACAGCACCGGAAGCGCCCACCGCACTGTAGGAGTACTCGTCCGCCTGCTTGCGCACATCCTGTATGCACGACACTGCCAACGCGCTCACATAGAGCAAAGCATACAGCAAATGACCCTTTCCGCCCCACAGGTATACATAGCTCATTTCCGTGACCCTTCCGAAAAAATAAAGCGTGAACATATTTACAATCAGGTGTCCCCAATTGGCGTGCACCAGTCCGTAACTGAACATCCGGTACCACTGCCCCCGCTGCACCACCGAAAAGGGATGCAGCAGCAAACCATTAAACCATTGTTCGTTCCGCCATGCCAAAACGGAAACCAGGATGGTGACAGCCATGATGACCATATTCACATTCAAAGAGTACATTTGCTAAAATTTTTAATCAAAAAAAAAATGCCGCGCCCTGTATCGATATTCAAAATAATAACCAAAAGAATAATTTTGAACAGTGCATTAAATATCAAAAATATTTATTATCAATTATATAATAAAAACAAATAATATTCAGATTCGTGATAAAATAATATATTTTGAACATAAACTGAAAATATCCAAAACAGTGATTGGAGTCCTATTTTCGAACAAAAAAGAGGATGACCCTGACTGATCACCCTCTTTATTAATACCATATTCAACAATTATAAAGTATGGAAAGGTTTGATAATGCCCTTACCCACTTCAATAGCCTCTTCGTTTTGCGGAATGAGGTTGTGATGGCGCTCTGGCAGGGATTTCTCCAGACCTTTGTGGATGAATTCAGGAGCCACAATCGGTTTCAGTTTCAGGAAACCGCCCAGCACCACCATGTTGAACACCTTGGAGATACCCATTTCCTGAGCTTTCGCTGTGGCCGCAATCTCATAAATATTGATGTCCTTGCGGGTGGGATTGTGGGTGATTCCATTGGGGTCGAAAATCAACAGACCGCCAGGTTTCACGCTGCTTTCAAATTTGTCCAACGACTGTTGGTTCAGAATGATGGCAGTGTCAAACTGGTTGATGATGGGGGAACTGATGCGCTCATCACTGATGATGACCGAAACGTTGGCCGTACCGCCACGCATTTCAGGACCGTACGAAGGCATCCAACTCACTTCCTTATCTTGCATTACGCCGGAATAGGCAAGAATTTTGCCCATGGAGAGCACTCCCTGTCCGCCGAAACCTGCTATGATTATTTCTTCTGTCATGATGTTACAATTTTAATAATGAAAAACTATTTGACTACTGTTAAAGGATGATCCACAACCAGACGGTTGATGTCCACGCCTTCCACGATTTTGCCGTCCACTTTGATGTCGCCAATCGGATAGTTGGGGAACATGTTCTCCTCCATCCAGTGGTTGGCCTGCACGGGAGTCATTTTCCAACCGGAGTTGCAGGAGGAAACAATTTCCACGAAGGACAAGCCCTTGTTATCCTTTTGGTTCTCAAAAGCCTTGCGGATGGCAGTTTTGGCCTTGCGCACGGCAGCCGGTGTATGCACGCTCTGACGGGTCACAAAACGGGTTCCCGGAAGGGTGGCAATCAGTTCAGTGATACGCAACGGATAGCCGTTGAGGGCCACATTACGTCCGTAAGGAGTGGTGGCGCTCTTCATACCGACCAGAGTGGTAGGAGCCATCTGACCGCCAGTCATACCGTAGATACCGTTGTTGATGAAAATCATGGTGATGTTCTCGCCACGGTTGCAGGCATGAATCGTCTCCGCAGTACCGATAGCGGCCAAGTCACCGTCACCCTGGTAAGTGAAAACAAAACGGTCAGGGTTCAACCTCTTGGCAGCAGTGGCCAAGGCAGGGGCACGACCATGGGCGGCTTCCTGGAAGTCCACGTCAAAATAATTGTAAGCCAAGACAGAGCAACCCACAGGCGCGATACCGATGGTTTTGTCTTGGATACCCATCTCCTCAATCACCTCGGCGATGATGCGGTGGGCGGTACCATGACCGCAACCAGGGCAATAATGCATGACGGCGTCGGTCAGAACTTTCGTTTTGGTGTAAACCAAATTTTCGGGTTTAATTATATCTGCTGTTGTCATAATACTTCCTCCTTATTTTATAATTTTGTTTTCCAAAGCCTCCAACACTTCGGTGGGAGTCGGGATGATACCGCCGAAACGTCCGAAATGCTCCACTTTCACGCGGCACTCGGTGGCAAGACGCACATCCTCCACCATCTGACCGGCACTCATTTCAACAGTCAGGATGCCTTTGCACTTTTTGGAAACTTCATTCAACTGTTTGGTCGGGAACGGGAACAGGGTGATCAGACGGAACAAACCGACCTTCAGACCCTTTTCACGTGCCATCTGCATGGCCTTCATGGAAATGCGGGAGCTGGAGCCGTAAGCCACGATAATGTAGTCGGCATCCTCGCAGTTCAAAGCCTCATAACGGACCTCTTTTTCCTTCATTTCAGCATATTTTGCCTGCAGTTTCAGGTTGAAGATTTCCTGACGGCCCGAATCCAATTCCAGGGAAGTAATGATGTTGTGATTGCGGTCAGCCGGTTTTCCCCAAGTTCCCCAAGGGGCGTTCTTGCGGCGTTCCTCTTCCGTCCAGCGGGGCACATAGTCACGGGTGTAGAGTTTTTCCATGCACTGTCCGATGGCACCGTCCGACAGAATCAGCACAGGGTTACGGTATTTGAAGGCAATGTCCCATGCGTCGAACACAAAGTCATACATTTCCTGCACAGAGGCGGGAGCTAGGGTGTAGAGCTGGTAGTCACCGTGTCCGCCGCCCTTCACCGACTGGAAATAGTCGGACTGGGAAGGCTGGATGGTTCCCAAACCGGGACCTCCACGCATCACATTCACCACCAGACAGGGGATTTCGGCACCTGCCAGATAGGTCAGACCCTCCTGCATCAGGCTGATACCGGGAGAGGATGAGGAAGTGGCCACTTTTTTACCGGTGGCGGCACCGCCATACACCATATTGATGGATGCCATCTCACTTTCGGCCTGCAGCACGGTCATACCGGTTGTTTCCCAAGGTTTTTCAAGCATCAAAGTTTCCATTACTTCCGATTGCGGCGTGATAGGATAGCCGAAATAGCCGTCTGTTCCGCTGGCAATCATTGCGCGGGCAATGGCTTCATTACCCTTCATTAATTTTAATTCTCTTGCCATATCGTGTTACTTTTTTTACGGTTTATAACTTGGCTTTATAGACGGAAATTACACCATCCGGGCACACAATAGCGCAGCTCGCGCATCCGATACAGTTGTCGATACCGGTCGCCTCAGCATAATTGTAACCCTTGCCGTTCACATTCTTTGATATTGAAATCACCTGTTTGGGACATGCCTCCGTACAGACAGCACATCCTTTGCATCTTTCAGTATCAATTACAATTGCTCCTTTTATCATACTGATTGATTTTTAATTGTTTATTATGATTAAATATTTTTATTTTCTGAAATACGAAATTAGTAAATTTTTCAATACAATCCCCATTTTTAGGGATTTTTTTTTACAACCGTCCTATCCCAACTTGTCAAACAAAATGAAATAGGCGATGGCCAGGACAAAGGTCACCAAAAGGATACCCCTGCCTGTCCGGTCGTACTTCAGTTTCACCAGATAATGGCGCATGGTGAACAAATTGGTGAAAATTGCCACCAACAAAATGGTAGAGAGTGGAATAAGATAGGCTTTTCCCTCAGGGGCGGCCAATCTGGCCACCAGAAACAACAGTCCGAATGTCACCGCAGGAAGCAGCAATCCCAACACAATCCCCAACCACATCTGGTCCGTTTTCAGTTTTTCCATCGTATCAATCTGTTTTGCAAATAAATTATTGTCAATTACTTCCAAAAAGTCCTGTAATCCAACACATGGCGGACAAACGGCATCCGGCACATGGCAAGCCGCATCTCACTCCTATAATCCCCACATTTTCAATTTGTCCATATAGTGATATGCAGTCATGTCCACCTGTACGGGCTGCACGGAGATATAATTGTTACGCACCGCCCATTCGTCGGTATCCTCCCCCTTGTCCTCATCCCCCAAATGGCCGCTCAGCCAATAATAGGGACGTCCGATGGGATCGGTACGCATTTCCAGCTCCTCATGCCAGTGGTTCATCGCCTGCCGCGTGATTTTGTATCCTAAAATCTCCTCCTTTGCAACAGGCGGAATGTTCACATTCAGGCAGACATCCGGTGGGAGCTGGTTCCGCATGGCATAGTAGATAATCTCATACACAAACATTTTGTACGGCTCAAAATCGGAATGGCCGTTGTTGTCTGCCAGCGAGAAACCGATGGAGGGAATGCCGTTCAGACAACCCTCAATCACTGCCGCCATCGTACCGGAATAAATCAGGCTGGAGGAGGTATTGGAGCCATGGTTAATGCCGGAAAGCAGCAAATCAACCTTTTGTCCTTTCAATATATCACAGGAGGCCACCTTGAAAGCATCCACCGGAGTTCCGTGCACCTTGTACACCTTCAGTCCGGCGGAATGGTAGGTTTGCCGGTAACGCAACGGGTTGGAAAAGGTTATGGCATGGCTTTTCCCCGATTGGGAGCGGGATGGCGCTACCACCACCACGTTGCCGAAATGCCGCGCCACCTCTGTCAGCGCCTTTATTCCGTTGGCATCCACACCGTCATCGTTGATTACCAGTATGAGCGGAAGAGTATGTTGTTCCATCAGTTACAAATATATTTTAAAAATGCAAATTTACAATAAATTTTGATACGAATTTCATGAAAAGGCAAAAGATTGCGAAATAAAACAAAATTGACGGAAAGGTGAATGCGTGGAATTTTTAGAAGTCCCAACAAACAACTGCATCAGAAATTCATAAAACCCTGCGATTCCAAAACCTGCATGAACAGTTTGGAAAAAGCCACGTTATCCTCCGCCCTGTAGCGCCGTTCGGTGAAAATGCGGGCCAAATTGGGCAGGTCATTCTCCTTGAGCAGGCGCAGGGTCTCCTCGGAAGCCTCTCGTTCAGCATAAATTTCATCGATGCGTCCTTCATCATAATCATGATACACCTCCCGATGCACAACCCCTTCCAACGGCAGCCTGTCTGCCAAAGGCGGTTCCTCCGCCGGATAGCCCAAAGTGATGCAGGTGATCGGCACAACCCCTTCCGGAAGATTGTAGATGCTGATCAGCTCGTGCGCGTTGAAGGTGACTGTTCCCAAATAGCAGATGCCCAATCCTAAGGATTCCGCCGCCACACAGGCGTTTTGGGTAGCCGCAACGGTATCCACCACCGCCCACATGAACGATTGGAGGTTGTCATAGCCCGGTTCCGCCTCGCGGCAGCGGCACCATTGGCTGAAACGCCGGAAATCGGCGCAAAAGGTCAGCACCACCGGCGCAGAGGAAATCATCGGCTGGTTGAAATGCGCCGGAGCGATTTTACGCTTCATCTCCTCATCACGGTTTACGATAATGCTGTACAATTGCATGTTGCCTGTAGTGGAAGCTCGAGTGGCCGCTTCCAGAATCTGCTGCAATGTTTCCTCTGACACAGGCTGTTGGCTGTATTTCCTGACAGACCGGTGCGACAAAATGGTATGTAATGTATCGTTCATGACGTTCTATTTTTCTTATTTATGGTATAATCTGTTTGCTATAGATTTGAGCACATCTTCACAACGGCATCCCGTTGGAATCCTTCATATGCAATAAAGCGTGGAAATTTTTAGAAGTCCAAATATACTGTACAAGACAAAAAAATAAGGAAGTTACCTTACGATAACTTCCCCATTTCACTGTTGAATCGAAATTATTCGGCAACTTCAGCAGTTTCAGCAGCTTCTTCAGCCACTTCTTCAGTAACTTCAGCAACCGGTTCAGCAACTTGATCAGTTGTTTCTTCGATTTGAGCTTCTTCGTTCACTTCTTCAGTTTCGGCGGGTTTCTGATTGCAAGCCACAAATGTCAAACCAGCGACAACCATTAAAGCCATTAATTTTTTCATACCAGTATAAATTTTTTGTTGTTAAAAATATTTTTATTGTGATTACAAAAGTAACTATTTCCAATAAACGAATAATAAAAAATGACAAACTTTTTTTATTATTTATATTATACTGTTATTCAATTAAATATAATCAAATACAACGTCAAGACAACATTTTTTTCATTCCAGACAACATTTTGGGTCTCAAAAAATGGAAGCATTTTTCAGATTTTTCCGCATTATTGAACCAAAAATTCACCATTAACTCCAACTTTTCACCTGCCTGCCAAAAACATCCGGACATTCTTTTCAAGGGACTTCTGAAAATTTCTTTGCGGACAAAAGCCCCCTTCACTCTAACGCACCCCTTTCAACAAATCCTTGATGGCATTCAGCTTCATCAGAGCTTCGATGGGTTTCAGCGAATCAATGTCAATGTTGAGGATGTCCTCCTTGATTTGAAGCAGCAGAGGATCGTCCAATGTGACAAAACTCAACTGGGCGGCATATTGTGGCACCGATTCCAGTTTTTTGTTCAAATCCTGATGTTCCGACTGTTCCAATTTTTTCAGCACCTCCTCCGCCTTGCGCAGCACCTCCGCAGGCATGCCTGCCATGCGTGCAACATGGATTCCGAAACTGTGTTCGGTACCGCCCTGCGCCAGTTTGCGCAGGAATATGATTTTATTGCCCAACTCTTTTACCGTGACATGGAAATTCTTCATACGGCGGAAACGGGAGGCCATCTGGTTCAATTCATGGTAATGGGTGGCGAAAAGGACTTTGGCCCTGCAAGTGGGATGGTCGTGCAGATATTCGGCTATGGCCCATGCAATGGAAATGCCGTCAAAAGTACTGGTTCCACGTCCGATTTCATCCAAAAGCACCAAGCTACGGTTGGAAATGTTGTTCAGGATGCTGGCGGTTTCGTTCATCTCCACCATGAAGGTGGACTCACCCGAGGAGATGTTGTCGGAGGCGCCAACGCGGGTGAAAATCCGATCCACCAACCCGATGCAGGCCTCATCCGCCGGAACGAACGAACCCATCTGAGCCATGATTACAATCAGGGCTGTCTGGCGTAACAGGGCCGACTTTCCGGACATGTTCGGACCGGTAATCATCAGAATCTGCTGGGTTTCATTGTCCAGATACATGTCATTGGCAATATACTGCTCCGCAGGAGGCAGGCAGGCCTCAATCACCGGATGCCGTCCATTTTTGATGTCAATGGCATAGGATTCATTGATTTCCGGCTTTACATAACGGTTTTTGACCGCTATATGGGCAAAGGAGCAGAACACATCCAATTGGGCCGCCGATTGTGCGCTTTGCTGGATGGGTCTGATATATTGCGCGGCATTTTCCACCAGACGGGCAAAAATCTGCTGCTCCAATTCCAGAATACGCTCCTCTGCGCCCAGAATCTTGCTCTCATAGGTTTTCAGCTCCTCAGTGATGTAACGCTCCGCGTTGGCCAGGGTCTGCTTGCGGATCCATTCGGGCGGAACCTTGTTTTTGTGGATATTGGTCACCTCCAGATAATAGCCGAACACATTGTTGTAACCGATTTTCAGCGAGGAAATTCCGGTCCGTTCCGTCTCCTCCTGCTGGATTTTTTGCAGATAGTCCTTCCCCGAATAGGAGATGCGGCGCAATTCATCCAACTCCTCATGAACCCCGTCGCGGACAAAGCCGCCCTTGCTTGTCAGCACCGGCGGATCCTCCACCAATGTTTGCGCAATCTCCGAACACAACGCCTCACAGTCATCCAGATGTTTTGTCCAGGCCTGCACGAACTCGGCATCCGACTCCCCGCACAGCTCCTTCGTCTGCCGGACCGCCTGCAGGGAACGGCGCACCTGCTGCATTTCCCTCGGATTGGCACGATGCACGGCAACCTTGGAAATCAGACGCTCCAAATCGCCCACCAGCTCAAGTTGCGCCGCAAGCTGTTCCCTCCATTCTTCATGAGCGACCAGATATTCCACCCAATTCAAACGGGCATCAATCTGCGCCTTGTCCTTCAAAGGAAGTAACAACCAGCGTTTCAGCAGCCTGGAACCCATGGGAGAGAGAGTCTGGTCCATGACGGAACAAAGTGTGGCCGCCTCAGGATGCGCCGGATTGACCAACTCCAAATTGCGGATGGTGAAAGGATCCAGCCAAACGTAGTTTTCCGCCTCCACACGGGACATTTTTGTGATATGGTCCACCTGGGTATGCTTGGTTTCAAACAGATAGTGCATGGCCGCACCTCCGGCGATGATGCCGGCCGGAATCTTGTCCACGCCAAAACCGCTGAACGACTGCACTTGGAAATGCTTGCGCAGAATATCCGTCGCAAAATCCATGGTAAACACCCAATCCTCAAAATAATAGCAGAGGTACTGCTCTCCGAAACGACGTTGGAACTCCTCCTTTTTCCGCTTTTCCAGCACGACCTCCGCCGGTGCGAAACTCTGCAGCAGCTTGCGGATATACTCGTCGTTACCCTGCGCCACATAAAATTCGCCCGTGGAGATGTCCAGCAAGGCGATTCCCGTCTCCTTGTCAGTCAGATGCACACTGCCCAAAAAATTGTTCTTGCGCGTCTCAAGCACCTGGTCATGATAGGAGACTCCCGGTGTCACCAGCTCTGTCACCCCGCGTTTGACAAGGGTCTTGGTCATTTTGGGATCCTCCAGCTGGTCGCAGATGGCCACCTTCAACCCTGCCCTCACCAACTTGGGCAGATAAGAATCCATGGCATGATGGGGGAAACCGGCCATTTCAGGACTTCCTGCAGCCCCCTTTGACCTGCGGGTCAGAACAATGTCCAAAATTTTGGAAGCCTTCACCGCATCCTCCCCGTAGGTTTCGTAAAAATCCCCCACCCTGAACAGCAGCAACGCGTCCGGATACTGCGCCTTGAAGGAGTAATACTGCTTCATCAGCGGCGTTTGGGAATCCTTGAAGGCGGCAGCCTCAACTGCCGCATCCTCGTTGGCGGCAATTTTGTTCTTTACTCTTGCCATGGTTACATTAATTTAAAAAGGTCAAACAAACATCTGTCTCTCATATCAACATCCGTACGGAATTGCCCTGTTTTGAATTTCACATTCTCAAACTGTTAAGGAACAGCATACATTTATATCTACATTTTTTCAAAAAAAGAGGAGCCGCATCGCTCCTCTTTTTCTAATGGTCACCAAAATTTGCAACCGCTATTCCGTAACCTTCTCCAGCCACTTCAACATGCCAAGCATCACTCCCATGGAAAGTAGACAGAACAGAGCAAATACGCCCCATGTCATCCATTGCTGCGGAAATGCGTTGAGCATTTTGACACCCAAAAATATGAAGAGATTTCCGATGGCTGTGGCAGAAAGCCAGAGACCCTGACAAATACCGACCATATGCCGAGGTGCAATTTTTGAAACAAATGACAATCCGAGCGGAGATATCAGCAATTCGGCAACAGTAAGGAAGAAATAGGTCACTATCAGGATTCCTGGACCGCATTTCATGGAAGCCTTCACACCCTCAGCAAATCCTTTGAACTCATCACCCGATGGATATCCGTTGACACATGCAATTACAATCAGGAATATATAAGCACAGGCAGCGACAAACATACCAAGAGCTATTTTGCGCGGAGTGGAAAATTCCCTGCCTTTTTTACGTGCAAAGGCTGCAAAAATCCACATAATGATAGGAGTCAGCACAATCACAAAGAAAGGATTGATACATTGCAGAATTTCAGGAGCTATAGCACTGGTATCCACAAAGTCACGTGCAAAAATTGAAAGCGACTGGGCATTCTGGTGGAACGAGAACCAGAAGAACACGGCAACACCAAGCACTGCATACAAAGCCATCATTCGTTGTTTGATTTCCTTGGCCATGGACTGACGTTCAACTTCAGTATAGTCTTGAACCGCAGATTTTTCTTTACGCACAGGATTCGGCAAGCGATTTTTTACTGAAAGAAAAATGAAAAGAGAAATAAGCATGGCCGCAACAGAAGCAATAAAAGAAATGTGAACTCCAGTGTTATATGTCTCAAGATAACTTGTACAGTAATCGGCAAGACCACTTTCCTGAACTTTTGAAAGACCAAGCAAGTTGGCCATATCGTTACCTTCCAATGTGTTCTGATTAAATTTGTGACAGAGACGCGGTAAATCGGCATTATAGAACAGATTGTTGATTTCAAGATACCACTTGCGGATAAGCGGAGCCACAAACGGAGCTATCACGCCTCCAATATTAATGAAAACATAAAAAATCTGAAAACCGCTGTCGCGTTTACTTTTTGCATCGGCGAGAGCCTCAGTACCTTTCTTTGCCGCTTCGGCTTCAAAATCATCATACAACTGTCCAACGATTGCCTGAAGATTTCCTTTGAAAAGACCGTTTCCACAGGCTATCAGTATCAAGGCAAGCATGGTTAATACCAAGGCAATGGTCATGCTGTCGTTTATGGCAAAAACGGGAATTGAAAGTATAGCATATCCGATTGCCATAACAATCAAGCCACTGATAATTGTCTTTTTGTAATTTTGAGTCTTGTCAGCAATAATACCACCCGGTAAACTTAACACATAAATCAAAAAATAGAACACTGCGAACATGATACCCGAAACATCGTCGGGAATACCAAATTTGGAACAGATGAACAACACTAAAACAGCATTCATGATGTAATAGCCAAAACGCTCACCCATGTTGCTCAGTGCTGCAGCGATAAGTCCTTTAGGATGCTCCTTTTTTGCCTTGCGTAGGTAGAAAACCAGGAAAGGTGTTACAATTATCAGTACGACAATTAAGAAGAACACTGACCTGTTATTCAGCCATAAATTAGTTATAAATTCCATTTTACCTTTAATTTAATTTGATTAAAACTTAATTAACTTTTCTGACCAAACAGATTTGCAAAAATAATCAAAAAAACGATTGGATTTGAATTTGCAGCCCGCATTATTTTCACATCTATAGTGAATAATCAGTAATATATTGGTTATTAAATATATAAAAAATCACCAAACTTTTTTTTCTGAAAAAATGAACCCGAATGACGGCTTATAAAGAAATTTCATCTACTTTTGCAATATGATTCACAACCCTTTAGAATCAAATTAACAATTTAATATTCAAGAATATAGAAAATTTCTACGCCATGGATCGCCGCATTGTTATCATTCCGACATACAATGAGAAGGAAAATATTGAGAAAATCATCCGCTATGTGTTCCAGCTGCCGGATGAATTCCACATCCTCGTCATTGACGACGGTTCGCCCGATGGAACCGCCCAAATCGTGAAATACCTGATGGAAGAGTTCAACGGGAAGCTGTATCTGGAGGAGCGCAAGGGGAAACTTGGCTTGGGCACCGCCTACATCCATGGTTTCAAATGGTGCATCGCGCACAACTATGATTTCATTTTTGAAATGGACGCCGACTTTTCACACAATCCCAACGACCTGATAAAACTTTACCAGACCGCCGTGGAACAGAAGGCCGACGCGGTAATCGGCTCCCGCTACTGCAACGGCGTGAATGTGGTGAACTGGCCCATGTCAAGGATTCTGATGTCCTATTTCGGCTCCGCATACGTGCGCATGGTGCTGCGCCTCCCCATCCAGGACACCACCGCAGGCTTCATCTGCTACCGCCGCACGCTGCTCGAACAGCTGAATTTCGACCGCATCCGCCATACAGGCTACGGTTTCCAGATTGAAATGAAATATATCATTTGGAAATTAGGTTTCAAAATCATGGAGATGCCAATCATTTTTGTGGACCGCAAGGAGGGCACCTCCAAAATGAGTTCCGGCATCTTCAAGGAGGCCATCTGGGGGGTGATCCGCCTGCGCTTCCGCTCCATCAGGAAATACCTGAAGGCATAACTCCACACAGCGGCATCCGTGCCGCCCCTCCCCTAAGTCCACCTCCCTTGGCCAGCAAAGTCTTTACCCTGTTCAGAATAAAGGTTTCTATCCAGTTTTTGCAACTGATGCCGCTTTGTATTGGCCCCAAATTTTCGCAAAATGTAAATACAAGTAAAACAGTGTTTTGTAAAAAATCTGCATTTTTTTTGCAATTTTTTTGCATTTTTTTGTGAGATTTGGACCATTTTGAGCGTCTTTATATATAGAAGGGGATCTTTATGGAAAGACTCGGAAAAACGGAATTTGCTCCTGAAATGGAATCGGAGTTGGCGCTTTTGGTCAAAAGGCACCACACCACCCTTTACAAGGTTTGCAGAAGCTGTTATCCGGACGACATTTACCAGATGAATGCACTGTACAATAATATTGTATATAACCTTTGGCAGGGCTATGGACAGCTTCGGAACAAGGCACGCGAAAAGGAGTGGGTCTATAAGGTCGCCGTCAACACCGCCGCATCCAGTGAGCGGGAAGAAAAACGGAATCTGGAAACGATTCCCATCACACAGGAGATGGTGGAGGGCCTGGCGGAGAGAGAAAACGACCTTCTGCTGGAAAAGATGTATGCGATGATAGAGCAGCTGGAAACAACGGAAAAAATGGTGATCAACAGGTATCTTGACGGCATTCCGCAGGCGGAAATCGCCCGTTTCCTCTCCCTGTCGGAGACGAACGTTTCCACCATGATCGGCCGTATCAAATTGAAACTAAAGAAAATAAAAGAAAAAGACATATAGGAGAGGGAAATTGTGAATACATCAGAGAAAGATTTTGAGAAAGATTTGGATATGGAACCCTATTTCAGAGCCTGGCAGGCACAAAACAAGGCGTTGGAAAACATGCCGGTGCCGGAGGTGGATCTGAAAAAGCTGAAGAAATGGCACCGCCGCTCGCCCCGCAGCAAGCTGCTCCGCAGGGAGGT
>CAJOQK010000016.1 GCA_905236885.1 uncultured Bacteroidales bacterium
CGTCACACTTATTATACGATTGTCAACAACCAATTCCAGGTTTATTCAAAAGACTCAGTTACTTATGGGGAAAGATATTAAGTCATGAGCCGCCCCGAAAGGCACCTCCGCTTGAGGTGGCGTCCGGCAGTCTTTGCCGGAATTCACTTTTCCAAAAGTGAAAATTGTCCATTACGTCGAATGAAAACCATTTTCCTCGTCTTTGGGAGGCGTTGGAACGATTTTCCAGCAGCCGTTCTTATTGGCGCCAACTCTTTTTATCAAATTGTTTTCTTTTAGAAACTGTAAATCCCGCTTTATAGTCTTATCGGAAACTGCGAGCAGTTTTGACAGCTGCATCATCGTTACCAGCTTATTATCTACTATACACTTAAGGATCTTCTTTTGCCTGTCATTTATTGGGACATTTATTGGGACATTTATTGGGACATTTAATTCCTCATTTTCCGTAATCATTTTTCCATGCCCTTTTTCCGCCAAAAGGTATTTCTCACTTGGCGGGCATACCACCACCAATCCGCCGGTATTTTCCTCTGGAATGGGAAGTTTCGCCTCACGTAAATCACATATATCAGAGATGTTCCTGTATCCGCGTCCCCAGCTTTCCACATATCCTGCCTTGAAAAACACATTGGCAATATTCGGGTTACGTGGCGCAGAAGAGTGCGGTTCATAAAGTTTTTCCACTGGCACTTCCGATGGCATTTGCCCAATGTTCCATATCCTGATTTTGTGTTCGTAAACCCGAATCTGAATGGGAGTTGGACGCATATAGTCACGGTGTATCACAGCATTCAGAAGCAGTTCACGGAAAGCCTCCCTTGGAAAGAAGAAGGTTTCCATCCGGTAAATGCCGTCGTAACTGATTAGAGCTTTCATGTATTTGGTGTAAATCAAGTCCAATGTCTTTTCCACCTGCATGATGAGCGGACCGTGAATTTCGTCCTGATAGAGTATGTCTGCATCATTGTCAGCAAAAAAACCAATTTTTATGTATGCACAAGTGACAAACTTTTCAGGGTCAGGATGGAAGCACATGACAGCAGCTTTAGTAAGATAGTCATTCTCATACAAGCGGAGATTGCGAAGAAGCATTTCATTGGAAACATCCAACGAGTTGTTGTCAAGACGGTTGTATTGAAGAGCCTTTGTTTTGAAGAGTTTTATGGCGTCATTGTCCAAATCATCAACCGTAACATACGGCACAGGCACGCTGTCCCAAGTGCGGCCATGCACGGCAAGAATCATCTTGTCAAGTTCATAGCCTGTCACTTCCTGCGTCGTCGATCCGGAACGTTTGTAATACTTACCATGGTAACTGACAGGAATCGGATACTTTTCAACAACGATTTGAAAATACCTTTTTTCATTATCACCCAACAGATTCACAGCGCAAATCAATCCCATGGTATGAAGTATTTTATTGGGGATGTCCTCCATGAGTTTTTTTTCATCCTCCACTCCGCAAACTTCACCATTATCGCTAACGCCAATGTAAAGTGTTCCACCATCAGTGTTTGCAAATGCACAAATCCATTTCAAGCAATCGTCTCTCCACGATTGTTTAAACTCCACATGCTGGCTTTCATTCTTTTGTATTTCCATCATTCATTTTTTTATAGTTAGTGATGCTATTATAACGCACTTGGACGCGATTTGTTGCACATATCCGAAAAAAAATGCTCCTGCTCCACGACAGAAGCAAAAGTTCACAGCAAATCACAGCAAAAGTTCACAATAAAATACAGCGAAAATTCACAGCAAATTACAGCAAAAGTTCACAGCAAAATACAGCGAAAATTCACAACAAAGGCTCATTGTCAGACAAAATCATTTGATTATCATTGATTTATATACATGTTGTAAAATAAAAAAAAAGTCGTTACTTTTGCCATTTTGTGTTGACATTTTTATTACTTTTGCACTTCAAAAAAACAACTGCGATGCATTATCTTAAACGTATCTCCGACACCATACTGCAACAACGGCTGGAAGCGATGGGAGCCGTGCTGATAGTCGGCCCCAAATGGTGCGGGAAAACCACAACCGCCGAGCAACACGCCAAAAGCGTACTTCGGTTACAAAATCCGGATGAACGGGAGCAATACCTGGCCACGGCAGCAGTAAAGCCATCAATGCTGCTGATGGGTGAGACACCACGTCTGATAGACGAGTGGCAGGACGCACCTGTGCTATGGGATGCCGTGAGAACAATGGTGGACAAACGTATGGAAACGGGGCAATTCATCCTTACCGGTTCCAATGCAGTTGACGAAAGCAAAATCC
>CAJOQK010000017.1 GCA_905236885.1 uncultured Bacteroidales bacterium
GCTGTACACACCGGCCATCACATCCAACGATTCCCCGCTGAACAGGGATATCAGCACCGTGGTCACCACTCCGAGCAGCACAATGGTCACCGCCAACAGATTCAGCTGCAAACCACCCTTTCGGAAACTGGCGAAAAACGACGGCCCCACCTGCAGACCTATTGTGCAGATGAAAAGCACCAACCCGAAATCTTTTATCAGCCCGATAAGTTCCCGGTCAGTGACCACACCCAGCGCACTCCAAACAATACCCACAAAAAGCACGTTGGTAACACCTAACGAGAACCCCTTTATTTTCACCTTCCCGACCAGCCAGCCCAAACAAACTGTCAGCGAAAGGACAATCAATGTGGCTGGAACGCCACCCTGCATCATAAAACCAACTATGTTTCTCATAAGGCGATTATTTTATCTTATTTTTGTATATTTGAGCATACAAGCTCATTTCTTGATTTCTCTGTAAATCGTGCGGCAAAGCACATACAGGAATGCACCAATCATTGTTGTTCCCATAATTAATGTTTTTAAAGTGAAAAAATTTGATTAACCACCCATTGTTCCATACGCTTAGGACCACTATAGCATCAACAGAATTCCCAACACCGAACCGACAATGGCACTGACCAAGTAGTTGCGTGCAGCCTCGGACTGTTCGTTTTTCTTGGCAAAGTACAGGATGTAGCCTGCAATGGGAAGCAAAACAGAAAGAATTACCAATCCAACCTTGGTCGTGTTCTGAAGTGTAACATCATTTTGTGTCTGCATAATATAATACACTCTCTTTGTGTCGTGCGCAACTTCTAAATTATTTTAACTTTATTGTTTTGTTTGACAGTTTATGCGTAAAACAACCATCAGGTAACCCTCCCGAAACAAAAAAAAATGCCGGCAAATATGCCGGCATAAAGCGCAATGCTGGAAAACGCTTTAATCAAGCATTATAAACCCCGCCCAATAATATGGTTGCGGGTATTTTTCCCTGATGGCCGCTTTCGCCTTTTCAAACGCTTCCCGCTTGTTCCAATGATTGTCCGCATCTGCCAAATGCCTATAAAAGAGAACCATGAATTCTGTGCCGACAAAGTCGTTCACCTCCCACAACGACATGACCATTGTTCCCACTCCGGCCTTTTTGAAGGCACGCTGCAAACCGTACAGCCCTTCCGGGGTCTCTTTACCTTTTCCGGAATGGCACGCGGATAGAACCGCAAGCTGCGTGTTGCCCAAATCAAGCCGGGCAATAGTGGAAGCGGTAAGTATGCCACCAAGAACACCTTGAGGCATTTCCTGCCCCCGCCAAGCCGCATTTCCGCCAGACATCACAAGCCCGGACAACGACATGGCATCCTGATACCCACGAAGATAGTCTATTTCTTTCGCCTCATCCGGCGTATAGAAGAAACCGTGTGTGGCAATATGAAGAATCTGCGGAGCCTTCCCGCTCATATTGAGGAACGACTCCTCCGTCCCTCTTTCACCGGTGTAAGATGACACCACTAAATGATGGAAGCTGAAAATCTTTTCTATAGAGTCAACCTCCCTTTTCGTCCCCCGCAATTCCCGAAACACAGAATCACCTTTACGGATGCCACCACGCACAGCAAGCATTGAAGAAATGTCATATTTTCTGGCCTCTTTCCACATGACATTTGTATCAAGGTCGTATTTCAACCCACCATATAACACCACATTGGCGTTAGATGAAGCCATATCCCAATGCAGCCGGGCATCCGTACTCACCAGTTCCCGGGCAGAGGAAAGCCTTACAAAATGATAATGCTCCCCCAGCAGCGTACCGTCCGCAAGAGGCAGCGATTCCAACGCTATCTGGAAAAGCATTTGGGAAGGCACATAATAAACGGTGCCGCCCTTTTTCACGTAATCCTTCAAGGGAGTCCATAACATCCGTAGCATTTCTTCCGCATACGGACTTTCATAGAAACTGTGCGGATAAGGCACCCGCATCGAATCAATCCGGCTTTCAGCAAACAGTCTCTTCAACACCGGAAACTCGTGCTTGTTGTCAATAACATAGGCTGCATAGAGTCTTCCGCGACTTTCTGAGACAAAATCCGTAAAATCAATCAGCACCTCATCACCATGAAGGCCATCCCTGATTTTCGAATAATCCACGTGCATAAATGCAGTCATGTCCCCAAAATTTTGACACCTTTTCGCCAGACGCGCCTCCAATTGTTCTGTCTTTAAAACCAGCTTCAAGATGCTGTCCCTATACACATCCCCATTCCTTTCCAACTTTTTGACTATTGTCTGCATGGATGCTATCTCATCATAATCATTGAGGTCTTCTTCCGTTCCCTGTTCCCTGATCAGTTCCAATGCGGAACGCTCCGATGCCAACAGAAACGCCTTTGACAGCACAAGACAGTCATAGCACGACTTTGTGAAAACCGTTTGGCAGGCTTCAGCCTCCAAAGCAAACGGAGTCATATCTTGAAATAATTGGGACACACTCTTCCAATAGCCTTCGCGCTCCGCGGTGGTAAGCCAAGGCAAGCGTCGCTGTATTTGAGGTTTCAACAGATCAACCGCTGCCATATAGTCACGGCACGCTTCCTCAATATGGCCGGCAAATCCTTCCGCGTTGGCAAGATAATCCAAAGCATCAATATACATGGTATGGTTTTCCCCATATAAATTCCTGATTCCCGTAGCATACCTCCTATACAAACGCTCGGATTCGTCGTAATTGCCCAAACGGTGTTCCATTCCTCCCATCGAAGACAAAAGCATGATTCTGTCTCCATCATCCTCGCTGTACTTCGCCGCCAACAATTCGTCCGCTTTTTTGTAATCAGCCAAAGCCTTTGCATAGTTCTTGAATGCCCGATAACACCTCGCCCTTGTTGTATAAAGATTCATTATTTCTTTGGGTTCGTCATATCTGTCCAACGAGAAAAATAAAGTGTCCAAACTTTGGAAGCACCGGATGCTGTCACCTTTCAACCGATAAATATCTGCAATGCTCATGTACGGCATGTAATAATCTCTATCGACCTCATTTGTTCCTTTTTGAAACTCCTTTTTACTAAGCATGGCATATTTCATGGCACCATCCCAATCACCCGATTTTGCATACAGGTTTCTCAGATTTGAATAGTGAAGATGTTTGTGCGCACCGTTATAATCATCACCCAACATACTGATGTAACCGTCATTCTTCCTATACCATTGTTCCGCCAAAATGAAATTCTCCTGACCTTTGGCAACATCTCCCAAATAATTATAGTATTCAAACCGGACATTGTTGTCCTGTATGTTTGCGGCCAAGGAATCCATTTTTGCACTAAGATCCAATATTTGTTCACGATTTCCAAGAAGTTCGTTCAACTGATATTGTTTCCTCAAAATCATCATAAGTTTGTCATCACTCCGTATCGCCACTGCAAGCGTACAGGCCTGTTGGTAGGCATCCATTGCCATCCTGACATCATACTGGAACCTTTTGATGTCGCCAATTTCTATCAATGATTCCATTTCTTCTTTTGTCGAACCCATCTTATGATAAAGGTCACGGGCACGTTCCATACACAGATATGCCCGACTGTATTTTTGTTCCATCTGACAATAAATTCCCTCCAAATACCACGAAAATGCCATACCTCGTACAATATAACCACGGATATCATCATCTGCAGAAGGAAGAATGCGTTCCAAAATCTCTCTTGCCTCGCCATAACGTTTGTTTGTTATGTGTGAACTTGCAAGTTTGTATTGTTGCACCACGTCACTTCTTGAAAAAACCTGTGAACTTACAGGCATGTGGCACAAAACCATAAATATAGCCAATGCAGCTAACCTTTTCATGCTATCATTTCCCTTTCACACTGTTATACAATGAATCCGCAGACAGCCGATAATATCCGTCCGAAGCGCGCAACTCCTCCAACAGCGAAAGGGCTTCGTCCTGACGGTGAAGTCCGATCAGCGCATGCACCTTCAACCATTTCAGTTCATCCAGTCTGTACCTGACAATTCGCATGTCATACTCCATTTTTTCCCCATACACATTGTCATTCCGCATAAGTTTAACCGAATCCCACCTTAATGCCAGAATTTTTTCCTCAATCATGTCCAAGGCTTTTTCATATTTATCTTGATTGATTAAAAATACAATATCTTTATAATCAGTTCCTGAACGGAATGTCACATGCTCCATCGGGGGGGAGGAAGCACACCCCATTCCCGTCCCTGTATCCCAATCGGTGAAATACAGTGTCTTGAACAGAAACAAACCTGCAACAAACACCGCTGCAATACCGGAAGTCCAATACAAAACCTTTTTGACAAGAAATCGGCGATTAGTTCCATAGTCTCTCTTTACCTCAGATAGCTGAAAATCCTTTGACGATGGTGGACAAGCGGCACATTCACTCCCCGTCGGACGAAAATCAGCGGCTGCCACCTGTTCTTCCTCCTGCTCATATACTTTCTTCCATTCTTCCATTTTGGCAAGCATATCATACCGACTTTTAAGCACTCTTCGCACTTTCTCTGTAAAGTCCAATTGCTCTTTGAGTTCCGCATCCTTGGCACAATCCTCCTCAAACACATTACGCTCTTCTTCCGACATCCGGTTCAACAGATAATCATCTATGCTATCCTGATATTTCTCTATCATAACGTCTTTTTTTAAGCGTCCAACAGATATTCTTGATAAACAGCCTGTGCAGTTTTTCGCAAATTATTCATACACTTATTTTTAGCAGTCTTCAGCGCATCCTTGCTTGTAAAGGTCGGCAATACTGACAGTATTTCATCCAATGTCTTCTCCTCCACATAGAACATGTTGATAATCTGATTACAGCGTTCAGACATATTGCTAATGCAATCAGCGATAATTTCTATCATCATTCCGATTGCATCTTCATATTTTTCATCGCCACTTCCACATATCAGTTCTCTATACAACCGTTTTAACTCCTTTTCTATGTTGCAGAGTTCTTCGAAAGGCATAAGGTAGTTATGTTCCCCTTGCCGCACAATTTCCAGATACTTCAATTTGGCAATACTCATGAAATAGGTGGTCAGTTTGCCTGAAAACGGCTTTCCGTCCTTTCCAAGTAATTCGCCTTCCTCAACATATATCTTCCTGTTGATGATATTCTTCCATAGTTGGATGAAAGATTCCTGAAAAATATCATCCTTGTATTCACTCCCTGCAAAGAACACCCCTTGATAGTGTTCCTCAAAATACCGTCTGCAATGATTATACATGGCATTTTCCATCTTATCATCGCGTCTGAATACGCCTTCCACATACAACGCATCCGAATAGGTCCTGACTTTTAATCTGATTATTGCCATTATCTGAAAAAATCTGATATTTTATTGTTCATTGTGTCTCCAGTCAGCACGGGAGTCTGCGGCAACCGGCCGCTGTATTGGCTCATAAAATCCTCTATTTTTTGGAAAGTTACCTTCCTACGCTGTGCCATCATAAAAAGCGCGTATGTCAGTTTGCCGACCTGCGGTTTGCTGATTTCCTGATTCAGCTGAAAATCCTTGCATGCACTCAGCGTTATCCAACGTTCAGGAGCAGGGGCGTTTTGCGTTTTTGTCTTCGTTTCGCAAGGAATGACAAAGTCATCCCCTGCGCCTCTCACCACGATATCCTCTTCCGAATCACCATGCCCCCCACGCGAGGAGCCCCCGCTATGGCAGGCATCCACAACCACCAGCAGTTTTCCATCATCACCTATTTTGTCACGGATGTTTGTCAGCAGCCTGTTGATTTCATCATCTATCAGGTGTTTCTCCCCCTTGTCTTTCCCGCCATACGTCAGATAGGCATCGTATGGGATCCAAGCCTCATCCCAACCGTCTTCCTCATCCCCACTCACATCCGTCACCTGCTGGCCGTGTCCGGAGAAATGAACATACACCGTATCTCCAGACAAACATCTGTCGGCCATCTCCCTGAATGCGCACACTATAGCGGATTTGGTCGCCTGTCTGTTGACAAGTGTGCGAATATCGGCATATCCCGCACTTTTTAGCATTTTCCGAACGTATGACACATCCTTGTCGCCATTGATTTTGGCCCATTGGCTGTCCTCCTGTTCTCCCAAACCAATAATCAAGGCTCTCTTCGCTGCCACAGCTGTATCCGAACTCTCTTCTGATGGAAAAGAGTTTGAATCTTCATCATCCGACGGAATCGGACATTCCACATCAGCCTTGGTTGCCAACGGTTTGTCCGAACGGCTACAGGCTATGCCAAAACATGCCAAAACTCCTACTATAAGATATGTACAAACTCTATTCATTGATTTTTAGGACGTTTGTCAATAAAAGTGATGACTTCAAGAAAAAAATCAGAAATGCTTCCATGTGCTATTTTGCCATTTTGCTTCGGGCAAAAATTATCGCCTCTTCAAGCTGGTTATCGATTCCCTGTGACCAAGCCAACGAATCGAACAGGCATTCCCTGTCGGGAATGACACCTATCCCTTCCGGACATTTGCCATCCACTGTAGTGAAACAGGAAAAAGGCATGTATACATAATGCCCACCATCTAAGACAGCACTCAATATACTTTCCCTGCCAAAACCTCCTGCAAAACCATATTCAAAATTATTCTCTACCAAAGGGGAAAATCCACCATACGTTCTTTCACCCACCACGTAACCACTCGGTAATTGTTTTACAGCTAAAGCGGCGATCTCGGACATACTTGCCGAATTCACATCCACTAATATAATTATAGGAATATCCGTTTTGTTCCCATTATCCGGATATGCTCTTGAAGGTATTTTGGGACCCAAATCATGCCTTCCCAATCCAACTTTTTTTTGAATATATCCAAACAACACCGGCTTGTCCGTGAAACAAGATATAAATTCATGAATATCAAAAACATTTCCACCACCATTACCACGCAAATCAACAATTGCAGCCCTGACAGTTTCCTTGTTGCCAACCATAAATTTAAAATAACGGAAAGCCTCCGCTGCATTTTTTGAAATCTGATCCCTTATATTAAACTTTGGAAGTGACAGATAGGCTATATCGCCATCCAGCAAGCCAGCACACGCATTCATTGTGGAACCATCCATAGACACCGTATCATCCGTCAACCGATTATCAGATTTATACCCCAAAATCATATTATATCGATTTATACTCACAACATTGGTATGATAATAAGGCCGGGATCGCACCTCATTCAAGCCAGGAGACAAAATAACATACGCTGATGAGGTGGGGCGTTTTAGCACTATTTGGGTATGATGATCCAACAATGAAGATGTCAGCTCAATCCAATAAGATTTCCAAACTGAATCGGAAATACGTTCATCCTTAAACAAATGGTAATATTTTTCATATATCCTGTCCCAATCAGTGGTATCATATTGCCAAAGGGGATATGCGGAGTTCAATCCTTCCCACACCGTCACAAACTGTTCCAAATTATTGGAATATGAACAATTATTAGGGTTGATCAATTCATCCTTTCTGCATGATACAACAAATGCAAAAATAATACACAAATAGATTAATATTTTTTTCATACTTTACTTTTTTTGAAATGATATACTAAACCCATTTGGAACAAAAAGTTCCTATAATTTGCAGGAAAACGCATTGACTGGTAATCTTTATGCTGATCTGACAACGCATAGTAAAGTTGCACATCCGCAATAAATGACCATTGTTCTGAATAGGCATAATCTATACCAATACCGCCCACACATCCAAGTTCCAAACGATTGTCAACTCCTTTCTCAAATTCTTTGTCCTCACTGAATAATTGAGAAAATAATGTAGCCGACAATTCGTATCCATAATACCTTGAACACAACCAATATGAAACATAACCTCCCGCATTAAAGAATCCTTTCAATTTCCTGCCTCCAAATGAAAAAACTGCCTCTATGGGAAGTGACAGAAACAAATCCTGCCTGTTCAGCTCACTATATTTTGAATATTGGTGGGAACGAAGCAAACAATAGCCTCTTTCCTGAAATGACACACCAGACTTAATTGAGAACCAATCATTCACAGCATAAGACAACGGAACCTCCATGGCAACGCCCCAATAACTTTTGAGCCGAAAATCATAAGCCCATTGCACATCATAATTATAATGACTGTAATCAGGACCGACAGAAAGCCCCATGCTCCATTGCGCAAAACCAAATGAAGTAAAGCAAACTAATGAAAACAAAATGATAAACAACTTTTTCATAATAATGTCTTTGATATTCCTATTCCAAAATATAAACCTGAATTTTCCATTCCTAAATCGTAACCCATTGTGGCATTCAATAAAATACGGTTGTTTAGCATTGGCACATAGCCTGACACATAAGGACGCACAAAGAACTCTTTTTCATTGCCTTCACCATTTAAAGCAGATGTTTCTATTATAGTGAACAAATATGTTGACATACCCCAGGCACATCCGACAGAGAAATATCTGAATAAAGCATGTGCTTCAAGTGAAAAACTTTGCAATTGCAAAACATCTATTACAGTAAATGGTACGGAAATACAATCATTATCCCGCCATCTCGAAAACCTGTCCACCTCAACACCCACACCGAACCAACGGCAGTTGAATTCCGCACCCAAGTAAGCGGGCGAATGCACCGAATGACCATATTTCAGGCCAAATGAATAATTGTATGGCTGGTCATACAACACGAAATGCCTCTTCTCCGCATTCTGCGCAGTTACACAAAATACCGGCAACAAAAACATCACAAAAAGCAGTCCGCTTTTAAAATTTACCCTCATATTTAAATGGATTATTATAACAAATTAAAATACTATTATTCATATAATTATATACACATTTGGAATCATTGCACTCTCCATAGCTCTGCTTCCAATTGGGCAATGCGCTCCCGCTGATTGGCAATCATTTGCGGATACTGCTCCTTAATTACACCACTTGAGCAGTTTCTGTAATCTTCTTCCATGCTTTCCAAAAGCTCGTAAGCCTTCCGCAGGTCATTTTCTATCTCGTATGCGCTACGACCGCTGCCATATCCTCCGCCATTGTAATACCCACCCCCATTATTGTATCCTCCATTCATTATCGCTTCCGCTTGCGCTTTGGCTTGTATGGCTTCTTGCGCTCTCTCTGTGCTGCACACCCCCTTTCCCTCGCAGGCCGGACACACCTCTTTCGGTGCAAATGCATCGCCTGGCAAGTAGTCGAAAACACCTGTTCCGCTGCACATGGGACATGACACCATCTGTGTCGATTGCCCACTGGAATGGTCATTATATTCCGGTGTCGGATTGAAGATATTAGATGGCAGATCACCATCATTCCGAAAAGAATTACCACATGATGCCACTATCATGGCCATCCCAGCAAATGCAGCTATTATAAATGTCTTTTCCATCTTCTAAACCCTTATCCTTGTCTGGTGTAACTTTTTGTTTGTTATTAATTTCCTAAATTCAACAAATTAATTGACTTTTCTGACCACCTACGCCCACCTCAAAAAACACTTATAAAACATTGCACCAATTCTTCATTGTTTCTTTCCTTTTAACACTTCTATTGCTTTCCAGTCTCCGCATTTTGCAGCTTTATTTAACCACTCTTTTTCCTTTACTTCATCAACAGTAACACCTCTACCATATCTATAACATGCAGCCAACAATCTCATTGATTCACAATCTCCACCATTTGCAGCCTCTAATAGATACCTGAAAGCCAAGTCATATTTTTTTGTTGTTCCAATCCCCTTGTAGTAACATTTTCCTAAAACAGCAGCGGTGTAAATAATGCCATCATTATACTTTTCATAGTGTATGTTCTTCTTATACTCCTGATACATTTTATTACATAATGAAAAAACTTTTGATTGGAGTTCTGTTTTTTCCAAAGCAAGGGACAATACACTCTGCACATTATAACGCGTTCCTTCGTCAACAGCTGTATCCGACAAATATAGCAACGATATTTCTACAGCTCTTTCTAAATTCTTTTTTGTTCCTACACCATCAACATATGCAAAGAGGAGATGATCATATACAGTGTATTGCATTGCACCATAGGAGAAAGACCCCGCACCACATTTAATGGCCTCTTCAAGCCAATATGCCACATTGTCATCGTTTGCCCATCGCTTGTTTTTTGAATATTTCACGCAGGCAGTATTATCATCAAACATGAAATTTTCAAATACCAAATCAAAATCTTCTATCCTACCGTAATATTCAAACAGTTGTGGTGTATTCACCACAATATAAAAATACATTAACCCTAACTCAACAGTTCCTAAACAACCTCCCAATTCAATTGATTCTTTAAAATATCTTTCAGCATTAACATAATCTTCTTTTTCATTATACAAAACTCCTAACATTGATAAAAAATAACGCAAATATTTGGATGATTTGATTGAACATAACTCTTTTAACATTATTTCCGCTGTATCATTGGCTTCTTTTTTATCATAGCCTCCTAACCCATTGGCAAGGAGCCATCCTCCTGCAGCAGAATGTAATAACCAATCCACTGCTTCTATTGAATCTTTTTTCACACCTCTTCCCCATAAATATAAAAGTGCGAGAGCATATTCTGCATCTGGATTATTATAAACATCGGCACTTTGCTTATACCATTCCACAGCCTTTCCCATATCACTATGCACCCCATATCCATAATGATAGCACTTTCCAAGATAATACATAGCACCGGAATGCTTTTGCTCTGCAGCTTTACTGAACCATCCAAATGCTTCTCGCATATTTTTTTCTCCATAGTCATAATGACTTTGATACTTTCCCTTACGCTTAGAGCCAAGACCTGCAATAACAGAAAGTCTGTCTTGCTCCGCTTTTGATATTCCGGCAGCTAAACATTGACAACCCCATTCATATTGTGCATTCTTGTCTCCAGCCTCAGCTTTTTCTTTCAAGGTTTGAGAGAAAACAGGAATACAACTAACGAATAGTATTCCACAAAATGTAATAATTTTTTTACGTAACATAATATTCAGTATTAATAATCTAATTTTTCCAAATATTTTAATATTGAATCAGCTTCATTGATTCCCGCATTTTTTGCCTTTAATGCATACTTCTTTGCCAATCCATGTTGCTTAGGGTTGCTTTTATAATGTTTGGCAAGAGGCACATAAGCCGGCAAATAACCTTCATCTGCGAGTTTCTTCATGCTGCTCCAATCACTATTCTTTTTTGCTAAACGGAGCCTCTCCGCTTGCGTTGGCACTTCCTTTTCTGTCGCAGTTGGTTTTGTCTCATTACTCTGATTTTTTGTTATAACAAGACTGGTTCCTGATACAGACTTACCATCCTTAATCCCTTTGCGAACTTGATCGGTTTCTTTTTGAGGTGAAACTCGTCTCGGAACAAATACTAGCCTAATTCCGTTTTCCTCAACCTGCTCCTTTTTAGAACTCAATGTTCCTCCCCAACCAGTCATACAAGATCCTTCTTTAAAACAAATATATGAATTGTAGTAGCTACCATAGCCCCATACACGACCATCATTAAAGAGACATAGTTCGCACACATTCCCATTCATATCATACAATCCCCTTCCATTTGCTTTTTTTAGTCCAACTTCATGAGGTCTATTCCCACTATTTCCACCATACCATGCAATTCTATTTAAGGAGTCTCCTGCTGCATATTTTGTTGTCTTTTCTTCACCACATCTGGCTGCGAAAATCCATTCATATTCCATAGGCAATCGGTATCCATTACCGTGCTTGTTAAAAACAACTTTGTCATTGCTATCAATTTCATAGAATCCATCGTACCCTTCCATTGCACTCCTTTTGTTGCAATAACAAACTGCATCAAAATTTGTCACTCCTTGAACCGGAAGACTATCCCCCTGGTATTTGCTCGGATTGTCACACATTAAGTCAACATATTCTTTTTGAGTTAATTCATACTTGCTGATATAGAAGCTATCAATAGGCCAGTCTTTACCTTCGTATTTTCGTAATGTCCCAGATGGCACAAGAACAAAGCTTTGGGGAATGGTTGTTAGTTGGTTGGATGTTTTAGAAGTTTTTTCCTCCGCAACTTTTTCGACATTTTGTTTATTGGAATTATTCTCTGAAATATCTTTCGATGACGGAAATCCCCAAATTAGCCCATATCCAGTCAATAATGAAGACAGTAAGATGGCTGATGATACAAAGGATGCAACAACATTTTCACTATCGATAAAAACATCAAAAAAAACAAGAATCAGAAGCAATACGGCAACACCAGTTATAGCAACAGCTAATTTGGGCAATAGTCCCGGAATAAACCAAGGTGCAATAAGGCTAAACAAAATTAACAAAGAAAATACTCCTATAATAGCATCAACACCCCAATCTCTATCTCTTTTCTTTTTCGGTGGTTTTACTGGAAGATTTGCTTTGGTTCGGTCAGGAGTTTTTTCCTTTATCCTAATTTCTTTCTGTTTGTTGAAAGATTCTGCACCGTGATAGCCACTTTGTTTTTGATTGGTCTCCTCGGACTTACGCAGTTTCTCTTTTAATTCTTGTATTTGTTTGTCTTTATCTTGTATTTGCTTATCCTTGTCATTTATTTCCTTCTCAAAACCAATAAATTTATTGCGAATATTCTTACTATTCTCCTCATCTATCTCCGTTGTAATGACAATTATATTGTTCTCTTTTATGGCTTCTGATATTGACCAAGTCTTGTCTGACAGTTGATATACCCCCATCTGATGTTGATATACCTGATAATAATCAGAAGAATATGGAACAAAAGAAAAATCTTGTGTCCCAATTTGAGAAGACAAAAGGTGAATGTGTTTTTTTAATAAAGGCTCATAATGAGTTAGCTTCTTTTTCCCAAACCCAATATGCCATTTATTCTCAGAATCAAAATAAAGAATCTTTCCTTCTTTAGCGATACCATATATAACATTCCCTAACGCGGAAAAGACTCCGTAAATGTTCTGGGGATATCGGTCTTTTGTTAATAATACAATTCCGAACGACTCTTTTTGTTCATTCAATACATAATTGTAGAGAATTAAAGTATTCTTTCCATTGTCTCCATAACGCCGAATAACTAACTGTTGCTTCCCCTTTAATCCAACAACCCTTTGTAAAGTATCAACAACGGTTTCCTCTATACCATCATAATGTGGATATTGACAGTATTTTTTTTTATATTGATATAAACATACCGTGAGATCCATCTCATTTCTTTTTTGGAGACTGAGGCGCAGGAATTAGTTTGTCTGTTACAAAAACTGGACGCGAACAAACAGTGTCTTTCCCGTCAATGTTGTAGTGATAACTGATATGAATAGAGTCCCCGTTGAAGTCTTTTGGAACATAAATAATACAAATAGAACTATCTTGATGTATCCACACTCTATTGTCATCAATTTCAAAAAGGCCAACTCCTAAAGCCCGCTGTTCTTTTTGGCCATTTTTTATCATGGCTGTGAGTTTATAGCATTCTTCTTTTACAAAATAAGAAGTACCTTTAATGTCCAAACGTGTTACACGGAAACGTTCAGATTGTCCAAGCGTTCTGGCGTCAGGGAGGTTGTCTGGTTCATCTTTGACAATTACCTCTTGTTGCATTATCTCCGTCGTATGTGTGGTATCTTCACCACTCACGTCCTCTCCTTTCGATGGAGATAATAATTTGATGAGAAAGGATCCAATTATTACCAGTACTATAAGAGCAACTGAATATTTTATTAATTTTTTCCAGTCAAATTTATCAAAATCGAGGAATTTTCCATTGTTAGGTGAAGTATCTTCCGATATAGATTCATCCTCATCATTACCTCTTGACTCTTTTATTTCTTGGAAAGAAATATTTGATGGGGTTGTAATATTTGAACCTTTTTCATAATCTTTATTTATCTGCGTCTCATCGCTGCCAAACACTCCATTGATGCTGTTTTGATTGGGTATTATTTTTTTGCCCGGCTTGACTTGTGGCGGCTTTTTTATGTAGTCTGGTGATATATATAATTCGCTTCCAGACATTAAGTAATCAAGGCATTTTTTTTCTTCGATTTCATCTAAATTTAGTGTCTTTATTTCGCCTGATGGTTGTTCAATCTGAGATGGAGTGAGATTAATTAATAATTCTTGATTTTTGGGAAATTCCCGTCTTACTTCTTGTGCAATTTCATCAAGGATGTGTTTTGCTTCAGAAAGTACATTAACTTTATACTCCCAATAATTATCAGTATTCCTATTTGAAAGGACATTGTCCACAATATACTTCTTGAACATTTCTTCAAGAAGCGAGTACATGAACTTCAAATCCTTACAATATCTATTTTTTAGTCTTATTGTTAGAGCAAAATAGCTTCCTGCTCTTCCATGTTTGCGGTTATTCTCCTCATCTTCCTTTGTCCTCTTTTGAGCAACGTTATGCGGTTTTAAAAAATGGTATAACGCATAACTATCATCACCAACACGTTCAAAATATATTGACAGACGAGACTCAACATCAGAATCTCGTTGGCATTGATTGTACAAACGAGTCTTCAGTGAATCATCATTTATGCCAACAGATTCACTCCCATATATCCCAGGTTTCCCAGAGATGGCCAGTTCTATGTTATTCATCATTTAAAATTTATTCATGATAGCATCTTTTATAGTATTCCACAAATTCTGGGGAAACGATTTGTCACTATAATCATATTGGGTTGGCAATCTTTTCCCATCCGTTCCTGTGGCTTGAATTATCTTATCATAAGAACAAAACGGAACGATTTTAAAATGTTCTATTATTTTTTCAGAGAAAGGCCACCACCACCTTATGGTCTTTGATGTAAAAGGTTCCATGTCAAGTATTCCATCATACAGCTGATTAATGTACCCCTTCAAACCTTCCTCTTCAATTATTGGCGCGAAACCCTTAGTCACTTTGTCATATTTATTAACGAGGAATATTACATTATCATTGGGACCGAGTGTTTTTGCAATTTGCTTGATTCTGGCAATATATGCAGGCTTTTCCCTTTTGAGGTCTTGTGTGAAACCGGGATCCATTAGAAACACCCATATTTTTTTATATTGTCGATTGTTGATAATGTCCAGCAGGTACTGAAATTCGTCCTCAATCATAATACCACCATCCCTATAGATATCATTTTCTGCTGCACCTTGAAGAGCAAATAAATTCTCACCAGGAGATTCGAGAAATCGGCAAATGGGTTCATTCTCTTTATTAATATTGCACAAGAAAGCATCGGCATTACCTTCAATCTCATTAATTGGCCTTGTCAACTGTTTGGTAAAGAATGATTGTATTTGATCAATATTCACATCGGGGTAATAATGTCTATGGAAAGTATTACAAAGATTATAAGAATAATCATTATCTTGTAAATACTTTATCAAACGAACCAAAGCCGTTGTTTTCCCACTACTGGTTTGACCATAAGGTATTACAATGGGTTTATTGCAACCCCACAAACCGTCATTAATGTTAATAGCCATAATATTGAGTTTTAAAATTTTGTTTTTTTTGTTTTACCACGAAATGCAATGGTTGAAAATATGAATGCCGCAATATCGAGAATTAGAGCCCAGAGAATCCAATAGGGCATATCAAAAGTTTTGGGTAGTTTTCCACTAAAGAAGTCTCCCCATACATTGAAGACGCTGTACAACCGGTCTGACCGATATCTGACATATTTTTGAACATTTCTGGGATTGTGCCCAATCTCTTTGTTTATTAATATTTCAACTTTGTCCAATATCTCCTGCTCATATTCACTATTAAAACTATATCCATTATCAATGGTTTTTCTTGCTTTCTTAACACTAATCGTTCCATCTTCCAATCCTGATTTTGTGTTGTCAATGTTGGAGATTAATTCATTTAGTTTTTCCCTATCTTTTGCTCTATTCATGATAAAATTATCACGATCAACTCTTAATTTGTCTACCCTTTTCTTACATAATTTAACAATCTCACGATCAAATATCTCCACAATAGTATTGGGTGGAGTGTTTTGGTATCCTGTTGTAATAAAATATGATCCGGCAGGTTCTTTGCATAATATCTCTATTTCATGAAGAATAACCTTCGCGCTATCCCCTAAACCCGGACGACCTTGATGTGTTACCTCTTGTGCAAACTTTCCTCGCTTTACGTCTATTCTTGAACACAAATCCGAAGAATCCTTCTGGAAGTTTTCGATTATATCCCTGTCTGTAAGATCCAGTTTGCCTACAAACACCTCTCTCTGTATATCCAGTTCGGCATTTGCTACTTCTTTGGCCACTTTCATATGCAACATGGAGTGCGTATTGGTTGGCATACTGCATACTAGCCAAAGGAGAATAACGCCAAGCAAACTCCCAATAAAGGTACTACGACGTTGTGGGAGTTTGATGTTTTTCTCTGCGGCATAATTGTCGTTCAAACTATTTACAATTTGAACCAACAAATACGATGTTAACGCATACAACATAAACACTAAGATAAATGCAAAGATAAAGGTTAGCCATGAAGGAAGAATCTCCAGACCTAGTGTTAGTGTTAGAGATTGCGCTGTAGCCAAACAGCTAAGTGTAGCCAAGAACACAAAGGCAACAGCACAAAATTTCTCAAATGGTTCTGATTTTTTTAACCAAGACATAATTATTTGTTTTTAATTGTTAATAAATATCCACTTTTACAAAGGTAATCACCTGATTGTTAAAGTCATCCCATGTCAATTGCACACGTTGTTCTTCTCCGACAACCGTTGGAATACCTTTCATGCTACCAGATATGTCAAGCATAAGGGTTGCTGAGGTTGGCTTCTGCGGCTGATTTGAATCACTTTTTTCTGTATTATTTGTTTTGATTAGACCTGACGTATCAACAGTATCAGTCGTTTTGTCGTTTTCGCCACCATTACAACCAATAAACAGCAGAATGAATCCTGCTATCATATATAGTTTAAAATACCGAAAATGTTTAGACTTCATTTTACCTTTTTGTTATCGTTGTTTTTTTACCTTTGTTTTCCCATTAATGCTATAAAAATACTAACCATCAGAAACAATGAAAATCGTTTTTACATCTCATTAATAAGAATGGTGATAGTTCTTGAAATCAACTTTACCGTTCCCATCCACAATAACCTCTAACGAATCCGGAGTGGCCAGCAGATTGTCCATATACTTTTTGACATTCATTACCACATTGTTAGAAACTGGCGTATGTTGGGATGCTGTGGTATTGTTATCTGTCTTTGCAACAACAGAAGCATTGATGCCATGTGAGAAGGACATCAATGTGTCGTTAGGATAACTGCTGTTTTTTGACTGGAACTGCACAACCATCAAATGTCTTAACCCCACCCGTTTCCATGCCAAAGATTTCGTGAATGACATATAATATATGGTATCACCATTTGTGATTGTCTTTCGGTTTGGATCTGAATGAAAATCGTTCTTTTGCAATGTAATAGTATTTTGATTCCCATTTTCATCGTTAAAAACCATAACCGGTGTGACAAAATCCAGCAGATTTTCCGTACAGGTAAAATCATAGCTTATTGTTGTTTCTTCCTTGCTTTTTTCTTTGCAACAACCAACAAACACCACTGCAATGCAGCAGCAGGCAACAACAAAAAAACCTCTTTTCTTCCTCATGGTTCCACCATATTTTTTTCCGGCGACACCCGATTCCGGCATTAAAAAACTACTCTTGAAAAAGGCATAATAAAAAGCGCGGGTATCCGAACATTGCCCATCCCGCTCTTTAGGCCTTCGCATTGCCCATCTTCCGAGGATTAGCAATGCCGCAGCCCACGCTGTGCCATGCGTATGGCATTCCAAGTGTGGAATACCCGCATATGTTGCACCAGTGGACATTGACTATTGCTTTACCGTGCGGAAGATTCGAATTTGCGAAGTTCAAAGAGCCGCAGATAAAACGTTAGTTCAACGTCTTTTCAGTATGTCTGTCTCCCACCCGCGAACCCGTCAAGGGCTGCGGAGTTTGACACCGCAAAAGTAATCAAAATTTGGATACAATTCCCACATGAAAAAAAAAAAACAGCCATTTTTTTTGCTCAATATCCCACTTCCGGATTTAAGCCATGCTGCAAGTTGTACACCCTGCTAATACACAATCACTTTCCGGGCGGCACAGCCTTCCGGTCTGACGATATAGACACCGCTGCCCGGCAGGGTGACACAGCCGCTTTCCCCCATGGCCTGCCCCACTAACCGGCCCGTCACATCATACACCCTGACACCCTTTTTGCCTTGTGTCTCATAATACAACTTACGGTCACGCACCTGGCAGACAAAAGGTTCCGGGATTGGCCTTTCTGTCACTGAGATGGGAATGAGCGAACCGTGCGCCACCTCCCCGCTCACTTCCCGGGTGGCCTCCGCATGGCATTCCCCGCTGTAATTGTACCACCATGCAAAACTCTGCAGCAGCACGCAGTTCAAATGCTGGTTGTCCCAAATGGTCACATCCAGGTTGATTCCGTAATGCGCCACTATGTAATGTTCGTGATACTCACCGAAATAATTGCCTTCGGGGTTGCCGTTCTTATAAGTTGCGTCAACCGGCACCCAGCCATAGCCGGGCAACAGGAATTCGCACCATACATGGTATTGTCCGTCAGCGGTGAAAGCCGCCACGTGCCTGGCCGGAATATGCCTGTTTCTCAGCAAATTCACCAGCAATGTCGTAAAATCCCCGCATTCTCCACCCTGACGTGCGATCACCGTATCCAACAAAAGCAGCCCTTCCGAATAAAGATGATAGGTCAGATGCTCCGCCACATACTGGTAACAGCGCCGGGCATAGTCCAATACCGTTTTGGAGGAGGCCTCCCAAATCATCAGGGCCACGGAATCGATGTAGGGATGCGTGGGATGGATATAGGCTCCGTCTCCATCAATATGGTTCAGATAGTCATAGGAAAGGGTGTCATAACCCAGCGTAGTGTCCACGCTGTTGAAATCAACAGAGACCTCCTTGTAAATGATGTCAAAGGTGTCATGGACCGAAACGTTGTCCGTCCCAGCCATTTGATTGCGTGTGAACAAAAAACGGAGGTATTTGCGCTGGTCATTGGTGTTCCTGACTTTTCCGCCATCCCCATACGCAGAACCGTATACATGAGCCAGCACCTCCTGGTAGGCATTGCTTTCCGGATAAGGCAGCAGCACGGCCAAATTCTTCATGGAGGAACTGATATTGTTGACAGAAACACTGTTATACACCCTGATTGTGTCCCCGTCCGAAAGCTGGCGGATCAGACCGTCCTCCCGCATTGCCATACTTTCTGCCCAAAGATGCTGCTGCAGGCAGCAGACGACCAGACATGCAAACCCAACTGAAATAATTCTTCTCATTTTTTATAAACATTTATTGATTGTAAAAACTGGCCAAATCCAACAATTCATTTTCCCATCCCCGGAGGCGGTTCGTTCATCACCTTGAACACCAATTCACGCACCATCTGCTTGAGTTCCTCCAAAAACTGCCGTGCATCGTATTTGTGCTGTTCGATTTCACGGAGTTTCTTCTCCCAGATGCCGGTCAGCTCCGCACTTTTCAGCAGTTCATCCTGAATTGTGTGTATCAGATTGATACCTGTCGGAGTAGGAAATAACTTTTTCCTTTCCTTGCGGATGTAGTCCCGCTTGAAAAGGGTTTCAATGATGGCGGCGCGGGTGGATGGACGACCTATACCGTTCTCTTTCAGAGCTTCCCGCAATGTTTCATCATCCACATTTTTTCCGGCAGTCTCCATGGCGCGCAAAAGTGTGGCCTCGGTATAGGGTTTGGGCGGAGTGGTTTGTTTTTCAGCCAATTGCGGCTGATGCTCCCCCGACTCGCCTTTTTCAAATAATGGCAAAAGTTTTTCCTCCACCTCCTTTTCCTCTTTCTCCTGCTCGTCAGAATCCTTCCCTTCCGAACGCTCCTTTTGGACAGCTGGCGCAATCACAACACGCCATCCCTGTTCCAGAATCTGCTTTCCTGAGGCCTTGAAATCGACCGCTTCAACCTTGCCCAGCACAGTGGTGGTGGAAACCTGGCAATCAGGATAGAACACCGCTATGAAATGCCGGCACACTTCGTCATACACCATACTTTCCTGCGGTGAAAGGTTTTGCGCAGGCACACCGGTAGGAATGATGGCATGGTGGTCGGTAACCTTGCTGCTGTCAAACACTTTTTTGCGCTTGAGCAGCTTTTTGCCGGACAACGGTTGTGTCAGGGCGGCATAGTTTCTCAATCCGGAGAGGATTTTAGGACACTTGGGATAAATGTCGTCACTCAGATAGGTGGTGTCGACACGGGGATAGGTGGTAAATTTCTTCTCATAGAGGCTTTGTATCAGCTGCAGGGTCTGTTCGGCTGAAAAACCATATTTGCGGTTGCATTCAACCTGCAGGGAAGTAAGGTCAAACAGGCGTGGCGGAGCCTCATTCCCCTTTTTGGTCTGGATATCCTTCACCACAAACGGTTTGCCGGTAATCTGCCGCAAGGCCTCCTCCCCTTTTTCGCGGTCAAGATATTTGCCCTGAGTGGCGGTGAAAATGGTTTGCCGGTACAGTGTGGACAAAGTCCAGTAGGTTTCCGGCTTGAAGTTTTGGATCTCTTCAAAACGATTTACAATCAAAGCCAAAGTGGGTGTCTGAACCCGACCGATGGAAAGCACCTGCCGGTTCTGCCCATATTTCAAGGTATAGAGACGGGTCGCGTTCATGCCAAGCAACCAGTCGCCGATGGCACGCGACAACCCCGCTTCGTACAATGACTGGTATTCCGACTGCTCCTTCAAGTTGGAGAAGCCTTCCCTGATGGCCTCCTCCGTCAGCGAGGAGATCCAGAGCCGTTTCACCGGACAATTCGCCCGCGCCTTCTGCATAACCCAACGCTGGATCAGTTCCCCTTCCTGCCCCGCATCACCGCAATTGACAATGCTGTCGGCCTGTTGCATCAGTTTTTCGATAATCTGGAACTGTTTTTGGATGGAAGCGCTATCTATCAATTTGATGCCGAAACGGGGCGGAATCATCGGCAAACGGCTCAACGCCCAGGCCTTCCACATGGGCGTGTAATCTTCCGGCTCCTTGAGGGTGCAGAGATGGCCGAACGTCCAAGTAACCTGATAGCCATTGCCTTCCATGTAACCATTATGGCTCTGGTTAGCGCCCAACACACGGGCAATATCCTTGGCTACACTCGGCTTTTCGGCTATACAGACTATCATCCGGCAACAAAATTACAGGGTTACAATGGTTTGAAGCTTACAGACTGTTTGGTCCGGACTTTTCCGGATTGTTTGGTCCGGACTTTCCGGCATTGTCAGATCCGGGCATTTCCTTCCCTTCCAAAAAACTGAGAATACAGGTATACGCCTCATCTATTGCCTTTTCCAAATCATCATTGACCAGCACATAGTCGAACTGTTTGGAAAAAGAGATTTCATAACCGGCCCGCTGGAGCCGTTTTTCCAATGACTCCGGAGTTTCCGTTCCACGATGGAGCAACCTTTCCCTCAAAGCCTCCAGGGAGGGCGGCATCACAAAAATGGCCAGTGCCGACTTCCCGAAACGCTCCTTGATGGAGAGGCCGCCTTTGACATCCACATCGAAAATCACATGGTTCCCATTGTGTGCAATCCGCTCTATTTCAGACATCAAAGTGCCGTAAAACTGATTGGTGTAGACCTCGTTCCACTCCAAAAAGGCCTGCTGCCGGATTTTTTCCTGAAACTGCTCCGGCGTAAAGAAATAATAGTCTTTCCCATCCTCCTCATTGGCACGCTTGGGACGGCTGGTGGCCGAAATGGAAAACTCCAAAGGCAGCCCCATTTTCATGAGTGCCTGCAAAATGGTGGTTTTTCCACAGCCCGACGGGGCCGACAATATGACAACCTTGTTCTCCATACCGCTATTTTTTACGTTTATCCCTGTTCTGCCTGTTTTCCAACGGCGAGTCATCCTTTTTTTCCTGCTGCCGGATATCGGTGTATTGGTAATCCTCATCCAATTTGTACAGATGGGTGAAACTGTTTTCGTAGGTCAGGTTGCTGTATTTCTGGAAATGGAACTGCGTGCCCAGAAGCGGCAGCTGCATCTGGTTCACCTCCTCACCAAAACCATTGCCGTATCGTAGCAAGGCATTGACAAAGAAGAAGGTGATGTCATATCCCTGAAACGCGAACTGGTCCAGGGTGGGTTCCATACTGTAGGTCTCGCGGAAACGGTCAATGAATCGGATGACCTCAGGACGTGTGTAATCCACAAAAAACTGGTCGATGTAATGGGTCTTTAATGTGGCAAAATATTCATTTTCAATTTTATCATATTTTCTCCATTTGGAAGAGGTGACCAAGGTCAGGTTTTCCAGCTTCAGCTTGCCCAACGACTGGACAAAATGGGTCACGGAAATCTCCCCCTCGAAAAAGGCCACCACAAAATTCTCACAGGTCGGATTCACCGCTGACTTGACTGCCGAAACACCACCCTGCGCATAGTTCACCTCCCTGATCATGATTGAGGGATAATCCTGCAGCTGCAAATAGAGGGCGGTTTTATAGGCTGCAATCATACGCTCATCGGCTCCATGGTTGTTTACCAGCACAATCTGTGCCCTGTCATACTGTCCGCTGATGTAGTCAGCAAGGGTTCTGGCCTGATTTGCATAGGAGGCGGCCACCTTGAACAAAGGAGCCGTATTTCCTTCAATGTTCACCGTGAAAGGATTCACCATGGTAATGTTTTTCCCCTGTATATAGGATAACAATGTTGCAAAATTAGTGCGGAAGAACGGACCGATAATCAAATCCGCATCCTCAAAAACCCCATCCATAATCCATTGTTTCAATTCCTGGTCGTTCTGCTCATTGACATCCTTTACATAAAAATTGATTTTTACATCCTGTGGGTCGATGTCATCCAACGCCAACAAAGCCGCTTCATAAAACTGCATGAAATTGAAACTTTTGATGCGGTTATAGGCATCCATATCCTCCACTTTATTGATGGACAGCACATTTTCCAGCTGCTGGGTATACAAAGGAAGCAACAGATAGACATTATAGCTGCTTTTCCGTTCTCCGGCCCGTGTCATCGGCTGCTCCTCAGGACGGTTTTCATAGATTTGGAGATCCTCTTTTCCCTCCATAACTACCGGTGTGACCACAGCATCACGCTTTTTTTCCTTTTTGGGTGAGATATAGGAGGTTGTCTCCTCCTGGGGCAACGGTTCAGGTTTCACCTCCGGTTCCTGTCTGACAGGCTGGTTTTGCGCTTGTACCGGCTTCTGACCTTGTGGCTTGGCCTGCTGCTGGCCTTGTGGCTCGCCCTGTTGCTTGCTGGGCTGCGCCTGCACCTTTTGGATGATTTTGATTTTCTGCCCGATGTCAATCCGGTCGGTCAGGCCGGGGTTCCAATCGTACAGGTTTTGCAGGGTCACGCCATATTTGCGGGCAATGTAGTAGAGATTGTCCCCCTTCTGCACCACATAGGTGATCTCTTTCTTTTCCACTGCCTTCCCGACATAAATCTTCAGGCGCTGTCCGATTTGGATACCGTTTTCCGTTCCCGGATTATCCTTGATCAGACTGTCCACACTCCAATGGTACTGGCGCGAAAGCCCATACAGGGTCTGACCTTTCACCACTTCATGGATCAGGTATTTTTTCCCGTTCTCAACCAGCGTGTCAGGAACCTGCGCAAATGCCGCCGTAAAGAGGCTGCAGATCAGGAGGCAGAGTAGTGTTATTTTCTTCATATCTGTATTTTTTTCTAATTTATTCTCTGATAAAAAGACTATTTTTTCAAAAAAAGTTTAATTTACCGCCCAAAACAGGCCGTTTCCACTGGTAGATACGGCGGAAAACCAACCACAGGACCACCCCGAACAACACTATTTCAAGCGAATCCAGCAACGATGGGGAGGCATCCTTGTAACACCAGACCGCAGGTGTCGGCATGGCGGAATGTGGCTCCGTAAAGAACAGTAGCAAGAACAGGTTGTTGGCCGTGTGCATGCCCCATGAGACCTCCAGACCGTCATCGGCCAGGGTGAACAGGCCAAAAATCAATGCCAACAGCAAATATTGGGACATCATCATGAAAAAGCCGTAGGCACCCACCTCAGGATTGGCGGAATGGGCCAAAGCAAAGGCAATGGCGGGAACTATCCATACCCGCCATACACGCCTGCTCCAGACCGACACGGCCTGCATCAGATAGCCCCGGAAGAGATACTCCTCGAACAAGGTCTGCAGCGGCACCAGCACCAGCAGCAGAGGAAGCATGCTGAAAAAAGCCCTGGCATCAAACTGGAAGAGGATATTGTCCCTGTCAACCAGCAGCATGATACCATGGAACAGAGCCATAAGCAGGAAATAGAGTCCGAAAGCGGTGAAAAAATGGCTCCAGCGAACCTTCTCCCTTCCATTGACCACACTGCTGAATCCGCGCCGGTGCATCAGGCGCACCAACAGGACAAGCACAATCAGTCCTATTACAAAAGAACTGAACATCAAAGTGATGAATCCATTCGGAGACATGATTTGCTGCAATATTCCTACCGAAATGGAACTGCCTTCGTCGCCAGTCATAAGCTCTTTGCCAATCGTCAGCGCAACAATTGGAATGCTTCCCAAAACCAACCAACCGACAATGCCCAAAACAAGCACCGCCACATACATCCCGGCATCGTTATGCCGCCCGAAGGCGGCCTGCAAATGTTTCATGACTCCTCCTTTCTGTTTTTCAACTGTTCCTTATTCAACAGGGCAAAAACCAAGCAGCAGACGGAGAGCACACCGCCTGAAGCCCACATCAGGTGCTGGCGATAGGCGAACTGGTCCAGCCACGTGGATGCGATCACCAGCACCGCCGCCGAAAACAGCATCACCACTTTCAGCACCCTTTGCAGGACCGGACATTTTCCACCGCCTTCACGCTTATCAGCCGCCATTTCCGCCATATCTATTCCCACTCTATGGTTGCAGGCGGTTTGGAGCTGATGTCATACACCACACGGTTCACCCCTCTCACCTTGTTGATGATTTCGCTGGAAGTTTTGGCCAGCAGGTCATAAGGCAGATGCACCCAGTCGGCGGTCATGCCGTCAACAGAGGTGACCGCACGCAGCGCCACGCAGTTCTCGTATGTGCGTTCATCGCCCATAACCCCTACGCTGCGCACTGGCAGCAGCACGGAAAGCGCCTGCCAGCACTGGTGGTACCATCCCGCCTCGCGCAGGTTTTTCAGGAAAATGGCGTCCACCTCCTGCAAAATGCGCACCTTCTCCTCGGTGATGTCACCCAAAATACGGATGCCCAGACCGGGCCCGGGGAAAGGATGGCGGTAAAGCAGATCCTTCGGAACCTGCAGGGTTTCCCCTACCTGGCGCACCTCATCCTTGAACAAAAAGCGCAACGGCTCCACAATTTTCAGGTGCATCCGTTCCGGCAGACCGCCCACATTATGGTGGGACTTGATGGTGGCCGACGGCCCCTTGACCGACACCGACTCTATCACATCGGGATAGATTGTCCCTTGCGCCAGCCATTTGACATCTTTAAGTTTCTGCGCCTCCGCATCAAAAACTTCAATGAAAGTGGCTCCGATGATTTTCCGTTTCTTTTCCGGATCGGTGACCCCTTTGAGCTTTTCATAAAAAATGGGTCCGGCCTTCACTCCAATGATATTGATTCCTATCTGCTTGCAGGAGGTCATGACCGAATCGAACTCATCCTTACGCAGCAGACCGGTGTCCACAAATATGCCATAGAGATTTTTTCCGATGGCCCTGTTCAGCAGGTAGGCCGCTACAGTGGAGTCCACACCGCCCGACAAGCCGAGAATTACCTTGTCGTTGCCCAATTTGGCCTGCAGCTCACGTACAGTCAGATCCACAAACGATTCGGAAGTCCAGTTGCCCTGGCAGCCGCAAATCCCCTTGACGAAATTACCGAGAAGGATTTTGCCCTGTTCGGAATGATGCACCTCAGGATGGAACTGGATGCCATAGGTCTCCTCGCCCCGCACCTTGAAACCTGCTAAAGCGACCGTTTCGGTGCTGCATATTTTCTCAAAACCTTCAGGAATCTCCACAATCGTGTCCCCGTGGGACATCCAGACCTGTGACTGCAAATCGATGTCTTTCATCAACCTGCTCTGGCTGTCAATGAAGGAGAGCCGCGCCCGCCCGTATTCCCGAGTGGGTGAAGACTGCACCTTGCCGCCAAAATGCTGCGCCATGAACTGTGCGCCGTAACAGACTCCCAATATCGGCACTTTTCCCTTCCACTTTTCAATGGCAGGGACCGGAGCGTCCGCATCATTGACCGACGAGGGGCTTCCCGACAGAATGATTCCCTTCACGTTGGCAGGCAGCTCCTGCACCGCATTATAAGGTTTAATTTCACAATACACATTGATTTCACGCACTTTACGCGCAATCAACTGGGTGTATTGGGATCCGAAATCCAATATCAAAATCATCTCTTCCATTCCTAATGAATCTATATTTTATAAGATTGCAAATGTACACAAAAAAACAATGTGATTTTTCACAGATAGACAAAAATTTTGCAGAAAGCTGCAATTCAGGCATCAATCAATTTTCAGCACTGCCAAAAATGCCGACTGCGGCACCTCTACGTTCCCGATCTGGCGCATCCGCTTCTTGCCGGCCTTCTGCTTTTCCAGCAGCTTACGCTTACGGGTGATGTCACCGCCGTAACACTTGGCTGTCACATCTTTACGCACCTGCTTCACCGTCTCGCGGGCGATGATTTTCGACCCGATGGCCGCCTGTATCGCGATGTCGAACTGCTGGCGCGGAATCAGTTCCTTCAGCTTCTCGCACATGCGCCGCCCGAAGGCGTAGGCGTTGTCCACATAAATCAGCGTGGAGAGCGCATCCACCGAATCCCCGTTGAGCAGGATGTCCAGCTTGGCCAGTTTGGAAGGCTTGTAGTCGCTCAAGTAGTAGTCGAAGGAGGCATAGCCCTTGGAGCAGCTCTTCAGCTTGTCATAAAAGTCGAACACTATCTCGCCCAACGGCAGGTCGAAATTGATTTCGATGCGGTCGGTGGTGAGGTAGGACTGGCTTTTCAGCGTGCCGCGCTTGTCAAGGCAGAGCTTCATGATCGGCCCGATGTAGTCCGTCTTGGTGATGATCTGCGCCGCAATGTACGGTTCCTCAATGTGGTCGATGTTGTTCAGCGCAGGCATGCCCGAAGGGTTGTGCACATCCACCACCGTATGCTGGGTGGTGAAGACCTTGTAGGAGACATTTGGCACCGTGGTGATCACATCCATATTGAACTCTCGGTCCAGCCGCTCCTGGATAATCTCCATGTGCAGCAGCCCCAAAAAGCCGCAGCGGAAGCCGAAGCCCAACGCTAAGGATGACTCCGGGTCAAAGGTCAGGGAGGCGTCGTTCA
>CAJOQK010000018.1 GCA_905236885.1 uncultured Bacteroidales bacterium
ATCAAAGGCAGTGCATAAAAGAATGAATAGGTGATACTTGGGTCGATAAGGCCAATACTGTTTTTAAAACCGCAGGTTTGCATCATTGCACAAAAAAAGAGGCAGGTTATTGCAAATTTCAGTTTCCTGAAATGGAAGCCTCCGCATGCGATGCATGACAGCAGTAGTACAATCAGCAGCTGCATTGTGGTCTTGCATATTGCGTTGGTGTGGTAAAGGCTGTGGATGGGATCCGTAACCCTTTGCAACGCAAAAGGCAAAGTTCTGTAAATGTCGTGCATCAGGCGGTGGGAGAAATATCGGTTCGGGGCGGCGTGCGGCTCGTTGTCAATGAGCATCTTCACACCAAACGGGTCGTGATAAAGAGGCTCTATGTAGTCAAGCGGAAGCACGCTTTCGCCCATGTCGCCGTCCAGAGGTTCGTTATAATGCTGCACATAACTGTAGATTGTGTCGAGCAAAATTGCCAGCACGCAGAAAATGTACAGAATGCGTCTCAGTCCTGTGGAGAGGTTGTGCTTTTTTTCAATTGCTTGAATCATCGGTGTGTATGATTTCAGTTGTTGCTAATCTGATTGGGCGGGAGAGATGGTTCAGGCTGCCGTGGCCGTGGCCGGTGTCCAGATTTTTGGCGCTAAGTATAGCCCAATGCACGTATTTGACGGCATGTTTTACCGCTTTGCGAAGCGATTTGATACTGGTCATGTATGAGGCGATGGCCGAAGAGAGGGTACAGCCGGTGCCATGGGTGTTGCGGGTGTCAATCCGATCGTTCAGAAAAAGCCGTTCCAGCCCGCTTGAGCAAACCAGTATGTCGGTCATTGTGTTGCCGAGGCCATGTCCGCCTTTCACCAGCACATTTTCCACACCTGTATCTGCGATTATTTTTTTTGCAGCGTGACGCATGTCATCTATACTCTTCACCTCCATGCCGGACAGCACTTCCGCCTCGGGAATGTTGGGAGTGACAATTGTGGCCATCGGGAACAGCTCCGTTTTCATGGCGTTTACCAGATTGTCGCTCGAGAGCGGGTCGCCGGAGGTGGCCACCAGCACAGGATCCAACACAATCGGGCCCTGATAGTTGCATTTCAGCAGGCTCTTCTTTATGGCCATCACGTTTTCGCTGTTGTAAATCATGCCTATCTTGATGGCTTTGATATCAAAATCCTCCAATACCGCCTCAATTTGGGCGGAGAGCATGGCTGGCGACACCGCCTCGATGCTTCGCACCCCCATGGTGTTCTGCGCTGTAATTGCTGTGATTGCACTTGCGGCGTAGAGCCCGAGCGAACTTATTGTCTTGATGTCGGCCTGAATGCCGGCACCGCCGCAACTGTCGCTGCCTGCGATAGTCAGTACAAACTTGGGTTTGCGGGTCGGGGGTGGCGGTGCTGTTTGTGTTTCGTCATTCGATTGGGGTTGCGTTCCGTCATTTGACTGGAATTGTACTCCGTCATGTTGCTGGAGCAGTGTATTTGCAGCATCGGTGTTTTCTTCGGGCATTGTTTTATTTTTTTTTAAAAAGTAGTTTAAATAGTTTAATTTGTTTAAGAAAATTTTTCTAATTTCATAAGAATCCGGACATTTCCTTTTGCTACAAAGGTGTCACCACGCGCCTGTTTGGGAAATGCCTTCTTCGGAAACAGCTCAGGAGATGGATTGTTTCAGACTTTCCACATAGCTGTTGATGCGCTGCATCTCCTCCGGAATGGAAATACCTTGCGGACAGTGGGAAACGCACTTGTTGCAGCCGATGCAATGGTCGGCCTGCCTTAATTTGGGCACGCTTCGGTCATACCCGACCAAAAAGACTTGCCGCGCCTTGCGGAAGGCTTTGTCATGTGTGTCGGTCAGCGGCAGATTCCCCTCATTTACGCATTTGTTGTAATGGGAGAAAATTGCGGGGATGTCAATGCCGAACGGACATGGCATGCAGTAGCTGCAGCCGGTGCAGGGAATGTTTTTCAACTGGAAAATCTCTTTTGCAATCCGCATCAGCAAATCGTGTTCCTCCGCTGTCAGAGGGCGCAGGGGCGAATAGGTGGCAACATTTTCCTTCAGATGCTCCATGTAGGTCATGCCGCTCAAAACGGTCAGCACCCCTTCGGGGTTTCCGGCAAACCGGAAGGCCCAGCGTGACACTGGAGTTTCCGGTTCCTGTTCATGCAAATGTTTGACAATGAACTCAGGCAGGTCGGCCAACCGGCCTCCCAAAAGCGGTTCCATGATGACGGCGGGAATGCCCCTTTTGTGCAGTTCCTCATACAGATAGGATGCGTCAGCGTTACGGTTGTTGATTTCGTCCGCAAAATCCCAGTCCAGGTAGTTCAGCTCAATCTGCACAAAATCCCAATGGTATTTCTTCTCATCGTGCCATTTTAGCAGCATATCAAACACCCGGACATCCCCGTGGTAGGAAAATCCGAGGTTGCGGATACGTCCTTTACTCTTCTGTTCCACCAGCCAGTCCAGAATTCCGTTGTCCAGATACCGGGCCTGAAAAGTCTGCATCCCGTCCATGTTCTCGCTGGCGTTGCCCACACTGTGGAGCAAAAGGTAGTCCACATAGTCGGTCTGCAGCTCTTTTAGGGAGTTTTCAAAAATGGCTTCCGAATCGGCGCGGTTCCAGGATGCGGGTGCGAAATTGGACATTTTGGTGGCGATGAAATAGCTGTTCCGGGGATGCCGTGCAAGGGCGATGCCTGTGCTGTGTTCCGATTTTCCCTGGCAATATACCGGTGCGGTGTCAAAATAGTTCACACCGTGCTCCAGCGCGTAGTCCACCTGCCGGTTCACCATCTCCTGGTCAATTGGTGAGTCGGGGTTTTCGCGCATGGTGCCGCCAGCTTCCACCGGCAGCCGCATCATACCGTATCCCAAAAGCGAAACCTTGTCGCCGGTGTTGGGGTTGGTCCGTAATGTCATTTCCCCTTGTCCGTCAATAATGCTGTCCGATTTTTGTCTGTTGTCCGGACGGCAGCCTGAAAGCAACACTGAACCGGCCACTGCCGCTCCCCCTATTTTTTTTATAAAATTTCTTCTGTCCATCTCTTTTCTGATTTGAGGTAAGTGCTTTTAGTTGTTTATTTTGCAATAGTTTGAATTTTAAAAAAGGAGATTCATTTTGTTCTGAAATTCAAAACTTGGATTCAGATTGTCCCGGATTTCACCTGATGTGATGCACCTCATTGCCTTCCACGTATATGGCGCTGAAAGGCCGTGCGGGGCACAGGTTCTCGCAGGCTCCGCATCCGATGCATTTGGTTGTGTCAATGGAGGGAATCTCCTTTCCTTCGTAATTTATCATTTGGATGGCTCCGGTCGGGCAGTGCCGTGCACAGTTCCCGCAGTGGACACCACCTTTCACCGGCAGGCAGTTCTCTTTGATCCACACGGCATGTCCGGCGTGGATGGCCGTTTTGTCCTCTGGTGTGACGGGCTTTATGGCTCCGGTCGGACATACCAGGCTGCAACGGGTGCACTCCGGACGGCAGTATCCGCGTTCAAACGACATTACCGGCTGCATCAGCGAATCCAGTCGGGTGGAGGGGCGCAGCACGTTGTTCGGGCAGGCCGACACGCACAACTGGCAGGCGGTGCAGTGCCTTTGCAGGTGCTTGAGGGAGACGGAACCTGGTGGTGTGACAGGAATTTCCCGTTTTGGAGCCTTTTTCTCTTCAATTGCCGCCAGTCCTCCGTCCATTTTCAGTTTGGTCTGGGCAACTGAGGCTGTGACAGCCGCCATGCCTACCGCCATAAGAAAGGTGCGCCGTCCGGTGTCGGCGGCATTTCCGGTGTCAGCTACGTTTTCCGTATTGGTGGCATTTCCTGCGTCGGTATCATTCCCTGTATCAATAGTGTCCACGGTGCCAGTATTTTTTTTGTCATCAAAAGAGGTTGCCGCATCGTTCGTATGTTCTGTGCCGCATTTTGAGTTTCCCGGGTCGCATTTTGAGTTTTCCAGGCTGCATTTCGAGTCGTCCGAACCGCATTTCGAACCTTCCGGACCACATTTGCACTTATGGGGCGTGATACCATAATGCAGCGCGTCGAACTTGCATAGTTTCAGACAGTTTCCACAAACTACGCAGCGGGAATAATCCACCGTCCCGGATTGGGAGTCTATGGCGCATGCTTTGCAGTTTTTTTCGCAAAGGCCGCATTTTTTGCATTTTTCTTTGTCAAACCGCACGCGGAAAAGGGAAAAACGGGCGAACAGGCTCAAAAAGGTGCCGACCGGGCAAATGGTGTTGCAATAGGCCCTGCCTTTTCGCCATGCCCAAACCCCAAGAATTACCAAGGTCAAAACGGCAATTGCCAGGCTGATGCCGCTGCGCATCCAAATCTCCACTTCCGTAAAATGGAATCCGCCGTGATTTGCGTCCCATGAGGCGGCGGCGTTGTGAAGCAGGTCGAAAAGCGGTCGGAGCAGGTTGCCCACAATCCTCCCGTAGGCGCTGTAGGGTGCCAGCAGGGTGGTCAGCGGGGCGAATCCTACAATTAGCGCGATGCCGAAAATAGCCAGCACTCCGTATCTCCACCACTTTTTTTCCTTAACATGCCCGAAACGGTTTTTCCGGAATTTTCCGCCTAACCACGAAAATCCGTCCTGCATGATGCCCAAAGGGCAGATTACACTGCAATAAATCCTTCCGAAAATGAGTGTCATCAGGATCAAAAAGACCAAAACGCCCGCATTAAGGGCCAACAGGGCTGGCAGAAACTGGATTTTCGCCACCCAACCGATCCACAGGCTGCATTGCCAGCTAATTCCCAAAAACAGCAAAGTGACGGCGGTTATCGTCAAAATTGCCAGTGGAATTCTAATTTTTCTTAACATAAAATAAGGAATAAAAATATGCATATTATAGGTAAAACGGCAGTTTGTCCGTTTTATTGTTGAAGAGAGTTCTAAAAATTACTTTGCAAACAATTTTGAATTTATTTCAGGAAGATTCTGTTTTTTTTAGAACTCCACTTGAACCGATAGCAAAAAATAAATTTTCTTTACATTACATTTCATAAACTATTTTTTACTAATTTTGCATTTAAATTTAATTGAGTAGAAATGGCAACAAATACGACAAAAAAAACTGTAAAGAAAAACACAAAAACCATTGAAAGCAAAGAGCAATGGCCGCAGAGCATGCCCTTCCGGAAAATCAACTATATCCTGATGGGTGTGGGTCTGGTGGTACTGATTTTGGGCTATATCCTGCTTTCCGGCGGCGGCAGCGACGACCCCTCCAAATTCAACGAGGCCATATTCGACGCACGCAGGTTGAAATTGGCGCCCATCACACTGGTCATCGGTTTCATCATAGAGCTGTTCGCCATCATGTACAGGCCCAAACAAAATAATTCAGACACGGAAGAAACGCAAGCATAATTCTGTATGGACACCTTTCAAGCCATCATCCTGGGCTTTGTCCAGGGACTTACCGAGTTTTTACCGGTCAGCAGCAGCGGACACTTGAGCATCGGCAGCGCGGTGCTTGGTGTCGAATCCTCTGAAAACCTGTTTTTCACCGTTCTGGTGCATGTGGCAACCGTATTGAGCACAATTGTGATCCTGCGCAAGGAAATCGGACAGCTGTTCAAAGGGCTTTTCGCCTTCCAAAAGAACGAGGAGACCCTCTACATTGGAAAAATCCTCTTTTCCATGATTCCAGTCCTCATTGTCGGCCTGTTTTTCAAGGATCAGGTGGAGGAAATTTTCGGTTCAGGACTGCTTTTGGTCGGCATCTGCCTCTGGATTACCGCCAGTCTGCTCTCCTTCTCCTATTTCGCCAAACCGCGCCAAAAGGAAAAAATCGGCTGGTGGGATGCCTTAGTCATCGGATTGGCACAGGCGGTGGCCGTATTGCCCGGAATTTCCCGTTCAGGCAGCACCATTGCCACAGGACTGCTGTTGGGCAACAAAAAGGAGGCGGTGGCCAAATTCTCCTTCCTGATGGTACTTATCCCCATTTTGGGAGAGGCATTTCTGGATGTACTGAAAATCATGGAGGCCGGCACCACAGAAGCGGTGACCTCCCTACCCGTTTCCGCCATGATATTCGGATTTCTGGCCGCATTCATCACCGGATGCCTTGCCTGCAAATGGATGATCCGCATTGTAAGCAAAGGCAAACTGATCTATTTCGCAATCTACTGCGCTTTTGCCGGCACCTTCGCCATACTGTGGCATTGTTTCGCAGCATGACGGTGAGCCTGCCTGATGTCTGAAAGCCTTGTGATTCATTGAAACATCTGAACATTTTTTTGATAAAATGAACATCTACCTGTTGGGATACATGGGTTGTGGAAAAACCAAAATCGCCAAACGGCTGGCCGCCCACACACGACGGGACTTTGTGGATTTGGACTGCCGCTTTGAGAACAAGTACGGCAACATCAGCGATTTTTTCAAACAAAACGGGGAAAACGCCTTCCGGCAGGCGGAACAGGAACTGCTCCATGAGAGCGCACAACTTACCGACAGTGTCATTGCCTTAGGCGGCGGCACCCCCTGTTTCGAAGACAACATGGACTGGCTGCTGCATCACGGTTTTACGGTATATTTGAAAATGAACGAACTGGCCCTGCTCCAACGGCTGAGACTGGCACAAAAAAAACGGCCTTTGCTGGAAAACCTCTCCGAAGGGGTGCTTCTCAATTTCATCGGGGAGCAGCTGATGCAACGGAGCCCCTATTACGAGCGGGCCCACCTCCGCTACCCGGGCATCAATGTGAAAACTGAGGATTTGTGGCAACAGATTCAAAACGGAATGCAAAAACTGGCGGAAGAGGAATAATGGAAAAATACAACTATTTTCAATTAAACAACGGAATCAAGGTCATTCACAAGGAGGTGGATTCAAACGTCACCCATGTGGGATTGGTGGTGAACACCGGCACCCGTGACGAACTGCCGGATGAGAACGGCATCGCCCATTTCATTGAGCACACCATTTTCAAGAGCACCCAAAAGCGCAACACATACCAGGTGCTCTCCTACCTGGAAAATGTGGGCGGGGATGTGAACGCCTACACCACCAAAGAGGAGACCTTTTTCTACGCTTCAGTGCTCAACCGCTACTTTGACAGGGCTTTGGAACTGCTTTCCGACATTGTGTTCCACGCCGCATTCCACGAAAAGGATTTGGAGACGGAAAAAGAGGTGGTGATGGAGGAAATCAATTCCTACAAGGACAATCCGGCAGAACTGATTTTTGACGAATTTGAAAACCAAATATTTGCAGGACATCCGTTGGGAACTTTCATTCTTGGCACCCCGAAAAGCGTGCGTAAATTCCACAGGGAGAACATTCTGAGCTTTATCCGACGCACCTATCACACTGACCAGATGGTGATTGCAGTGGTAGGCAACCTGCCCTTCAAAAAATGTATCCGGGAAATACAGCAGCATTTTGAACTGGTTCCGGAACGGCTGCGCCAATTCCAGCGCCAACCCTTCCAAAACTATCAGGTGCAACATATCCAAAAGAGAATCAGGACCAACCAGGCCCATCTGATTATCGGCTGTCCCCTGCCCCGCTATGAAGAGCGGAAACATCTGACCGCCTCCCTGCTGAACAACCTGTTGGGAGGGCCGGGGCTCAACACCCGTCTCAACATGGCCATCCGGGAAAAGAAAGGTTATGTCTACTCCATTGAATCCGCCTACGCCGCCCTGAGCGATGCCTCCCTTTTCACCGTATATGCGGGCATGGATGAGAAAAATTTTGAAAAATGCAATGAACTTATTTTAAAAGAGTTTAAAAAATTGCGCGAACAAAAACTTGGAACCCTGCAACTCCAAAGGGCCAAACTGCAACTGATCGGGCAAACCTGCATCTCAAACGAGTCAAATGTGACCGAAATGCTCTCCATTGGCAAAAACCACCTGATATACAAGGAAGTGGAAACCATTCCGGAATTATTGGAGAAAGTGGGGACCATCACGGCGGAAGAGGTGCTGGAGATGGCCAACGAAATGCTCCGCGAGGAGCGGCTGAGCAGGCTGGCTTATTTGAAGAAGTAAGAAGTAAGAAGTAAGAATACATTAAGGAAAAGTGGATAAAAAGAAGCATACGGACATGGAATCAACAGAAGAACATATCACATTGGAAGACAAGAAATTCCTGCGTCAGACCATCGCCATGGCGAAGGAGAACGGGGAAGCGCTGGACGGAGGCCCCTTTGCCGCAATCATCGTCAAAGAGGGGACAGTCATCGCCCGGGGATGCAACCATGTCACTCCCAGCAACGACCCGACCGCCCACGCCGAAGTGACCGCCATCAGGGAGGCCTGCCGGAAACTGGGCACCTTCCAGCTGGAGGGATGCACCATCTACGCCTCCTGCGAGCCCTGCCCCATGTGCATGGGCGCCATCTACTGGGCACGGCTGTCGCGGATAGTGTTTGCCGCAGACCAGCATCAGGCCGCCGCCGCAGGATTTGACGACGCCTTCATTTACAAGGAACTGGCATCGGACATCCGCCACCGGCAGCTGCCCACACTCCAAGCCCTGCGCGAGGAGGGCAACGAGCCGCTGAAGGCATGGGTCAATAACCCTTTAAAAAAAGAATACTGATGCGGCACCCACGTCAAAAGCCGTCTGCAAGCGCGCCAGGAGACATTCCAGAAAAACATCATATAAAAACTTATAGATAAACAGATTCACGGCCAGCGTTGAAAAGGCCCTATTGAAATTAAAACTATGGAACACAAAGCAGGATTTGTCAGCATTTTAGGAAACCCCAACGTGGGAAAGTCCACCCTGATGAACGCCCTCACGGGCGAACGGCTCTCCATCATCACCTCCAAAGCCCAGACCACGCGCCACCGCATCATGGGCATTGTCAACGGGGATGATTTCCAGATTGTCTACTCCGACACGCCCGGGGTTCTGAAACCCTCCTACAAGATGCAGGAGTACATGATGCGCTACGTGGAATCCGCCCTGCAGGACTCCGACCTGCTGCTGTATGTGGTGGAGGTGAAAGAACGCAGCTACATAGAGGATTTGGTTCAGAAAATCAAGAAACTGCCGCTGCCGGTCCTGTTAGTCATCAACAAGACGGACACCGCCACCGGAGAAGAGGTGGAAGCCTCCCGCCAACATTGGGAGCAGCTGCTGGAACCGGCAGGAACCTGCTGCATCTCTGCCCTGAAACAGACCGGACTGGAACCACTCATGGAAAAAATCGTGTCGCTCCTTCCCGAAAATCCCCCCTATTTTCCCAAAGACGAACTGACAGACAGGCCTATGCGGTTCTTCGTCTCAGAAATCATCCGGGAGAAAATCCTGCTGCAATACAAAAAGGAGATTCCCTACAGCGTGCAGATTGAGGTCACCTCCTACCAGGAATCCGAAGCCATCACCCGCATTGAAGCAATGATTTACGTGGAACGGGAGAGCCAGAAAGGAATCATATTGGGCCACAAAGGGGAGGCAATCAAAAAATTGGGCATCGCCGCCCGCGAGTCAATTGAGGATTTCATAGGCCAGAAAGTGTTTCTCGCCCTTAGCGTCAAAGTGCAGAAGGACTGGCGCAATGACGAACGCCGCCTGGAAGTTTTCGGTTACAGCGTGTAACCTGTCAGTCTCACGCCATTACCCTTTTAAAGTCTAAACTAACACACAATCAAAGAATTATTCTTTGTCCAAAACCGGAACGGACAGATTGGCAGAAACCCACAAATCTGTCCGCGAACGCCGTTTTATTCGGACACCTCCATCCCATCCACCGTTTTCAGATAGGACTCCACCGGATTGGCATAAATGGCCAGAAGCTGCTGCTTCATCTTGGTGTAGTTCACATCCGCCATGTTGGCCTGACGGCGCAGATATTTCACAAACTCCTTCTTTTCTGCGGCCATGTACTCTTCAGCGAAACGCTCCGTATTGTGCAGAATGTCGTAGGCCATGTAATTGTTCTCCCACAACCGGAAATCCTGATATATCTCTTTGTCAATCAACTCCGCTATATACTGCAAGGCGTCGTTATCCGAACTGAACTCCATTTGGGCGACCTCATCCAGCTTGTCGTTGAGAGGTTTGCCCAACTGCATGTGCACCCTTCCCTTGTAGGAGAAAACCCCTTTGGTGATGCTTTCGAAATCCTCCTGCGGCGACTTGACGTAACCCTTGTTCTGCCGGGTCAGCACCAGTTCCCTCGCCTTCATCTGGTCGCAGGGCTCATATTCGTATGACACCGTCAACGGAATGATATTCAGTTCCTTCAAACTATCAATAAGCGGCAACTTACTGCTGGAGCGGATCATTTTCAACAGTCCCTGCTGGGTTTTGTCGAGCCCGTCCTTGGTACGCCCGTTGCGCTGCGCCAGCCATACTGAACGCTTGTCCTTGACCACGCTCTGCCGGATGTATTCGGAAAGATGCTTCGAACTTGCCAGCATGGAACGGGTGTTGTGGAAACGGAAAACCGTGAACATGTTGTTGATTTTTGCCAAATCGGTAATCAGGGGCGAAGAGAGCAGGTTGTCGCCGATGGCGGAACGGGTGGTTGGCAGGCCGTGCTCAATCAGATAAACCTGTAGCATGGCCGAATCCATCAGAATATCGCGGTGATTGGCAATCAGCAGGTGGGGCTTGTGCATGTCCACCTGGTCAAACCCGCCAAAAGTCAGACTGTCGATGCTTCGCTGCACGAAGGTGTTGATGATGGGTCTGAAAATGGTATGCTGTAACTCCTCAATGGTTTTGATTTTGCGCATGTCGCGCACCAGGGTGGAAAGCGGCACTTCGTCAATGAAATTGACCAGACAGCTTACAAAATGCTGTGACATAAGCAGCCGGTTGACCACATAGGGGACATCTTCGTCCTGATAAGGTCTGATATCCAAAAAAATATCCTTTTTCTTCATATCTGTTTGATAAAATAGAGGGGATGCCGCCGCAAGGTTTCCTCCGAAGGGGCATTCCCATTGAAATTCAATATTATTTTTTGATTATCAATTATTTCTACAATAACTTTCTGTTGGTTCCATCTTGCGGAATAGTCTCCCTGTTCCGGCAACAGCTTTTCTGCGGGAAGGGTCAGAGAAACACTTTGGGAACCGGAATTTTCAGAGCTGTCACACATTTGCAGCCCGGCCTGGGCAAGATCCGCAAAAAAGGGATAGCCCAACAGCCGGTTGGCGGTGACCACATCACCGGCCAGCAACGCCTCGCGTATCACCGAGGAACTGATTTCCAAATTTCCCAGCTGCAGACGAGGCAGTTCGGTAATTCCGAAGCCGGCGACCTCCCCTTTTTTTGCAAGCATTTGGGCATTACCTTGTTTTCCTTTCCCGAAACCATGGTTATAGCCCAGCACCACCTGCCGGACAGTCATTTTCCGGCCCAACATCTCCCAAAATTCCTCTGCGGAAAGGGCTGCCAGCGAATGGGTGAACGGCATGCATACCCAAATGTCAATGTCGGCCATCTCCAGCAGTTCCCGCTTTTCCGGAAAGGTAAGTATCAACGGGAAAGGTTTGCCTGAAAGCACCTCCCTCGGATGCGGACTGAACGACAGAACCACGGAGAGGGCCTTCAGCGCACGCGCCTTTTCTGTCACCTCGCGCAACACCTGCCGATGTGCCAGATGGACACCGTCAAACATGCCCATACTGAGGACAACGTCGTCAGTCTGTTTGAAATCATCCAAGGAAGTGTATATTTTCATGCGCCGTGCCTTTTTTGCCGTTGGATTTTCTTGTATCACTCCACTTTTATCCAGCTCCGCTTCAGTAAACTATTCAACTTGGTTTTCCGCGTCCGTTGCAACAGCGTCCGCCACTTCCACACTGTCCGCACCAGCCTCGAACATTGCCACAATCTCTTCCGGGGACTTGCCCAAATACTGTATGGAATAGCGGGCCGTTTCAGCTAAAGGATGGTCAGGATAGCGTTCCAGGAAGGTCAGGTAGGCCTGTTTGGCCATGACAGGGTCATACACCACCTCCTCATAAATCAGGGCACGCATGAAATAGCATTCCGGCACACGCACACTGCCTGGATAGCGGTCCACCACGGCCACCAGCGCATTCATTGCCGGATCCGCCTGTTTCATCACACGATAAAGGTTCGCCTCCTTGAACAGATATTCCGGACATAGGGAATCGGTAGGATAATGTTTGACATATTTCTCATACAAACCGACCAATTCCTCCCATTGCTTCAAATCAGGGTCATTGGTCACCTGCTGCTCAAGGGTGGCAATCTGCTGCTGCAGCTTGGATGGGGAGGGCGTGCAGGCCGCCATCAGGAAAACAAAGGCACCCAACAAAAGCATGCCAGTCCAAACTGTAAAATTTTTCTTAAACATAATTAAATTTTTCATATACTTTTTTCAAAATTTCTAATTAAATTATCCAAAAAACAGATTCCGTTTTCCGACTATTTTTTGTTCGGTCTGACCCGATAGGAAGGCACTCTCTTGCCCACTGCAATTTCATTCAGCTTGCTTTTGAGCAGCGTGCGTTTCAACGGGGAGAGCCGGTCTACGAAAGTTTTTCCGAGCAGATGGTCATACTCGTGCTGGATGACCCTGGCCGCCTTCCCATGGAACTCCTCCTCAAACTCATTACCCTCCACATCCTGATAGTAGAGGCGCACCCCCTCCTTACGCACCACATCCTCGTTGATGGTCGGCACGCTCAGGCAACCTTCATTAAACGGCGTGTTCTCACCCATAAACTCCAATACTTCCGGATTGAAAAAGGCCTTTTTCAAAGGTTTCTCCCCACTCTTGTCCTCCTCAAAAAACGGGGCGGTGTCCACCACAAACAGGGCAAGGGACAAATTGACCTGCGGGGCCGCAAGGCCCACACCATTGGCCTGGTACATGGTTTCGAACATATTGTCCACCAATTCGGAAAGATTAATCTCCCTCTTTTCAAAATCCACAGGTTCCGCAACCTTCCTCAATATCGGGTTCCCATATACAGTAATCGGCAATATCATTTCGCATATTTGTTTTTATAGTCCACACTTTCCATGTAGGATTGCAGTAATATGGTGGCGCTCAACGCATCCACAAGCGCCTTGTTCTGTCGCGCCTTTTTGTGCAACCCTGCGTCAATCATGGTTTGGAAGGCCATTTTGGAGGTGAAACGCTCATCCATGCGCTCAACGGGAATTTCAGGAAAGGTTTGCGCCAGTTTTCGCACAAACGGCTCGATGAAACGGGCCGATTCGGAATCCGAATTGTCCAACTGCTTGGCCTTCCCCACCAGAAAAAAGGCCACCTTCTCCCTGGAGACATAATCGCGCAAGAAGGGGAAAATATCATTGGACGACACCGTAGTCAACGCATTTGCAATGATTTGCAAATCATCCGTTACGGCAACGCCAACCCGTTTCTTGCCATAATCAATGGCCACAATTCTTCCTACCATGTCATTTTAAGTCAAACTGCAAATGTACACGAAATCCGGATACGGATGATGATTTGTGAAAAAAAAAGTTTTCCGGCCTGAACGGATACACGAAACCGGGATACCGACTGAGCGACACCTTCAACAACGGCAAGAGCGTAACCAAGCCGATGAGTGCCAGCCAAGAATGATACAATACGTTTTGTCTGGGGCACAACCCTGCCGCCCTGTGTGGGGAGATCCTACCTGACCGCCAGCACCAACCGCAGTCCGATATGGAAATAGCGGTAATCCGGATTGTTGCCGTTCCGGTTGGTGATGCGGCAGTGCTGCGCATAAAAGTACCAGCTGCCGCCGCGAAGCACGCGGGCATCTCCCACTTTCGCCCCTTTAGGGTCCTTGGGGATAGTCTGTCCGGTCTCCTCATACTTGCCGTACAGATCCTGGCACCACTCCCACACATTGCCGCTCATGTCATACAGTCCCAATTCGTTGGGAAGTTTGCTCTTCACCTCATGGGTCTGCCCGTCGTTGTACATGATTTTGTCAGCAGCCCAGGCCTGATCCGACTCCTTGATATAGCTTTTCCCGCTATTTTTCCAATACCAGGCCACCTTTTCAATGTCATCGCCGCCCGCAAAGCGGTAGGACTTGCTTTTTTGGCCGCCACGCGCAGCATATTCCCATTGCGCTTCGGTCGGAAGCATGAATTTTTTGCCGGTCAATTGGTTCAGCTTTTTGATAAACTCCTGACAATCGTTCCAGCTCACGCCCTCCATGGGAAGCTGGTCACCCCTGAAATAGGAGGCACTCTCCCCCATCACAGCCTTCCACAACGCCTGTGTCACCTCAGTCTCACCAATGTAAAAATCTGAAACAGTGACCTTATGAGCCGGAGACTCATCCTCCTCCCCATATTCCGTACCCATTTCAAATGTGCCGCCTTTTACAAAAACCATCTTGAAACTCACTCCGTTCACAGTAACAGTCTGGTCGGTCTGAGGTTTTTGCGATGACTGCGGCTTTTGCGAGCTTTGGGTCGTCTGCGGTTTCTGCGCGGTTTGTGTGCGCGTGGCAGTCTGCGTGCGTTGCGCCGCCTGTGGCTTCGGGGCGGTTTGCGCCTTCGTCTGAAAAGCTGTGAAGATGCACGCCATCATACACAGGAACAATATCTTGCCTTTAAAAAAACAGCTATTTTTATGCTTTATCTCCATTTTCTTTTTTCTTCTTTTGAATATTGCCTTTTTCAAATTTGCAAATGTAATCGTAATTCCAATACAAATATTGCCAATGTACAAAAATCTTGCAAAAAACGTGCAAATGGGAATTCAAAAGTGGACTTCTGAAAAATACTTTGCGAAAATTTTGAAAACGTATCGGATATTTTACTACTTTTGCAAAATGAAAATTGACCCATTTTGCGGTTGTGGCGGTTTTAACTGTAACCTCGGCGGCCATATGCTGCAAATGGGGAAAAAACAATTTAGAGGTTACCAGTTTTTTTTCTTATGAAAATACAAAACCGTTTTTCCGCAATTGTTCTGCTGGTTTTTCTTTTGCCTATTCTACCTGTACTTCATGCCCAAAACCAGCCACAAACCGTACTTGCCAAACTGACCGACGCATCCGTGTACCTGCGCGGCGCCACGCTGACCCACTCCGCTTCCGTCCAGCTCCGCAACGGTGCGCAGACAGTAGTGGTGAAAGGATTGAGCCCCGAAATAGAGACTGCCAGCCTTAAAGTCTCCGTTTCAGGCAACAACATTCTCTCCTCCGCAGAATTTTCCAACGACTACATCACCGACAACACGGAAAGCAGCCGAATCCGCAAGCTGCGCGACTCGGTGAAATATTACCAACGGCAACTGCAGGAGGTCAACAACGACCTCAGCGTGGACAACAAGCTACTGAAAACCCTCTCCGATGCCGTCAGCAACAACACACAGCAGAAGGAGAAAATCATGACACCCGCCGAAATTGCAGCAAATATGGAACTGTATAAGTCCAAAGCGCCGGCATTGCAAAAAAGCATTAACGATAACAAGGAATTGCAGGCCAAACTGAACGGGCAGCTGCTGCGCATCCAAAAACAGCTCCAGCAGGACGAGTCAAAGGAGCGTCAACGCAGCGGCGTGGTGACACTCACCCTTTCCGCTCCGGCTGCCGCCAAAGCGGACATCACAATAACCTACTACACAGCCAATGCCTCCTGGATTCCATGTTATGAAATCCAAGTTCCGGCCGTGGGGGAACCTGTCACCCTGATGGTCAAGGCTCAGGTGAGCCAGACGACCGGACTGGACTGGAACCAGGTGAAACTAAACCTTTCCAACGCGCATCCCAACCAAACCAACCAGGCTCCGCTCTTCTCCGCATGGTTCCTGCGGATGTATCAGACCACAAAAGCGCCCGTTACACGAAAAGCCTACCTATACTCCAACACATTGACCAGCTACAAGAGCTCTCCCGCCGGAGAAACCGGAGAGGATGCCGATGAAGCGCAGGAAATGAACCTCCCGAAGTCAATGGACGATTTGGTGGAGCTGCAGGAAAACGACATTGAGGCATCCTACGTGATTGCTCTGCCCTACAATATTCCAGGCAATGGCAAAATGCAGCTTATTAATCTGAAAAAACATTCCGTGAAAGCGGATTACTATTACTATGCAGCCCCGAAACTGGTGGCGGAGACTTACCTTATGGTCACCCTCTCCGACTGGGAACAATATCGGCTTCTGCCAGGGGAAGCCAACGTGGTGTTTGACGGCACCCACATAGGCAAAACCATGCTGAACACCAGAACAACCGAACCGCTCACGCTGACCCTCGCCACAGAGCCGCGCATTGTGGTCAAACGGGAAAAACGCACCGACTATTCCTCCACCAAAACATTGGGCAGCACCACTACCGCGACCCGCTCGCACCTTATCACAGTGAAAAACAACATGGGACATCCCGTCTCACTCCGGCTCAAGGAACAATATCCGATTTCCACCGACAAGGAAATGGAGGTGAAACTGACGGAAAACAGTCCTGAAGCAGGTACCAACAACAGCGATTTGGGCGTACTGACATGGGATTTTGAACTCAAAGCGGGCGAAAACCGCCAGTTCACAATAACCTATACCGTCAAATATCCGAAGGACAACAAAGTATATCTTGAATAGTAGGGCATTTTCCTAAAGCCACACAGAAATTTATTTCATGCAAACCGGAAAAGTTATTCGGATAATGAGTAATTTTGCGTTTTTAAAACGAAGTCAAACATTAAAAATAAATTTATATGGAAGTATTATCTGACAGAATATTACAGATGGCCGCCTCCGAGACGCTGGCCATGACACAGGCCGCGAGGGATCTCAAGGCACAGGGAAAGGATGTGATCAGCCTGAGCATCGGCGAACCGGACTTCAACACGCCGGAAACTATCAAGGAGGCCGCAAAAAAGGCCATTGACGACAATTTCAGCCATTATCCTCCAGTTCCGGGCTATGCGGACCTGAAAGAGGCCGTCTGTAAAAAATTCAAGAGGGACAACAACCTTGATTTCACTCCCGACCAGATTATTGTCTCCACAGGAGCAAAGCAGTCCATCTACCAAGTGGTGCAGTGCCTTGTCAACCCGGGTGACGAAGTGGTGATTCCGACCCCCTACTGGGTCTCCTACCGCGAGATCGTGAAGGTGGCCGGCGGCGAATGCGTCTATGTGAAGACCGCCATCGAGAACGACTTCAAGGTGACCGCCGAGCAGCTGGGAAAGGCCATCACGCCGAAAACCAAGCTCATCATGTTCAGCAGCCCCTCAAACCCGACCGGCATGCTCTACAGCAAAGAGGAGTTACGCATGATTGCCGACATGCTGCAGAAACATCCGCAGGTCTATGTGATGGCCGACGAGATTTACGAACACATCAACTTCGTGGGCAAGCACGAGAGCCTCGCGCAGTTCCCCGAAATCAAGGAGCGTGTGATCACCATCAACGGTGTGGCCAAGGGTTACGCCATGACCGGCTGGAGAATCGGCTTCATCGCCGCGCCTCTGTTCATAGCCAAGGCCTGCAACAAGCTGCAGGGACAAATCACCTCCGCCACCTGCTCCATCGCCCAAAAGGCCACCGTGCGTGCCATGGAGCTTGACCCCGCCACCGACAAGGACATCATCTGGATGCGCGAGCAGTTCAAGGAGCGCCGCGATTTGGTATATAAGCTGTTGTGCGAGATTCCGGGTCTGAAT
>CAJOQK010000019.1 GCA_905236885.1 uncultured Bacteroidales bacterium
AAGGAGATTGAGAAGACCACCAACCACGATGTCAAGGCGGTGGAATATTTTCTGAAGGAGAAATGGGATGCGCTGCAGCTTTCCGAATACAAGGAGTTCATCCATTTCGGCCTCACTTCGCAGGACATCAACAACACTGCCACGCCCTGGCTGCTGAGGAGTTTCCATCAAAAGGTGTGGGAACCGGCCTTTGCGGAGCTGTCGGCTGCGCTGCTGGAACGGGCCGAATCCTGGAAGGAGGTGCCCATGCTGGCCAAAACCCACGGGCAGCCCGCCTCACCGACGGTGCTGGGCAAGGAGTTCTATGTGTTTTACGAGCGGTTGCAGGCGCAGAAAAAGCTGCTGGACCAGATTCCGTTCTGCGGAAAGTTCGGCGGTGCGACCGGCAATTTCAACGCGCACCATGTGGCCTATCCGGATTTGGACTGGGTAGCGTTCGGAAATCGCTTTCTCTCGGAAAAATTAGGTTTACAGCGTCTGCAGACCACCACGCAGATTGAGCATTACGACCATCTGGCCGCCTATCTGGAGGGAGTGAAGCGCATCAACACCGTCCTGCTGGACATGGACAGGGACATCTGGATGTATGTCTCCATGGAGTATTTCCGCCAGCAGGTGAAGGCGGGGGAGGTGGGTTCCTCGGCCATGCCGCACAAGGTGAATCCAATCGATTTTGAAAATTCCGAAGGAAATATCTGCATCGCCAACGCGCTACTGGAGGGCATCGCGGCCAAACTGCCTGTGTCGCGGCTGCAAAGGGATTTGACTGACAGCACCGTCACCCGTAATTTGGGTGTTCCGTTGGCGCACACCATCATCGCCTTCAGCTCCTTCAAGAAGGGCTTGGGCAAGCTGTTGCTGAACGAGGAGGCTTTGGAGCGGGATTTGGAGAAGAACTGGGTTGTGGTTTCCGAAGCCATCCAGACCATCCTGCGCCGCGAAAAATATCCGCAGCCCTACGAGGCACTCAAGGCGCTGACCCGAGGCAAAACCCACATCACCAAGGAGGTGATCCACGATTTCATCGACACCTTGCAGGTGAGCGACGCTGTGAAGGCCGAACTGAAACAGATCACGCCGCAGAACTACACCGGCGTGGCCTGCAAGATGGTGAAGTAAGGGGGGCAGATTTGAAAAGAGATTTTGGGTGCAATATTTTCTGATTATTCCCGTTTTACAGAAAAAGTAATATCGATGAGCAAATATGAGATACCATTCCTGACCTCTGCTGTGCAGGCTTTCGGACAACGCTTCTCCATGACACGTCGGGCGGCGTTTGATTACCTGCATAAGCATAGGGGACTGGCGTTTCTTATAGAATTCTATGACGTGGAACACCTGCAGTCAATGGATGAAACAATAGATGACCTGCTTATTATCTGCCAACAAAATGGAGGGAGTCTTGCATGAAACTATATCACGGCACGAATACGGACATTGTGAAAATAGATCTTGCTAAAGGCCTAAGATATAAGGATTTTGGAAGAGGATTTTATTTGACATCCGAAAAAACGACGGCCACACGTATGGCGCAAAAGAGAGCACGGCTTTTCGGAGGAACAGCAACGCTAATCACATACGAACGGAACGAGCCTTACGCTTCCTTCATAAGATAAACGTTGAAACCCTATGAACCAGCCCAACCACCACAAAATAGCGACATATCTTATTGACTATGCTTTGAGCGAATTGGTGAAATATGTGATGGAAGACACTGGTTGCAGCATAGAGCAGGCTATGGAAAAGGTTTACCAATCTTCATTGATGGATGCCTTACAGGACGAGGAAGGCGAGTTGTATGTGCAAAGCCCGGCGTATCTTTATGAATTGTTGAAAGACAAATTGATATAATTGTAGTTTACTGCCGCTTGCGGTAGTATCCTTTCACAAATGGCGGGTCAATGTGATCATTGGTGAAATAGTCTTTGCTCTCCATCCATATCAGGGAATCCCTGTTTTCAGCAAACCATTGTGACAATGCTGTTTTCAGATATATCCTGTTTTGAAAATTATCCCGGACAAACTCAAAATAGACATTTTGTCCCAAATAGTCTTTTTTGCCT
>CAJOQK010000020.1 GCA_905236885.1 uncultured Bacteroidales bacterium
CAGCTCCACGAACACCAGCTGCAGCCCCTCAATCACCTTGTTTGTGTTCTTTATGTTCACCATCTTGTAGTGGTGGTAGTACTCCTCTGTGTCCGGCTCGAACACGTCGTTGACAAGGTTGAGCGACCATACCGGCTGCAGCAATATGTAGCTCTCTCCCTGTCTGGACTGGCGCACGAAGGCCTTGGCGGCGTTGAGCAGCACGCGGTTCTTGAACTCGTGGTTCCAGTGCAGCTGCATCTCCACCAGAAACTGGCGGCCCTGACTGTCGGTGCAGTGGACGTCCACGATGGTGTTCTTGCGCCACGGCGCGTCAGGGAGCAGCTCGGTGTCCAGATACTCAATATCGGTAATCTGCTCCTCCTTGGAAAGGGGCAGCAGCGCGTTCAGCAGGCTTTTGGCCAGGTGCTTGTGTTCGCCGAAGACCTTCTTGAAGGGCATGTCGGCTTTTGGGTCTAAGTAAATCATTTTTTTCTCCTTTGTTTCATTTTCCGGAATCTTCCCGTTCCGTCGGGTTTCGTTCATTTTGTCCATTTTTTTAACATTTAAAAGGTTAATGGTAGAGACGCAAAATTTTGCGTCTGTACATAAATATTTATTTCCGTTTTGATGTAGAGACGTGGCGTGCCGCGTCTCTACACAAATTTGTACAATCCATTCCGTTCCCGCGAAAGGATTTGCAAAAGTAGCAATTATTTTAATACGGAATGGCGTGCGAAATGAAATTTTTTTGTCGCAGAAAAAAACGGCATTGAAAAAAAGCTTTTTTTCAATGCCGGAATAAAATAATCATCCATATGCGATTTGCATTGAGATTTTGATTATTTTTGCAATCTATACGACATAAAATTGTTTGTGTCGGAATTTATTGAAAACGAAGCGTTATGCTTCCTTGTATTTGAAAACGTAGGAAATTTTCAAACAGATAATCAAGGATGTGTGACGGTTCCACGTTTCAGCGTGGACTGTTATTACATTTGATTATCGGGTTTTCCTACGACCTTCAAATACAATGTAAGGCTTACAGTGCCACGCTTCGTTCATTATATTGTTCATCTGCTTTGTGGCACTAAAAGCACCAGTCCGATATGCAGCGGAAATCTGCATGATTGACAATATGAAAGGGAAAATTATATTTCTTTGTCTAAACCTGTTTTTCATCATTTTAACGGTGACAGCACAAGATGTCATCATTACAAAAAATTCACAACGTATCGATGGAAAGGTGACGGAAATATCCATCCGTGAAATCAAATACATCCCACAAAACCATCCGGACGGATTGGTGATTGCCATACCCATTTCCAATGTATCCTCCATTCTGTTCTCCAACGGGGAAGTAAAATCTTTCAATATTGAAAATAGCAATACGGAAGCGCCCATCACTGAAGGGATGAGTTATAATGAATATAAAAATTTATATAGCAGCGGGTTGTATGTGCCACAACATACTGATCCTTACAGCAGGGTATGGGCCGGTATAGGTTCCGCCATTATTCCCGGATTGGGACAGGGCATCTCTGGAGAATGGGGACGTGGTCTTGCAATTTTTGCAGGTCATTTCTCCTTATCGTTGGGGATGCTCTCACAAATAACCCCCTCTGGGAACGGCGGTTCTTTATATAACCGATATGATTTTACCAGTTTGTATTGGACACTGGCCACCATACAATTATTTTATGATATATGGGCAATTTGCGATGCTGTCCATGTTGCAAAAATCAAAAACATGTATTATCAGGACATCCAATCTATGCGAAGTCTGCAGAGCAGCCAAAATGTCCAATGCAAGTGCTACCCTTGTTTTACCTACAATATCATGGGTAATTCCTCTGCCAAACCTATATTGGGCGTGTCACTTTCCTTAAATTTCTAAATATTCCCTTCAGTATGTTATCTGAAGGATTCTGAAGAAAAGCTTTTGCGCCAATTTTTGGAACTTCCCCTAAAATAATTCCCAAAACGACTATGAAAAAACATGGCATAGTCATATAACTATTAGAATAACAATGCTATAGGAGAAATAATGTTCCCTATGTGATAATATGCAGCTGCAAATATGTCATAAAAACACAGCGGGTCTGTTGTTCAGAACCCGCTGTAATTGGTTATGCGGCCTTCATGCAAACATTGGCATGAGGCATACTTGCCCCGAATCAGTTCGATGGGGTGCTCTCGCTTTTCTGCTCGCTGTAGATGGTGGGCAGTGTTCCGGCGGAGAACTGCATGTAGCTGCGGAAATAATAGGTTGTGCCGGGTTTCAGGCCGCTCAGCAGGACTGTTGCCGTGCGGGAGCCGTCTTTATTTTCCGAAATGGACAGCACTGTGGCGTCGTATTCTCCGGTCTGCATGTTGATGTGGTCGAAGGCGTTGTAGACGCTGTCACTTGTCGTGGGGTTCCCAGTGGTGTTGTATACCACGCCGAGGCCGATTGGATTGTTGTCAAAATAGCCGGTCATGGTTACGGAAATGCTGGTGCTGCTCATCGGCACGATGAGGCCGAGATTCACCCAGTCGGTGTCCCCCTGTTCGGGGTTGCCTCCGTCTTGGGCCTTCATGGTGCGCCAGTCGCCGATAATGTAGTCGCTTTCCGGTGTCATGCGGAGCCATGCTGCAATATTGTACTTGTAACCATCTTCAAGCCCTTCAATGGTGCCTTCAAAATACTGTCCGTTGTTTTGCCATGCGGACTGGGTGCAGTCGATAATCTTGCCCCCGTCAATTGTGGGTCCGCCCTCGTTCTCGGCACACCAGATGAAGCCACAGGTTGCATTCTTGAAAGGTTCAGGGCTGGTGATGTTGCCGGTGAAGTGCGATTTCACGGTGATGGATTTGGAGGTGCTGCTTACAAATGTGGGCATGGCCACGCCAAAGTTGCCCAAGGTATCGGGGTCGCCGCCCTGCGGTTCAATGTAGAACACGTCGCTGTAATGGAATTTCCCGTCGCTGAGATAGACATAGGCGCGTGCCTCCTTGCGGTTGTCAATCTTCATGGTCGAGTGGAAGAGGAATTCGGTGCTGTCAGCATTGGCGCTGAGCATTTCATGATGGACTTTGCTCTGGTCGTTGCTTCCGTTGAAATACTGCGGCTTGTTGTTTTCAGCCCCTACAGGGAAATAGCCGATTCCGAAACTGTAGTACCGCTCTTCATCGTTGTCAAAGAAGGAGCTGAGCTTGAACTTGGAGTCGGTGATGCTTACGGTCCAGTTGTAGTGGACTTCGTCTGCGGACTGCCAATAGGCCTCTCCAATGTCGAACACGACCGTGCCGTCGTTGTTTCCGTTTCCGTTGCCATTTCCGTTCCCGTTGTTGGGCTTGTCGTCATCATTACATGAGACCATCATTACAGTGAAAACCGCAAAAAAGGCGGTCATCAGGGTTGATAATACTTTTTTCATAATCCGAAAAATTTAAATTAATATTTTAGTTAACGCAAAAATAAATATAATATTGTGTGCATGTCGAATTTTTTTGAAAAAAAACACTAAATGCCGCAAAAAGGCGTTATGTTTTACGTAATCTTGTAAAAATACCAGGATATGACATTTGTTTTTGCGACCCATAATCTCCATAAGGTTTCAGAAGTTCAGGCGATGCTGCCTGCCGACATTCAAATCCGTTCCCTGACTGATTTGGGCTGTGACGTGGATATTCCCGAAACGGCCGACACGCTTCAGGGTAACGCGCTGCAAAAGGCGCAGTTTGTGCATGAACGTTACCAATGTGACTGTTTTGCGGACGATACCGGATTGGAAATTGATGCGCTTGGAGGCCGTCCCGGAGTCTATTCGGCCCGTTATGCGGGCGAGGGCTGCAGTTTTGACGACAATGTCCGCAAGGTGCTGAAAGAGTTGGAAAATGTCCCTCTGGAACAGCGCACGGCCCGTTTCCGCACGGTGGTGGCCCTGATCTGGCAGGGAAAAACCTATTATTTCGAGGGCAAGGTGGAGGGCCTGATGACACTGGAACGGCACGGTGCGGAAGGCTTCGGCTACGATCCCATTTTCCTTCCCGACGGCTATGACCAGACCTTTGCCGAAATGGATGCGGCGGAAAAAAACCGCATCAGCCACAGGGGAAGGGCTGTCAGGGCGCTGGTTTCATTTTTGGAAAGTTCTAAAGGGGAGTCCTAAAAATTCCACGCATTTGTCCTTTTTAAGCCCGGCTAATTGTAAATAATCATGGTGGCCGGCTCCTCTTTCGCCTCGGAGAACCTGTAGGCAAGGCCTATCAGCAGGCTGCCTGGGATTTTCCGATAGATTGTTGTGGAGGTGTAGACGGGGGTCAAGTCAATCTGCACCCATTCTATTTTGTTGAGGTTAAGTAGGTTCGTGCCTTCCAGCCAAATTTCCAGATGCTTGAACTTGTAGGTGACCGAAAAGCCCAGATTCCAAATGTTCATGTCCTCCAGCCGATTCAAAAGCAGTGAATAGTTGGCATACAGGCTGGCTTTCAAATGCTCATCGGCATAGCTGCACTTGGCGTTTCCGCTTATCTGTTGCATCCGGTTGTTCACTTTGGTGAGTTTGTTGTCCGAAAATCCGACATTTCCGCTAATTTCACCGTTGATGCGGCCTTTACTGTGTGTCGCCAGGCCAAGCCGGGCGGAGTAATTGTCGTACAATGTCCTGACAAGTTCCCCATTGACTATGCCCTCACGGTCGGAATGGTTGAAAGTCCCCGACAGGCTGGCTTCCATGGGAATGAATTTGAGGGACTGGTACAAACTCGTGCTGAGGTAGAGGCTTTGCGACTCCCCCTTATTGTCGTAGAAGGTGAAGCCCAACAACCCGTCCTGAAGGTAATTTGTTGTTGCAAAATCTTGATTATATGTATAATAAGCGTTTGTGTAAAATCCGGTTCCAGATTGGTTGCTCCGGACGCGATAGCTCATGCTGATGTTGGTGGTTTCGCTGAAAGGGTCTGTGATAACAGATCCGCCGTACATGCTGTTGTAGGATTTGATGAGCGTGTCGCGCAGCAGCATGGTAAGTCCGATGGGCGACCTGCCGTTTCTGGCGCTGAGCGAGAGGCTGTGTGTGGGTTTGAAATTGAGGCTGACTCTGGCCGAAGCTGTCAGATAGGGGGTGAAGCCCCTTTCCATTTCCCGTATGTCGGTCTGCCACAGGTCGGCTATAGCAGACACTCTCAAGGAGTAGTTGAGAAGGCCGTTCCGGTTGCTCAGAGAAAGGTGGGCGGAGCAGACATTCTCATCCATAAAGTGGTGCAGCTCCTGATAACTGTAATCGTTATGTCCGCTTTCCCATGATATGTTTGTCTTTATTTTCAGATTTTTGGCAATGGAAAATGAGTAGGTGACATCCGATTTGAGGCTGCGCTGCAGGTTCTGTATGCCAAGGTGCAGGCCGAGGCTGTCGCCCTTGCAGATATAGGTGACGGGCAGCATTGCCGAATCGGTCCACAACTGGTTTTCCTCCTCCTGGTTTGTCATCCGGAAGGAGATGTGCGGTGTGAGCAGTCCCTTGCCAATCTTGTGGTGGCAGACCAGTTCCTCCTTAAAGTAGTATTTGTCGCTGGTGTCATTGGAGAAGATGTTCAGCTTCCGCACAAAACCATAATCGCTTTGGAAATAGTCCGACCGCGATCCGTTGTAGAAAAACTGTGAGATTGCCGAAAACTCCCACTTTTTGCTTGGTTGGTAGAAAAGCTTTACACTTCCGTCAAAAAGGCGGCCGCTGTTTGTCTGTTCGAGACTGTGGTAGTTGGTGGCCCCCGTGGCGGCGTACAGCTGTTCGGAGTATCTTTCCGACTTCATCAGGGAGGCGTTGCCGGTGAAGCGGCTCTTGACATTGAATTTGTCGGAGGGATGGTAGGTGATGTTCATGGAAAGCAGCCCCTTATCCGCTTGGTAAACGTTTGTGGGAGGGAATGAGAGGCTCATAAGGTCGTATTCTGCGGAGGAAAGGGAGGTGTAGTTGCTTGAGCCGAATTCGTCCGAATTGTACATTACTGTTGCGCCGCTTGAAACCCCTTTTTCCAGATTGTTGGCGGAAAGGTTGGCGGAAACGGCCCATTTGTCGCGGGTGTGCAGCAGGTTGCCGGAGATGTCGTAGGCATTGGTGATGCCGGCCGAGAGCCTGATTTTTCCGCTTGTCCGTCCCTTTTTGTCGGTTTTGATGTTGAGGGCGGTCTGGTTCTGCTCCTTGTATTCTTCAGTGAGACTGTTGCTTTTGTAGTTTGTCAGCAGCTCCGCCCCCTTCACCGCCTCTGCGGGCAGGTTTTTCATTAGAACCTCGCCATTGTTGGTGAAGAGGTCCTTGCCGTCCATCAGCACCTTGTCCACCGGTTTCCCCGCGTAGGTGACATCGCCGCCTGCGGAAACCTCCATGCCGGGAATCTTGCCTATAAGCTCGCCCGCCGTCTCCTCCGTGCCTGTTTTGAAAAAGTCAGTGTTGAACTTAACCGTGTCCCCCTCCACGCTGATGCCGTAGTAATTGCTTCTGACAGTCACCTCTTTCAGGGATTTTACATCCTCCTCCAGGGTAAAGGTGAAATATTGCTTTCCGGAATCCAGCTCCTGCCGCAGCTCCTTGAAGCCGATGCAGTGCACAACCGCCCAATTGCCCTTTACAAGTTTCGTGTTTATTTTGAAACGGCCGTCGTTGTCGGTGGTGGCGTAGGCTTTGGGTGTTCCGCTTGTTATGTTAGTGTTGTAAACCAGCACAATGGCATAAGGGACTGGCTTTTTCTGCTTGTCAGTGACCTTTCCGCTGATTTGTGGGAAGGCGTTTCCCGCCAGCAGAAGCATGGCAGTCAAAAAAAGGAGTTTCCTCATGGCATTTATTATGGGGTGGGGGGTAGTCTCCATATATTTAAGGCAACGGTAAGCTATTTTCCCTGCTTCTGCAGCTCCTCCAGTTTGGCTTTCTCCTCCTGGCGTTCCTTGTCCGCCTTTTGGACCTTCTTTTCTAGCTTGTTCTGTTGCGAAACCAGTTTCTGATATTTTTTCTCAGACTTTTCATAGGCCTTTTTCTGGTCGTCCACCTTGTTTTTGTGCTGCAGTGCCTCCACATCCTTGGTAAGGGACTCCATGTACTTCATGATGCTCACCTCCTCGGGATCGGTGGCTGTGATGAAATTGCCGTTTTCGCGCTCTATGAAGAAATAAAGGGTGCTTTTGCGGCCCATGCCCTCCACCTTGGTGTAGAGATTGCAGCCTGACACGCCCAAATCCTTATTGGAAACCTTGCTGTACATCATCATCGAACCGGCAGACTTGCCTTTGATTTTGTCCTTTTTCAGCCGTTTCTTCAAGGCCTCCTCCGCCATTTTCTTGGGGCAATCCAGTTGCATACTGAAGGCAGGCCGCATGGCATCCTTGGAAAATTCAGCTGTTACTGCACTAACATTCTGTGCGAAGGAAATTCCGCACGCAAAAATCAAACTTGCTAAAATAATACCAATTTTTTTCATCATGACAAAATAAAATTTTTTGCAAATTTCCATAAAAATTCAATATGAATTCCACAAAGAATAAAAAAAATGCATCTCATTGCAAATAAAGGTCGAAAAATAACATGGGATGAAAAAATTTTTTGTCCGCATTTCGGTTTTCATATTGCGATTTAATGTACATTTGCAAATTCAAAAAAGGTTTTCCACATCAAACGGAATGCACAGACAGTCATGATTTACGAAGCGAAAGGAATTGTCCTGCACAAAACGCCCATTGCCGACAACAAGGCGGTGTTCCACGTCTACACGGCGGAGGAGGGGCTGCGCTCCTACATGACATTCACCTCGTTGCGTAAGGAGAAGAAGGGGCAGTGGATGAAAATGCAGCCTCTGGCCATTGTAGGGTTGAAGGCGGAACGAAAGCGGGATGAGGGCATGGACTATTTGAAGGCGGTGGATTTGGAGTACGCCTCCGCCGCAGCCTCGTATGACTGGCTGAAATCCTCCGTGCGGCTGTTCCTGAACGAGGCGCTTTACAAGATACTGCAGACCACTCCGGCGGACGAAAGTCTGTTCCAGTTTATCAGGGAGGCGTTGTATCAGTTTGACCATCATGAGTTCGTGCCGGATTTCCATTTGCGTTTCCTCTGGAGGCTGACCGCTTATCTGGGGTGTGAGCCGCTTTGCGACCGTTCGGCGGAGAAACCTTTTTTTCAGGTGGAGAAGGCGCAGTTCCAGCCCTTCAGGACAGGTTTGGACGCGGAGGTCTCGGCGTGGCTGCCCGCCTTGTTGCAGGGCGATCTGCTGCCGCAGGACAAAAACCTTGTGCTTCCCGCCGCCTATCGTGGCGATATGCTGCAATGTGTGTTGGATTATTATGGTTTTCACGTGACACAATCCATGGCTTCCATGCAGTCACATTTAGTTTTAAAAGATATATTGAGATGATTAAAGAGGATTTGAGCAATTTGGCGGAATGTTTTCCGAAAGAATTCGGATTGGTGCAAAAAGAGAAATGCAAAACACTGTTTTATAAAAAATTGTCCATTTTGGCACATGAGTTTTATCATGGCAAGATGCAAACCTTCCCCAAGGTGCCGCTGCCTGCCTTCAACTGGTTCAATGTGTGGTATACGCCGGGTGTTTCGGGGGTCTCCACCAGCATCCGTGACAATAATCCGCTCTCCTACCGCTTGAGCAACCGCTCCAATCTGGTGGCGGTTGTGAGCGACTCAACCCGTGTGCTGGGCGACGGCGACTGCACTCCTCCGGGAGGGCTGGGCGTGATGGAGGGCAAGGCTTTCCTTATGAAATACCTTGGTGGTGTGGATGCTGTGGCGCTCTGCATGGACAGCCGTGATGAAAACGGGGTGCATTCCGCGCAAAAAATCATCGATTTTGTCAAGATGGTGCAGCCTTCGTTCGGAGCCATCAATTTGGAGGACATTTCCCATCCCAACTGCTACCGGGTGTTGGACGAGCTGCGTGCCTCCTGTGAGATTCCGGTATGGCATGACGATGCGCAGGGGACAGCCTGCATCACTCTTGCCGGTGTCACCAATGCGCTGAAACTTGCCGGAAAGAAGCTTTCTGATTGTAAAATAGTGCTTTATGGTGTGGGCGCTGCCAATACCAGTATTGCACGTCTGATGATTGCCGATGGGGCGGATCCGAAAAAAATGGTGCTTTTCTCCTCCAAAGGCAGCCTGCACGACGGACGTGAGGATTACCGCACCAATCCTGCCTTCTACCGTCAGTGGGAGTTGTGCAAGATTACCAATCCCACGCATATTCTTACAGAGGAGGAGGCCTTCAGGGGCGCCGACCTTGTGGTGGCAGCCTCACGGCCTGACCCGACAACGCTGCATCCCGAATGGATTGCCTCCATGGCGGAGAAGGCCATTGTGTTCGCCTGTGCCAATCCGGTGCCTGAAATCTATCCGGAGGCGGCCAAAGAGGCGGGAGCCTTCATTGTTGCGACCGGACGGGGTGATTATCCGAATCAGGTGAACAATTCGGTCTGTTTCCCTGCCATTTTGAAAGGGACGCTCTCCGTGCATTCCAAGGGTATTTCCGACAGCATGGCCATTGCCGCCGCCCATTCCATCGCCGCCTATGCGGAGCAGCGCGGAATTTCGGTCAATAACATAATTCCCAATATGATGGAAACCGACATGTTCCCCAAAGTGGCCGCCGATGTGGCGATGCAGGCCTGCCAGGAGGGTTTGGCTCGCATCACCCTCAATTGGGACGAGGTCTATGCCATGACCCGTGACGACATTGCCCAAACCCGTCAGATGATGGAGCTGCTGACCCGTGAGCAGATTATTCCGCAGGTCAACCCGCAATGGCTGCAGGAGGCCATGGACTGGGCTGTGCAACAGGTGCGGGAGGCTTAAACGATGCTTGGGCGAGGCTTGAATGATGTTTGAGCGACGTTTTGAACGTTGTTTGAACGTTGTTTGAGCGATGCTTGAACGTTGTTTGAGCGATGCTTGGGTGATGCCACTGACGCTATAAAGAAATTTTTAAAAGATATAGGAAAAAATTGAAATAAGGCATGGAAAAAATTCGCATTACTAAAATTTTCCGGTTTGAGATGGCGCACGCCCTGCTCGGTTATGACGGTTTGTGCCGTAACATCCACGGCCATTCCTACGAGTTGCGCGTAACGCTGATAGGGGAGCCGGATGCTGACGCTCATTCGCCCAAACAGGGCATGCTGATGGATTTTTCCGATTTGAAGCGCATGGTAAACGGGCATATTGTCGATGTGTACGATCATGCCCTGGTGCTGCATCGGGAGACGGATGCAGCCTTGGTGGAGCAGCTGCGCAGCCATTATGAAAAAATTATTCTGATGGACAGCCAGCCCACGTCGGAGCATCTGCTGCTGCATTTTGTGGAAATCCTGAAGGACCGGCTGCCCTCCAATGTCCGTCTGCACAGCCTCCGCCTGGCCGAAACCGCCACCTCCTATGCGGAATGGTACGACGAGGATAATAGTTTAAGAGTTTAAAAGTTCAACTCTTAAACCTCTTAAACCCCTTAAACCCTTATCATATAATGACAAATTAAAAATTTTTTTAAATATATTTGTTTTGCTATTGGAATAATGTTTAATTTTGCAAAAA
>CAJOQK010000021.1 GCA_905236885.1 uncultured Bacteroidales bacterium
AAAAAAACAGTCCAAAGGAAATATGACTATGGGACGCTATATTTCCAATTCGCGCAACAAATCGGTAAGGATATAATTGTCACTTTGCAGTTGCAAACCACTGTCAGGGTTTGATAACAAAGTGTAGGTGCGTGAATTGTAGAAAATGCCAAGGGCTCGTTCGGTATCAATCTCAAGACGGTCGGAGAGTAATTTGACAATACGTCCCTCTTTGCGCCAAAGAACCTGGTCTCTCATTATTTGCCTCCTTTCATTATGATTGGCTCTGCACTAATAAAGTGAAAACAACTGTCCACGATGGCTTGGCTGCTAATACATATCTGGTGTGTTGGCATGGCGAAGCGCAACTGACCAATGGCCTGATCCGCTGTGATTCTGCCGGAATAATAGTCCTCAACGGTGTCAATAACCTGGTCGTTGGCCACACCACCTTCAATAATGTCATATTTCTTCCATGGTTTCTCACCACGACGGCTTCCAACAATGAAATCAAGCCATTCCCGATCGTAATGTTCCATAAAAAGTCGGCGAACATTAGCAGGCAATGCTTCTTCATTGAATTCGTATATGGAAAGCCATGGTGTTTCTGCAGCCCGAATGACGCATACACGTTGTGCCCAACGTTCAGCCTGCTCGCGGATTTTGGTAACATAAAAGCCAGGACCAAAATCAAGTTCACTTCGTCCGACATTGGTCAGTGGCGAAGGTATGCTTACATAGGATCCGTGATAGACTATTGTCATTTTTCACCTCCTTCTTTTGCCTCCCAATTTTTCAAGGCCTCCTGAACATTCCACACTACGCCATCAATGCTTTCGGAGTGTAGTGTGTCGTAGCAGTCAAACAGCAGTCGCTTCACCAATCCGTGACGTTTTAAGCGATTGAACAGTTCTGTGGCTGTAATCCCCATGCGTTGTGCAGTGGCACCTATGGCCAAAGTTACAAATTGAATTTGCGGAACTGGTGTTGTTGCCATTTAACATTCTATTATCGAAAATATGGTATGTCTATTCAATATCAATGATTTGGTAGTGATTGTCAGTAGGAACAATCTTTAATCTGATGCTTATATTCTGCTTGTTGTTCAAATAATCAGTATACGAATACGATACGGTAAACCAATTTTCGTCTTTCGTATCCGCTTTGATGTCCAAATTGTTTAACCATTCCACATCACAATCTTGGGCCTTTAAAAAAGGATCATAGTCCAATCCATTTAATTTAGTCAAAAGTTCTTTTGAACAATATTTTTCTTCTATTTTTCCAATATTCTCCATGTTAGGAATGCTCCCATCTTCCGTACACGTCTCGTAAATGTATTCGGAATAAAAAGACCTGATAAATAAAATTTTATTATCTATAATATTAGCAGAGACAGTTGAACTGGATTTTGCTTCGTCCATGTTATCACCATAAAAAGTCGTATCAGATGTGTTTTCGTTTTCATCCGTGTGTGTTGAAGAGCATGAAATACTTAAGCTTAAAATAAATAGAAAATACAAACTTGTCTTTTGCCACATGTTATTTTAATTTAATAAAAAGGAATGCAAAATTACAAAAAATACCAATACGGATTTCAAAAGGGAGAAAAAAATCAATCACCGCCCGTCACCTTTTTCAGCAGGAGCCGCATGGCGGCGGACTGCTCTTCAGGAACCATCATCTGGAGGATGCTTTTGAACTCCTCAAGCAGTTCGGGATAATGCCTGCTTTGCGCATACGACAGCTTGACGGCCAGAGTCCGTACGCCGACCGGTTCGGTGGAAAGTATTGTGTTGAAGCAGAAATCCAGAAAATCGGTGCGGAGCCGGTCGCGCTCGAACGGGGTTCGCGCCAACAGTGATAGTATAAGCCTGCGCTTGGAGGTGCTGTTTGTGCGCAACACCTCGTCAATCAAAGCCTCCTGCCGTTCGGCCAGCCAACTGTCCGCCGATGGGGGGAGATGGGTCAGCGCCCATGCGGCATTGTCGGAGGTGCGCTTGTCCGCATCAAACAGCAGCCGGAAAAGTTCCTCTTCACGACCACTCGCGCCTAACATTTTGGCTTCATACCCACTGATGCGGCCTGACAAGATGGTTTTGAGTTCGGACATAGTGTTAATAGACAGCGTGATCCAATACCAGAACCACCCGAGAAACGGAATCAGCACGGACAGTTACAGGCAAATAACCACCTGATCCATCCATTTCGTTTGCATACATTTTCCCGTTTTCTAACAGAAAAACAGAATATTTTCCGGGTTTCAGCGGAATTTCATAAAAACCGTCCGCATTGGACACGGCAGTTGCCACAAGAGGCTTTGGCATTTTGTCAATTGGGAAATGGGAATAACAGTTGTGTCGGGTGGTACTGTCAAAATCAGATATTCTTGTGTATTCATAGACATATATTCCCGCTATGATTGGACGTTCCCCATGATTATTGGAGTTAGGATCAATAACTGGCATCCAATTACCATAACGTTCCACCACAATGCCGCTAATGCCCTCCTTAATGGATTGATTTTCCTTCTCGCAGGCTGTTAGAAACATTGCTCCTGCAATACACATTGTTGCCAAAACCGGCAATAAAAATTGCTTTTTCATTTCAAATGTTTTTATGTTCAACAAACATTAAACGTTTAAGAACCCCGAAATATTACAGGTTGTCTGTTTTTTTTTGTTAGTGATTAATTATCTCACAGATGTTACTGGTAGTTCCTGATGCGCACATCGATGCCGTCGCCCTTAAGGCCGTCCGCCAGCTGGCTGAGATCCGTCTGGCTGTAATGGTAGGGGAACAGCACCTTTGGACGGATGCGCCGCGCCGCCCGCATAATCTGCTCCGGAGTCATGGTGTAGGGCTGGTTGCAGGGAAGGAAGGCCACATCAATGTTTTTGACGCTGTCCATTTCCGGAATATCCTCAGTGTCACCGGCAATGTAGATGCGCAGCCCTCCGATGGTAAGGATATAGCCGTTGTCGCGCCCTTTGGGATGGAACTGCAGATGCCCTTCCGTGGTGTTGTAGGCCGGCACCGCCTCAATCGTAAGCCAGCCGCCGACCTCAGTGCGCCCGCCGTTTGCCATAACCGTCCCGTGGCCGAGCTTGGCGGCACCGTTCCGGTTGATGAAAAGCTGCGTCCCATTTTTGGTAAGGGTGGCGATGGCAGCGGGGTCAAGATGGTCGAAATGCTCGTGGGTGACGAGAATCACATCCGCTTTGGGAAACTTGGTGTAGTCGATGGTGCGGCTTCCGGCATTGCACACCGGGTCGATCTCAATCTCCTTCCCGTCGTATTCGATACGTATGCTGGCATGGGTCAGCGCATGGATTTTCACGGTTTTGCCGTCAGGCGTGACAAAACTGTCGGTCTCGAAGCCGAAATTGTCCGTTTCCGGTTTAAAATTGTCCGTTTCCGGACTGTTGGCCGGTGTGTTCCGATGGCCGCAGGTGGCCATAAGGCCAAAAAGAATTGGTATGGCGATGGTTTTCATGATGGGATTTGTATTTGTTTTT
>CAJOQK010000022.1 GCA_905236885.1 uncultured Bacteroidales bacterium
CAGGCGTTTGCCCGCCACATAACCGAAGAGGGGGAACAGTATCCAATGCAGGAATGGAAATGCCGACACACAGTCATCATAATTGTCCGGCCCTGCACCGATAAAGAGTCCGACGATAGAGTCAAGGGCCAGGTTCTCTGAACTGAAATTTGCGCTCAGGCTTCCCAATATAGAACAAATCACGGCAATACTCAACAATTGCCAATCCTTAAATTCCAGTTTCAGGCATAAGCCCAGAAACATCAGCGCAAGTCCGGCAAACTGGAGAATATCCACAATCATGAGGCCCATCACCAGCATATCGTAGAACACAATCTCTGCTCCGCCAATGGCAAATCCGAGCACGATTGGCAGGGCGGAACGCATGAAGTTGAGAATATAGGCCAGCAGGAAGATGAATGCGCCGCGCCTGAAGAGTGAGAGCGGAGTGTTTCTTCGTGAGAAGTTAATTCCTATGCCCATACAAAGCATAAACATCGGCGCTGCCATGGGCCCTCCCAATATCTCCTCTGCCACAACATATCCGACATGGTTCGGTATCTCACCCATGATTCCCACGGTGTGGCAGATGATCATAGTGATGATGGCAATGCCCTTGACGAAATCAAGTTCGATTTGCCTTTCTGTATTGACAGCCTTGGAGGAAAAAATATTTTTCATATATGACTACTTACTTTTTTTGCAAAGAGATTACTTTAACCGTTGTTCCAAATATTGGGGAATATTATGGAAAAACAAACATCAAATAGGTCGAAAAACAAGAAATTTTAAGGTCTATTTGTAAAGATAGCGCTTGATGCTCATCTTCGGGGTTTTCTCGAAAGGAGTGTCGCGGCGCTCTATCTTGTACAGCTGACTGTAGTTAGGCAGACGTTTGTTGGCGTCACGGAGCAGGCGGCTTTCCATCTCGGGAAGGTCATCGGCGGTCAGGCCGTCGTTCTTCATCTTGTCGGGATCGAAATAGACGAGTGCATACAGCCGGTTCGACTCGCGTTCCACCACAATCGACTCGCCCACATACTCCTCGTTGTTCAGTATGGCCTCTATCTCCTCGGGGTAGATATTCTGTCCGTTGGCGGATAGTATCATACACTTGCTGCGCCCTTTGATGTAGATGTTACCCTTGCGGTCCATAAGGCCGAGGTCGCCGGTATGCAGATAGCCGTCGTCGGTGAAGGCAGCCTTTGTGGCCGTCTCGTTTTTGTAATAACCTATGCATATATTGTCACCTTTGGCCTGAATCTCGCCCACGACGGTGGCGGGGTCTGACGATTCGATACGCACGTCGGCACGGTCAACAGCCTTGCCGCAGCTGCGGAGCTCGAAACGCCGCCAATCCTCGTAGGCTAGCAGAGGTGCCGCCTCGGTCATGCCGTAGCCGACAGTGAAGTTGAGCTTCATGCGGCGGAAACAGCGTTCCACAGCGGGATTGAGGGGCGCGCCGCCCATGATGAAGTTACGGATGTTGCCGCCAAAGGCAGCATGCAGCTTTTCACGCACTTTGCCGTAAATGAGGCCGCCGATGCCGGGGATGGCGCAAAGCACTTTCATATACCACTTGCCCAGCACGGGCTCAATAGAAGAGCTGTAGATTTTTTCCATCACCAAGGGGACAGTGATGACCTGATAGGGTTTCACCTCTTTCATGGCCTGCAGCAGCTTTGACGGGGCCGGACGGCCACCAAAATAATAGATGGTGCAGCCTCCGCAAATGGGATAGAGCAGCTCGAAAGTAAGGCCGTAGATATGTGCCATGGGCAACATGGAAACCAACTTGTCGTCGCGCCGCACCGGAATGTTGCGCTGGCCGAAGTCGATAGATGCACTGCTGGCACGGTAGGTAAGCATGACACCTTTGGGATCGCCGCTGGAGCCCGATGTATAGTTGATGATGGCAAGGTTGTCCATATTGTCGGTGTTATAGTGCACATCCTCCGGCCCGAACCCGTTGGGGTAGCGCTCGGCGAAGAGGCTGTCAACACTCTCGTATGCCTTCGTCAGCTGTCCGTCATTGGAGTGGATGATGCTGAAATCATCGATGCAGACGACACCGCGCAGCTTGGGCATACGAGCAATATCAAGCGTTTCCCACTTCTCGCGGTCAATGAAGAGGATGATGGCGTCGCTATGGTCGGTGAGGTCCATCACGCTGTCGGCGTGGAAATCCACCAGCAGTGGAACCACCACGGCTTCGTAGGTGGTAATGGCGAGATACGACAATGCCCAACGGTAGGTGTTGCGGGCGCAGAGAGCAATATGGTCTCCCCTTTTCACACCCGCTTCCTGCAGCATAATATGCATACGGGCAATTTGCCTGGCCATTTCGCCGAAAGTTACGCTGTCGCCATGGAAATTACACAGCGCAGGTTCGTCCCACTGGCGACGTATAGTCTCCTGCAGACGCACAAAATAATGGTCGTATTGAATATCCTTCATATCTCAAACAGATTATTTTTAAAAAATGCAAAAGTACAAAATTTTTCATTATAAGGCAATTTTTTTTGCACATTATGTATGGGTGTGGAGCCGTCAGCGGAGTCGGCGGCAGCCGTGAAAACCTTTTTTTATCACCGAAATGCAATAAATCATAGTCATCTGCGTTTTTTATCAAAATCCAATATAATTTTTTTCTTTTTCTGTCGTTATAAAAAATAGTAAATCTTAAAGCAAAAAAAGTAAGAGGAACTGAACATCGAAATTATTAATCAATTATAGCTAAGAACTATGGCAACAATAACACTTGAATACGACGGACGCAACAGCGCAATCAAGCAGTTGATTGAGGTGCTGTTTACGCTTGGTGCAAAAGAGGCGGATCCTCACAATACAAAGAAAGTACAAAGCCAGATGGTGAAGGAAAGCCTCACTACCGCATTTGACGAATTGCATTCGGGAAAAGCCCGTAAGAACGCACGAAACCTTTTTGCATAATGGTCTCCTTTGATTATCTGCCAGAGTTCGAACGTCGCGCAAAAGCATTGGCCAAGAAATACCGATCTTTTGTTGATGACTATAATACGTTCCTCGACGAGTTGGAGCGCAACCCTTTCAGTGGTACTCCGCTGGGAGGCAATACATACAAGCATCGTATGACCATTGCATCGAAAGGCAGAGGTAAAAGTGGCGGCGCAAGGGTTATCACGTATAATGTTAAGCAAACCGAGAGCGATGTCACTATCACGCTGATGTCTATCTACGACAAGTCCGAAATCAGCAACGTATCCGACACATATCTCCGTCAGTTGGTAAAAGAAATTGAGCGCAAGCAACAATAATGCACTATGCTCAAAGGCTGGTTTTCGGAGAACCCCAAACGCCATGAATACTACGAGCAGAAGCGTAAAGCATTGAACTGATAAACACCGCCGCAAGGGACTTAACACCCTTTGCGGCGGATTTTTTTGACCATAAACAAATTGACAATCAGCAATACTAACAATTAGGTTCGTGTATTGACAAAAGGTAAGTGACAGGCAAATAGGGATTTTTTGTATAGTACCCAGACAGCACCCTTTTTTTGAAGAATAATTTGATGAAAAATACGGAAAAAATATAAGTCACCATTGGAAAATTGATTACTTTTGCAAAATAAAACAAAAATGATAGCGTCAATATTATGAACTATCAATGAGGATAAAAGAATTTAAAAAAAGAGGTTACGAATAAATTACAACACAATGGGCAATATTATTATTACCATCAACCGTGAGAGCGGTAGCGGCGGCAGAGAAGTTGCCTGCCGTCTGGGCGAGATGCTCGGTTTAAAAGTCTATGACAAGGCCATCCTTGAATCTCTGTCGGAAAAATATAATCTCAACCACGATGAAATTGAACGCCTAAAAGCGAAGAGGACGAATTTTTGGGATGACTTCTGCCAATTCTACCGCCAGTTCAGTGCCGTTGGCGAAACCTATCAGCCGGAAGACAAAAAGGTCACCTCACGGGAACTTTACTATGCAGAGGCGGAAATCATGCGTAATCTGGCACAACAGGAATCGTGCATTATCGTTGGCCGCTCGGCCTTCCATGTTTTCAAAAACAATCCTGATGCCATGAGGGTGTTCATTATTGCCGGACGCGACATCCGCATCAAAAATGTGGCGCTCCGTGACGGTATAGATGAGAAAGCCGCTGCAAAGCAAATCGACGAGACGGACAAAGCCCGTGAGATTTTTACCAAAAACTTCGCCGGTGTATCCCGTTACGACGCACGCAATTACGACATCACCATCAATGTGGGCAGCTTCTCCACCGAGGCTGTCGCCGCCTTCCTCGCCGAGAACATCCGTCGGAAAATGGATATGAAATGACGTTTTGCTAACGGAATTGAAAAAGGGAGTGATTTTTTTCCGTGATTTTTTCACGCTTTGTAATGGAAAAAGTTGTACCTTTGCAAATGTATTCAAATATATAATGTCATGTTGCTAAGAGTTTCATTCAAAAACATTTTGTCGTTTTATACGAGGACGGATTTTGATATGTTTCCGAATCCGAAACGCGAAATATTTCCTCAACATATAAACAGAAATGGACGAATACCTCTTTTGAAACATGCGTTGATATATGGAGCTAATGGTGCCGGAAAATCAAACTTTATAAAAGTTTTGCAATTCCTGAGATCATTTGTGATTGATGACAAGTTCCTTGATAAAATTGATTTGAAGAATTTCTTTTTTCAGCTGGTTCGTGTCAATAAAGAGCCGATAAAGATTGAAATTGAATTTTTTACTAGTGGAAAATATTACATCTACGGTGTCGAAATTTTGCATTCGCAAAAAACCACTATAAATGAATATCTTCGCTTATCTGGAATTGGTGAAAAAGATGACGAGACGATTTTTGAGAGAAATGGCAATAATGTTTCACCTACAATGGACAGCAAACTGTCTGAGGAACTTTTGAAAAGAAATCCCAACTCTTCAATAATTTGTTTGAACAAACAATTTCCAGTCATAAACGATGATAATCTTTCAAAGGTATATAATTGGTTCCGAGATGAGTTGAAAATTGTAACCATCAACAGTCAAACCCCATTTTTGATTGACATGATGTCGAAGAACAGGCAGCTGCTTGACTTTGCCAACAAACTATTGTCAAAATTGCAAATCACAGATTCTCTAAAAGTTGGAGAAACACCAATAGACAAGTGGATGTCGGACAAAAAGAACAAGAACGATTTGCAACAAATCCTTCAAAGAGCATCTATAACAGACCATTCTGGATTATCTGAGTTTTCAAATAACCGCAACAATTTCAATATTACCGTGAAAAATGGGGAACAGATTGTTCAGGAATTTATGTTTGAGCAACTTGGTGTCGATGGCTATAAAAAGAAAATGGACATTACAAGCCAGTCGGACGGAACGGTCAGGCTGCTGACACTGATTCCAGCTCTTTTTGATGCAAGCAAAGGAGGTGTGATTGTTGTCGATGAAATAGAAAACAGCATGCATCCGATGCTCATTTTCAAACTATTGAAATACTTTTTCAATAGGGAATCGAAAGGGCAACTTATCTGCACCACACATCTCACCTTGTTACAGGACCAGCAGGAGTTGGTTCGTCCTGACGAGTTGTGGAAGGTTGAAAAGGAAAACGGTAATTCTGTGATGACTTCATTCAACGACTACAAGATTCACAACACGATGAATATCCGGAAAGGATATGAGGAAGGTCGTTATGGTGGTATACCACAAATATCATACATTGAATAAATGGCAGCAAGCAGACAGTATCATAAGGGAAACCCCGAAATTGAGACGTTGGAGAGTGTTGTGACAAAAAGTAATGTTGCAACATTCAACAATAAAGGAAGTGTGTCTGCATCAAATCCAAAGTATACCAAACCGGAAGCAATAATAATCCCCAATGCGTTGTTCGTCATCTATTCTGGTGGTACGGAAAGGGAAAAAGACTATTTCCGTCTGATTGAAAAAAATACAGTTGTGAACGATGGCTTGGAGCAGTTGAGAAGAGAAAAAGAACGTAAAAGAATCGAAAGGTAAATAAAATATTGGTTAACAAAATTTTAACATAAAATAAAGAGTATAGGAAAATAAAGTAAATTAACATATTATTAATCATAGCGTTTGCTATTTATTCGGAGCATTCTAAGAACCTGAGAAACTTTTAGATAACGATTTTCCGAGAATAAGTCAGCAAATGCCTGCGTCAAGCGTGGGCTTTTGGCTTATCTGGAAAATCGGGCAATCTCAGGGCCTTTAGAATGTGGATAAAGCCAAAGTCCACGTTTTTTTATGCCCATAAATGAAGCCCGTAATCCGATAGATGTCAAACGCCTATAATGCAAAGCAAAATGGAAAGTATTTTTTTAATTTTTATAATTATTGTTTTTATCAGCGGGTGTGCTTTGCTTAAATTTCACTCGAGTTTTATTTTATTTATTATCATTTTTGTTTTTATCGTATACTTTCTAATATCTCTTTTTTTTGATGCAAAATGCAGAAAAAAAATAAAGACTCAATACAAAGAGATTGAGGAATCATTCCCAGAAGGATTGGAAAAATGGAACAAACTTAATCCAGATTCAACAAAAGAAAACACTGTCTCTAACAGATATAAAATTAAAGATTATGAGCAAGCGATTAAAAAAGCACAGGAATTTGACAAATGGGAAGAAGAGCAAAAGGAGTTTACAAAGAAGTGTCGAGACCTTGTTGATATAACAATGCCAGATTTTGGGTGTTACCCATATCAAGTGCCATTTAAAAAGACAAACGATGAAGGGAAAAGCATTGATGGCAATTATAAAGTTTGGCAATCATTTGCAGGTTCA
>CAJOQK010000023.1 GCA_905236885.1 uncultured Bacteroidales bacterium
GCATGAGAGTGCCGCATGTCACGGCCGCACAGTTCCTTTCCGTCTGCCCCAATCCGGCCAGGGATCAGGTGGTGGTGAAGGTTTCAGCCCCCGCCGCACTCAACGGGGAGCTCTCCCTGACCAACATGTTGGGCGAGGTGGTGTACCGTGGCTTCATCAAAAACAGCGAGACCACGCTCTCCCTGCAAGGTCTGGCCAACGGCATGTACATTGCCGTGTACCGCTCCGCCAAAGGTGTGCAGCAGTTCCGCTTCGTGAAGGAGTAGATATGTGATTTGCAACATCTGTTTACTACAAGGGCGGCATGGAATGTGCCGCCCTTTTCAATTTGCAAGGCCGCCATGGCATTTTGCAGCGTACCGCGGCCCTGCCACCATGCAAAAAAAAACGTTTGCTGCGGATTCGCATTCAAATTTACCTAAATCAAACAAAAAAAATGTCGTGAAGGCGGAAGCGCGGAAATTTTGAGGTCACTTTAAATTAATCAGCGGCAGCGAGTTGCCCATCATGTACTGCGGCATTTTGCCGTCCCATTTCTGCACAGCCTCGTATTCCACCAGTTTGGGGTTGCTCTCCAAAGCCTTTGCCTTGATGCGGATGGCCTCAGCGTCAGCCTCGGCGCGAATCTTGGTCTGCTTGGCCTGCTCCTCAATCTGGATGGTCACATTCTTGGCCTTCAACGCCTGCTGCTCCGCAACCTGCTTCTCCTTGATTGAATTCTCAAAATCATCGTCAAAGTCAATGTCAACTAACTGGAACTGGATGTTCAGAAAATAATTGCTGTCCAATGTGTGGCGCAGCGTGCCTTCAATTTCGCGGCGCACCGCGTCACGGTTCTCCACAATCTCAGTGGCGGCATAGTTGCCGAAAGCCTCCTTCATGGCCGAGCGGATGAACGGCACCACAATGCGGTTATGGTAGTCATCACCGACATTCTTGATCAGGTTGTTGACATTCTCGCGCACCAAGTCATAGTTGATGGTATACCGCACCTCCGAAGTCTGCACATCGCGTGTGTAGGAGTTCTCCTCGCCGTCAAACTTCTTCTGTTGGATATTCACTTTTTTGATGGTCTGGATGAAAGGGATCTTCACATGCAGCCCGTCATCAATCACACTGGGCGAAATTTTGCCGAAGGTGCTCAGCACGCCCCGTTCCGTCGACTTTATAGTATAAAAGGTTGAAAACACTACAATTACCGCCAGCACAGCCAACAACGACATCCAGGCAATTCTTCCAAACGACATTTCATTTATTTTTTTCATTCCAATAGTAATTTAACAGTTAAACAATCTTTGGAATAACGCCGCCAGTGCCGGAATATTGTGCAGGATAATAAAAATTTGCGGTAATTTTTCCCAAAAGTGGTTTTCATGTCCGATTATTGTCTATATTTGCATGCGAAAAAAAATTTCATTTTTTTTGAAATGGATGTAAGATTTGCCGTTTTTTTGCGTCTGATATGTGAAAACAGTTTTTTTAAGTATGAACCATGATTAGATACATTATGAAAAAACACATCATTTTGGGAATGGTCCTGTTCACCATGATACTGATGACCGGCTGCAACAAGGAGGAGAAAACCAGCCCTATTGTGGGGGCTTGGGCTTACGAATCTGAAGTCTATGTAAGGACCATAAAAGGAAATCCCTCTGTTTCCGACACAACCGTACACGTGAAAGACAGGACGATAATCCGGGAATTCAAAAAAGAAGGCACCGTATTCGTTTATAAGGAGGCTATTATACCCATGGAAAACATCACTATAGGTGGCTGCGTTTGGGATAACTATATTGATATTTGGGATTGGAAACTGTCTGACGACGGGCGTACACTTTTCCTGAGTAACGGCAGGAACAATAAAGGAGTCGAGATCGGATACACTGACCATACAGAAGAGATTTTAACTCTAAATGACAATCAGTTAGTAACCAAATACACTTGGGAGGACGAAAAAAGCACGTTTGCCAACACGTCTACGTATCAGAAACAAAAAGCTACATATCAAAAACAAAAAGAATAACATAAATAATTAAATATTAATATAAAAAAATAAAACATCATGAAACGATTCAATTTGAAAGTCACACTTTGCCTGTGTGTGGCAGTGGCAATGGCAACGGCGTTTTACGGTTGCGACAAGGAAAATAACAGCTCCAAAGAGGGAGCGGGAACCCAAGCGGTAAAAAGTGAACAGACCTCATGCGGGGAACACTTTTCCAATTACTGTGAAAAAAAACTCGGTGAGAACGAGCGGTATGATTTACGCTGGGTTGATGACAACCAATTGGAGGTCACCCACGTGAACTGGACGGCACCCTGCGACCTTCATGATGTGACCGTGGATGTGAAAGTGGAGGGCAATGTAGTTACTGTCAACGAATGCGGCGACGGCGGCCTTGTAAATTGTATCTGCAAGATTGACAACAGGTTTTATATAAAAAATCTGCCCAAAGGCAACTACATTTTTGTGTTCAAGATTTGCGGCGAGGAGAACCATCGCCAACAGTGCACGCTGTAGTTGGATGTTTTTCTGACGCTAATTTTTGTCATCACCCACAACAAACCGCATTTTCCTGCGTTATCTGACACGGATTAAAACA
>CAJOQK010000024.1 GCA_905236885.1 uncultured Bacteroidales bacterium
ATCGCACGTATTGCCCAATTGGCGCGCGCCGTTGGTATCCACTTGATTATTGCTACACAAAGACCTTCCGTCAACATCATCACGGGTTCCATCAAGGCCAACTTCCCGGCTCGTATCGCCTTCCGCGTCTCCTCCCGTATCGACTCCCGCACCATTTTGGATGCAGGCGGTGCGGAAAGGCTGATTGGCAAAGGCGACATGCTGATTTCCACCGGCAGCGAAATAACCCGTATCCAATGCGCCCTTGTGGACACTCCCGAAATTGAGCGGATTTGCGAATTCATCGGGGAGCAGCACGGTTTCACCGGAGCCTACGAGCTTCCGGAAGTGCCGGAAGACCAGGAAGACAACACACAATCCTCCGATGACGGGGAGACCGACTCCTATTTTGCCGAGGCCGCACGCATCGTGGTGCAGACCGGACACGGCTCCACCTCCCTGCTGCAACGCAAGCTGAAATTAGGCTATAACCGCGCCGGACGAATCATGGACCAGCTGGAACGCGAAGGCATTGTGGGCGCCTTTGAGGGCAGCAAGGCCCGTGAGGTGCTCATCCGCGACATGGCCCAACTGGAAGAAAAGCTGAAAAATATGGAGACAAACTGATATGGCTTGGTTTTTGATATGAATTCCATCAATAACCGCAGTGGAAAGAGCGTTCCACTGCAGCAAAAAACAAGGAATATGAAAAAGATTGTCATGTTATGTGCCTGTATATGTGCCTGCCAGCTGCTGCTGGCCCAACAGCCACGTCCGGAAAACGCCAAGCGGGTGCCTGCCGACGAATCGCAAGCCATCCTGAAAAACCTGCAGAATAAATGGCAAGGGCTGCAGGCGGTCAAAATCAGCTTCACCCTTCAATCGGAAACAAAGGGGAAAAAGAGTGATCCCATAAAAGGCACCCTATGGAGCAAAGGAAAAGCCTACAAACTGCAGATTCCCAACCAAACAATCTACTGTGACGGGAAAACACTGTGGAATTTCCTGCCACAAAACGGGGAGGTTAGCATCAACCGCTACGAAGAGACAGAGGATATGATGCAAAATCCTTTAAAAATCATTGAGAATTACGAAAAGCACTACCGCTCCGCCTTCATCGGCGAAACAGCGGAAAAGGGTGTCGCCGTACAAATTGTCGACCTCTACCCCAAACAGGTGCAATCCTATTTCAAGATTCGTCTGGTCATTGACAAAAAGAAACTGGTTCCGCTACGGATCAGCTTCCACGAAAAGGACGGACAGGTAGACACCTACTATCTGGATCAGACCCAGCTGAATCCTGCCCTGAATGACAGCTTTTTCGTCTTTGACGAAAAACAGCATCCCAACGTTGAAATCATTGACATGCGGGAATGAAACGGAAGCTCCTCTTTTTCAAATGCTGTATGGCAGGAGTGACGCTCCTGCTGACCGGATGTTCCTCCACCAGACATTTGAAAGAGGACGAATACCTGCTGGTGCAAAACAAGGTGACCGCCAACCGCAAGGAACTTCCGACCAAAGGGGATTTGTACTATTTGGCCAAACCTGCCGCCAACCGGCAACTGTTGGGTGTCTATCCGGTGAAAGCAGCCCTTTACCAGTCGCTGCTGCCCTCTGATGAAAACAGCCGCGACAAAAAGTGGAAACAATGGATGCGCAAGAATTTCGGAGAGGAACCGGTGCTGTTGGACAGTGCAGCCGTAGCCGCCTCCTGCAGGCAGATGCAGCAATACCTATACAACAAAGGCTATTTCAGCAGTGAGGTCCGCAGCGAAATCCGGCACCGCAAAAAAAAAGCCAAGGTCCTATACCGCATCACAGCGGACGAATGCTACACACTGAACGAGGCCAGTTATGAGGTGGCGGACACCAACATCCGGAAAATCATCCTAAAAGACAAGCCGCACAGCCTGTTACAGGCAGGCATCCCCTATGATGTGGAGATTCTCAGCAATGAGCGGGAGCGCATCGCCGAAATGATGGCTAATCTCGGCTTTTTCCACTTCACTGCTGACAACATCAGCTATCGCATCGACAGCAACCTGAACAGCCACCGCTTCAATGTGAAGGTTGTTGTTCAGTCGGGACGCGAACTGGCAGACAGCAACGGAGAGCGGATACCAGCCCCCCTCCGCAGGTACTACATCCGAAACATTGAAATTCACGCCAGGGACATTGAGGAGCAAAAACTGCATACTGACAGTCTGACCTACCAGCGTCCAAACCGCCAGGGTGGTTTCCACACATACAGGCTCTACTTGGAAAATGGGGTGAAATACAAACCGAAAGCGTTGGTCTATCCGCTAATTTTCCATTCTGGAAGCAGGTATTCCGCACGGGCCTCCAAAGGGAGCTACAACCGCTACAACGACATGCAGAATTTCCGCTTCATCCGGATATCATACCAGGAAACTGAAGAAAGCAGAGCAAATCCGAACGACAGCGGCTGGCTTGATTGCCAAATCCAACTTTCCAAGCTGGAGAACCACAAACTGGATCTGGAGGTGCTGGGCAAGGACATCGGAAACGACTATGGCATCGGAGCCAACATCAACTACAAGAACCGGAACATTTTCCACGGTGGGGAAATCCTGTTTGCAAACCTGTTGTTCTCAACTGAATTCCAAAGGACATCCAACCGCAATGACGAAGAGGGCAACATGCCCATCTGGAGATACCGAAATTTTGAAATCGGTGGGGAGACGGGTCTGCATTTCCCGAAAATCCTTTTCCCCCATCACCACTTCGACCTTCGCAAACCAATCCGTGCAAACACCGATATCTCTGTAGGAAGCTATTTCCAACAACGGGACCATTACTCCCGTTTTATCGCAAACACCAACCTGAAATATGAATGGAGGACATCGCCCAACCGCTCCCATTCCCTGACCCTGGTGGACATCAACATTGTGAAAATATACAAGGATAGTGTCTTCGCGCAAAATTTGGCCAGATACAGCCAGCGCATCCAGGAGAAATATACGGATCACGTGCTGATCGGCACCAACTACAAATTCATCTACAATAGCATGAAAGGATCCAAACGCCAGAACTTCTACCTGCTCCGGCTGAATCTAAACGCCTACGGCAACACCCTGTATGGCCTTTTCAGAGCAAGTAATGCAACGCGCAACGCACAGAACCAGTACACCCTTTTCGGCACGCCATTCACCGGCTTTGTCTCCGGAGAGATTGACTTCACCTATAATATCATGCTTTGGCAGAAATCCTCCTTTGTCATACATACGGATGCAGGGATGGGGTGTCCCACCTTCAACGCCTCCACACTGCCTTTTGAACGGAGCTTCTATCTGGGCGGAGCCAACAGCATGCGTGCCTGGAACTTGCGAAGCCTGGGGCCGGGCAGCTACCACGGGAACCTCTCCCATTTCGAGAGCACGGGCGATCTCAAGCTGGAGCTGAACCTGGAATTGCGCCATCCGCTCTACAAAAACTTCTATGCCGCCTATTTTGTGGATGCGGGTAACATTTGGAACCTGAAAAGCAATCCGGAACTCCCAAACGGGGAGTTCGCCTGGGACCGTTTCTATAAAGAGATTGCCTTAGACGGCGGATTCGGACTGCGTTTGGACATTTCCTTCCTTGTGCTACGCCTTGACGTGGCGGTTCCGCTGCACACCCCATACAATGCACAGGGGAAACGGTGGATTGATGCCAAATTTTCTCCGAAAGATTTGAGATTCTGCCTCGGTGTGGGCTATCCTTTCTAAGCCTAACTACAGATAATCAATCGGTAAAATGCCTTCATTTTTTTTCCGAAAAAAAAGCTTTTATATTGATAATATGTATATCTTTGCATGCATAAAATAATCATTTGTATTAACAATAAACATATTGATATATGAAAAAATTAGGTATTCTTTTGAACTGTTTGTTAATCAGCGGTTCTATCTTTGCACAATCCGCATGGGACGGCAGTACTGTCTCCACCCCAAACGTAGACAGGCAAACCTACAACATCACCAACGGAGAGGAATTGGCCTGGGTCGCACAAGAATGTAATAACGGAAACAATTCCTTCAAGGGAAAAACCATCAACATCCAAGCGGACATTGACTTGGGAAACCACGAATGGACCCCTATCGGAAACGAGACCAATGTTTTTGAAGGAACCGTAACCGGAAACAAACACTTTGTAAAAAATTTCAAAATAAACGCCAACAGCACTGACTATGTCGGTCTGTTCGGATACATTTTCAACAAGAACTCCACTGACATGCTGGTTATATCGGATCTTTTCATCCGCAACGCCAACATCAACGGACATGACTATGTTGGAGCCATTTGCGGATATGCCAAAAACGCCTCCTTCTCCCAATGCACAGTAGACACCTCTACTATCAACGGCAACAGTTCGGTTGGCGGTTTTGCAGGTATTTTCAAAAACAGTGCCGCTTCCGAATCCTACACCAAAGGCATAACCGTGAAAATCACCTCTTCAATCGGAGGCCTGTTCATCGGAACCAACGACAGTGCTGACCGTTCCAACATCACCATAGTGAATTGCTATGCCAAGGGAACACTCACCTGCGCCAGCTATGGCGGCGGATTTGCCGGTGTGAACGGCTACAAATCCACCATCAAAAACTGCTACACCATTGTCCGCTACACCGGACAAGGAAGCAAACTGGGACTTTTCTGCGGACGAAACGACACCTTGGGTCTGCTGGAGAACTGCGCCTATAACAACAACCTGCACGGCAACCTGACCTCCGTAGCAATTTTTGAGGATCACAACCATCTGGATCAGGAGACTTATCTGTTAGGTTATCCAAGAGCCTCCTTCAGTTCCCAGACCTTCTATGGAGACTTTGTCAATAACATGAACCACAACACTGACAAATGGCATTTTGACTTCCCCTTGTATTCCATCAATGACAAGGATCCCATCCACGCATGGCAGTATGTCATTTTTGAAGGAGTATCCAATTACTCCTCCGTACAATTGTCCGTCTATCCAAATCCTGTTGTCAACACGTTGTACATCAAAAGCAACGAAAACATCCGGCAGATTGAGGTGATGGACTTGTTGGGTTCGGTGATTGCAAAAGAAAACGGTGTGGACAACATTGACATGAGCAGCTACAAGACAGGAATCTACCTGTTACGCATCCATACCGAAAAGGGAACAGTCACCAAAAAAGTGGTAAAGAAATAACCCATAAAAATATATGAAAAAAAGCGGCGTAGCTACGCCGCTTTTTTTATAGAACACCTTAGAAGTCCCCTATCCAAAGGGACCTGTAAAGGAGCACGCTAAAAATCGGGAAAGCCATCCGGCCACACGATATTGTTTTTTCTTCTCAACCTTTTCAAGAAACGGACAAATCTTGGATAAGACTTATAGAACACAGGAGCCGGAATCCCCAAATCGGGCTGCATGACAGTAAACAGGGAAAAAGCAAGGGCAATGCGATGATCCTTAAACACAGGAAAACAAGAAGGAGTGTCAGGAAATGAAATCGGATCCAGATAAAGGTTCTTCCCCTTCAAATAAAGACGGGCCCAAGCGAGCAAATTATGCTCCAACGCAAATATCCGGTCACTCTCCTTATATTGAAGAATTTCCGCATTTTCAAATACTGCCGGCAAATACAGCAATGTGCACATGACAACCAAAAGTGGCACCAAATCCGGACACTCACCGGCATCCAAACGCAAATGGTCAGGTAAAACCAAATGGTCTGATTTCTCAATGACGGCAAAATCATTGTAAAAAGTGGTCTTCACCCCCCAATCGGACAACAGCTGGACAATGCAGGAATCAGGCTGCCGTTCATCCAATTGTATTCCTTCGACATTAAGAGAAAAAGGAGGTTTGCATAAAGCTGCCAAAACCCACCAGAATGCGGCTCCAGACCAATCGCATGGAACAGACACTATAGAAGGGCATTTCCTAGTCTTCAATGGAAAAACTGTCACATACGTCTCAGCAACCTCAACCTCCATGCCCAATTCCTGCATGACTGATGCCGTCATACGCACATAGGATAATGACTGGGCTCCTGGTGTAATATGAAATGTAACCGGACGATCAAAGGCAGGCGCAGCCATCATCAGCGCGGAAAGGAACTGGCTGCTTTGGGACAAATCCAAAGTCAAATCCTTGGGCTGCAAGTCAGTGCCACGAATACACAACAACGGTGTTTTCCCCTTGTGGGGAAAATGTTCAAAACAATCCACCTTTTCAACATAAGCGCCCCATTCCCGCAACGCATCGACCAACGGATTAATGGGACGCTCCGACATGCGCCGGTCCCCCATGATGAACCAATTGCCCTTTCTCATTGCAAGATAAGGCATCAAAAACCGGAATGCTGTGCCGCAATTGCCCACATCCAACAGACAGTTTCCATCCTCCGGTGTCCGTTTAACCTCCTCCAACAAATTATTCAAAAGTAGGGTATCATTGGATTGGGAAAGCCCCTCAATGCGCAATGTCGGGAAATAGGCCTGCTGCAATATCAGCAAACGGTTACTTACACTTTTGGATGTGGGAACGCTTACATTAGGCATAATTTTGTTTCCGTTTCATAATCATCAGCACCCGACGAAAGGCTCGTCACAGCATAAAAAAAGCAGTCGAAAAAGACAAAAAAGACAAGACCAGTCTGTTTTTCCAAGATGGCCTCCGTCATACAGTTAATGACAACAATCAACAGAAACACCAAAAAAAGGAAGGAATGGCGTCGTAAAGCGCCATAGAGGGAAAAGGCCAAAATTGCCACAAACAGAAGCAGTCCGACAATACCCACCGCCACCCAGGTGTTCAGAAACTGGTTGTGGGAATTAAAGGAAGGGATACCTGCCTCAGTCTGCTTTTCTGTCAGGGAGTCACGAATATCGCCCGTTCCCACTCCTTTGATAGGGTGTTCCCCAATAACATCCCAACTGCATTCCCAAATGGTCCAGCGCGGATCCGCCGCTTGCAGCGTACCCGCCGATTTCACGCGATGAAACGTCTGCAACACGCGGTTGCTTGCTGTCGGAATACAACGGACAAACAGTGCAAAACCTGCCAACAGCAGCACAAATGCAATAAGGTATCCGGGGGACACACGCCTTCGGACTATCTGTACTGTCAAACATACGAAACAAAGCAGCAACAGCAGGGCCGCCGCAATCCAGGCAGTTCTGGAGGAGAGCGCAATAACCTCAAAAACAAGAATAAACACCCATGGGACAAGCAACACCTTAATCCATACTTTTGTCTTTTTTTGCAGCAGGACATGCACAATAAACGCCACCGCAAGGGTAAAGCACATGGAAATATAGGTATGATGCATCACCATGCCGGAACCTGAAATTTGGAAACAGGACCATATTCCATGTACTCCAATCTTGAAAATCCAGACATACAGCACATAAAATGCATAAATCAGATTACCCAAAATAAAGGCATACATTAGTCCGGACAACCTCTTCCGCGTAAAAATGGTGTCATCCGAAGTGAAAAGGCAGAGCGGAAAAAGCAAAAAAGGGAGTTTCAGCAGCAGGTCCAGACAGGCATAGTTATAATTGTGGCTCCACAAAACCCCAGTCACATAGCAGACATACAATGCCGCAAACAGCATAAAAAAAAGGAGCAAACGCCGTTTTATGAGACACTGCCATCTGAATTTGAAATTACCCTCACATACACAAAGCAGCACATAAATGGCAAAGACAGGCGGGAACAACCTCCTATCCAATGGAATGAAACATGCCATCAGGCACAAGCTGACATATTGCAGACGCTGTATCCATGTACGCCACTTCATTCTGCAAATTTATACCAAATTTGAATACAAATTGCAACTTTGGGGAGAAAAAAAACAGGCCACCTGAAGGCAGCCTGTTCAATGAAGAAAAAATCAACAATCTGTTATTTCACAACGTTCAGCTTACGAACCAGACGCTGACCTTTATATTCCATTGTGTAGTAATAGATACCTGCAGAAAGATTCTCCACATCCAGTTCATATCTGTTCTCTCCCACTGTGGCGGAAATCTCCGTACTGTAAAGCAACTGTCCGCTCACACTCATCACTGTAAGTGTCACATTTGCATCCTCAGGAAGGTTGAAAGGTATCACCGTGGATGTGCGAGCTGGGTTCGGAATGTTTTGATCCAAGTTCCAACCCATCCCACTAACGTCATGAACAGCATCATCGTTGAACTTGCAGCCAAACTTCGCGGACAGGGTGTCATTGGCCGTGTTCATTTCATCGGCATGGCTATCCAAATAGGCCCGCAACGTATATTGGCCATTATAGTTGGGAACCGTATAGGCAAGAGTGAACTCATATTCCACCGTGTCATTCACATTGATGAGACTGATATATTCGGAAACCGTTTCCTGTACCATGGCTGAAGTGTCAATCACCTCCACATGCAGCATCACGGTGTAAACCTCCGTATTGCCGATGTTGGACACCGTCACCTTCGGTGCAACCTTGCTCCGGCCCTTGTCAGTAGTAGGCTGCGCAATGGAAACAACTCGCAAATCAATGCTATCAGGCACGTTGATGTTACCCACCACGTTCAACCCATTGTTGTCCGATACTGCATCACAGTTGATGTCTGCGGCCAACTCCAGGAAATAGTAGGGCTGTTCCTTCGAGCCGAACGGCACAATGAAGGGCCGGCTCATAGCAAAGGTAACTGTGTCTCCTGCTTCCAGATGGTGGATAACTGTATCGGTCACCACCTCCTCACCATCCAAATCCATGCGTACGGTGAACTTGTCCACCGGCATGTTGCTGTTGTTCTTCACCAACACACTCACCCACACACTGTCACCTGCCATTTTGAAGACCTGGTTGTCTATACCAATGATGCTTTCCAGTGCAATATCCTGGAACACATACATCGTGGAATCACTGATAGTGTCGTTCAAGGCATTGTCATCCTGCGACTGCATAGCTATGTTCACATAGTAGTTTCCGTTGACCCGCATGTCCATGTAGCCCAAGGTGAGGGTGTCCGCCTCGTAGCCTTCCAGATGTTTGTTGTACACATAGCTGAAGCTCTGCGTGGTTGCACCGGTCACTTCGGCCCTGATTGTATCATTGTCCAACGTCACCTGCATTTTCGACAGGTTGGAAACCGCCACGCGCAACGGCACCCTGTCGTTCTCACATGCAACCATCTTTCCAATATCCACCGGCAACAAAGAAAGTGCAGCATCCACATCAGCAGTGATACGAATCCTGTCTATGTTTTGGTTGGTGTTGCCAAAACTGATGGCCTGGAAAATGATACTCAAACAAGGATTGTTGGAAAAACGGCTCAAGTCAATGTCATATTGGCGCCAGCCAGTAAAAGTGTCACCAACCATGATACGGCCAAGTTCCGTATAGGAGGCACCACCATTAGTGGAGGCCAACACTACCGTCAAATCAAGAATATCGCTTTGCGCCGTATGTGCGTACCAAAAACTCAGTTTCGGATTTATACAGTTTTGCACATCCACACCATTAAAGATTGCATTGGCAAAGGTTCCCGGATGCCCTTTACCTGCGAAACACAAGCGACCCGTACCATATACAGGTTGTAACTGCATCCAGTTGTCAATGCCTTGCTCCACTTGCCAGCGAATGCTGCCCGCTTTCACCACATTGAGGAACTCATCAGGAATAGTGGAAAAGTCAACATCATAAGGCAATCCCACTTTGAAGGCATTATAACACATGGTTAGGGTATCATCCTTCGACACATAATCCGCCGTATCAGTCAAACATACAGTAATATCATATTTTCCACTGACCATAACTGGAATTTTGGTCAGGATTAGGGTGTCCGCTTTTGCCGAACGCAGAGTGCCGGTTCTGAACAGGGTATCCCAATGGAAGTTAATAGCACCCTTCACATCCAAATCCAACCGCATTGGCACACTGTCGAAGCAAGCATTTGTAAAGCCCGTATTCCGAATGACCACCTTGACCGGCGTACTGTCTTCATAACAGTGAACATCTTTTTCATTATATGGGCTTAAAAATTCTGTCAGCTGTAGGTTAACACCGTCAAACATTCCAGTACCATACGCACCAATTGCCGTAATCTCCGTCCGAATGTTTCCGTTGATATCCCTTGTAACCGTGCTTAAGCGAGGACAAGCAAATGAATCATATTCTACCAATTCAAGATTGACAGTGTCGTTTTTGAAGATTGGTTCAACACTCTTCGTATTGGAATCATTGTCAACACTAGCCATTAACAAACCTGTCACATCAGTCACATCACCTTCGATATAGGCAATGTCTCTGTCATGATAGAGATTGTTCCATTCCCGAATCATATAATACCTAGTTGCATAGGTTTTGGAACCGGAAATATAGAGTGCGTAACGGGGCGTTCCCTCAACAGAAAGCAAATTACGGGTGAATTGGCTTACATAATTAGTATTGTTAACCATCCACAATCCGTAAGCGGTTTTGTTTCCGGAAAACACTAGGATGCTGTTGTGGTGTACTTGAAGGTTGCTATACGTTCCATTGAAATAGATGCCATACTTGTCACCAAGACCAGAGACACGGATTTCGTTATTAATAAATTCACCAGCACATGAGGAATATATTGGACTATTCTGATTTTCACAAAGATACATCCCATAACCGGTATTACTGTTGTTTACACAAATCCGGTTGCCTTCCACCTTTTCGTAATTGCTGCTGGAAAAGGAATAGAGTCCATAGTAGACACCTATTCCCTCCTTACGGCTACGGATGATGTTATAGCTCAAACTGCGGATGGAAGAGGAATAACTGGCATTCACACCACAGCTATAGGCCTCTGTCAAGATGTTGCTGTCAATATACATAGAGGCAGCAGTCAGCGAAGCGTCAGCAAACGACATTCTATAGAGGTAGATGTTAGCATATCCGCCTGTTATCCGGTTGGCGATGAGACGTACCTCCTCCGGATATTGTGCTCCAAATCGATTATTATAGTCAAAAGCATGTGCCTTTGTAGAATAGGTGGTGACACTGGCTAATATGTCGCAATCGCGGATGGTGACATTCCGACAACCGCCCACCATCCGTACACCAGTCTCTCCATCAATAGTATTGCCAAAGGTAAGACCTTTGAAGATTAAGTGACTGCAATTTGAGAAGATGAGACCAGCATGTTCAGATCCACCATCAAAGATAACCGTGGCACCACTATCCGCCATAAAAGTGACGGTACTGGTGTCACTGGCACCTTTGATACTGCCTTCCAACATCAGAGAATCATACTTGCCTGCACGAATGCGCATCACCACAGGACCGGCAATGCCGCAAGTGTACAACGCAATTTTTGCCTCCTCCACAGAGGCGAAATCAGACTGGTTTCCACCGATGGTATAGTTACCTGCAGCCAATTGTCCGTTACACAGATAATCAATGTAAATAATGGTATCGTTTCCTGTGTTGGCATCTGTCTTACCATTTGGACGGGTTAACCAAACGGTAATCTGATTACCACCGATAACACCGGTGAGATTTCCCAGATTAACCACATCGCTTTCGCCAACCGCCAAACTACCGGTCCAATTGACAGCAGTTTGTGCCACTCCATTGAAACTCCAGTTGATGGTGACCGATGTCAGCGTGTCCATACCTGCATTCTGCAATTTCACTTTGACCGGCGAACTGTTGATGGAAAGAAGGGTGTTGTCAAAATCCCTCAATGCAGCGTCTATGCTGTCCAAGTCAGCCTCATAGCAACCCATGGTGGTGATGAAAAAACGCTCCTTACCCGTAATGTCATCATTTATTCCGCTAAGCTTTGGCATTCGTAAACTTAGAGAAGATTTGACAGCAAGGCTCCGGGAATTTTGGAAAACAGGCGCGACACTCACACTATGTTTATCCATCCCTGTAAGCTGCTGCATATCACTCAAAGTGGCACATGAAGCACCCAAATAGGCTATGTCTGGCTGTCCCATCTGATTGGGATTGGGATTGAGAATATAATAGTTATTGTAATCCAACTCAAACGTGTTTTCCCATGAGAGGTTGCCTTTCTCAAGATACAAAACCTCTTGACCATAATCTGTGATAAATTGGTTTCCTTTCATCACATTGCCCCCATCCCCATAGGAGCTTCCTTGAAAAGCGTATCCTTTGAACCAAAATCCAGTTGGAGCGTATACAAAACACACTTGGCAAAAGGTGTTGTTGAGGAAATGCACCCGGTCAACTCCCTCAAAATAGCAAGCTGCTCCTTGTCCCCGCGCCTTGATGCTGTTATTGGCCATCACAGTGTTATAAGTTGCGGTTGGAGGATTAACATATATGAAACCATAAGTCCAATAGTTTTCCACGCTGGTGTTAGCATCAAGCGTATTACCAATGATACTGTCAATAAGGCAACCATCAAAATACAATCCATAGTATTCGTTATACACATAATATATTCTGGCGGAAATACGATTGTGAGAGAAGCTGCGGAAATGGGTATTGCTGATATTTACCGCCATATATAATTGACAGCGGAGCACATTACTGTCGACCACCAAATTACGGGAATCACTACTGTACATTACCATAGCCATAATACCGCCTTCCATATAATTGCCTATAATGCGGACATCGCTGACATCACCCGACACCTCAATGCCGTATCCATAATAATCCATGGTATCCGTCAACAGATTATTGTGCCGTATATCAATTTCCCTACAACCGTGGTCAAGATGGATAGTCGCAGCATAAGTACTGAGTGTCAGATTTTCCACTGTAATAAACTTGTTGGCGGATCCGATAGTCACGACATTATCAAACATACTGGTGATGCACGCACTGTCACGATGTCCGGCCAAGGAGGTCAGGGTCAAGTGATATTCACCCATAAAATTGGCAATATCTGAAAGGTCTATGGAACCGTAATGAACGCCACTTTCGAAGGCCAAAGTGATATCCCCCATTACGCCACAGTCCTCCATACGGGCAAAAAGCGAGTCCTTCAATTGGTCAATAGTGAAGTCTGCCTGGGCTGAACTGCCAATACGGAAAGTGCCGGCAAGCGCTCTTGAACAGACGGTACGTGTCCGAATAATGGTATCGTTCCATTGGTTAGTGTCGGATGCCATGTTCACACAAGCGGTAAAAGTGTGCGGACCATTGTCAGGTTGGCAACTTCCTAACGACAAGGTGTCACTTTGCAAGTAGGCTAACGGCACAATGGGTCGGTAGATAACCGTCCGCTGTTTCACATCATCCACCCAAAGGGTGACGGCTGCAGAATCAATGGCTTTGTAACCGGCATTACATATTACAGCCCATATAGTTCCTGCGGAGGAAGAGGTGATATATTCCAAATTTATAAAACTAATTAAGGCTGCATCGTTGGAATCCGGATTTGACCCATAGCAACCCATGACCGTCATGGCCGCACGGGACGAACCTGCAATATCTGTCTTAACCTCTGCCAATGCAGGACAATTCATCACTTTGGCATTCTGCGCTTCAAGCATGGAACAACTTGTATCCTTCCAACGCACGGCCATATTCAGCGAATGCTGGTCTTGCTGCAGGTCGGCAGAACGGATGTCGGACAAATTGTTCCGGGCTCCATTCAGATAAACCTGACTGGCACCACCAGTGCGGAAGTAATTGTTGTAATCCCGTTCTCCGTAAGCTGTGGTGATGGTACCCGAATGATAAAGTGCGTAACCTGTAGCACCCTCCGTATGGCATACAAACAGGTTGTTCTTCATGTTTCCTTTGTCATTAACATTATTATTGACGTAAAAACCGCAACTGTAATTCTTGTCATCCGACCTTGCATATACGGAATTGTGGTAGATGTTACAAGATCCTTCCGGGTAAGAATTATATATACCGTACTTGACACCACTACCGCTTACCCTGATTTCGTTGTTACAGCAAAGGGCAGGTATGGTACTCAAATAATTATGGCGATAGAAATAGATACCGTAGTTAGTGCTGTTAGAACGGATTAGAACCCGGTTGTGCGAAATGGTATCTGCACAAGCATAGTAAAGAAACATACCATACACTACCATATCCGTATCGCTGTCAAACAGGATGGAATTGTGTGTGATGCTGTTGTAACGGGCGTAACTATCGTTGTAAATGCCATACAAAGCATTGCGGATGTCGTTACTGTCAATTCGCAGGCCACCGCCTTGTAACATGCGGTTAGTATTACCGGAAGCTATGTGGAAATAAAAACCGTATGTGGCATTTTCAATGCTGTTACCGGTAAAGCATACGCTGTCCATATACTTGACATTTGGAATATCATTGTAGTAATTGAAACCCTTGGTATTGCCATTTGTACCGGTCAGTTTCACACTACAGTGGCTGAAACAGGTGTTTGTGACAGTGTCATCCAATTGCACACCCACTGAATTCGCCTCAAAACTCAAGTCACGGAAATTAATCCAATTCACATTGTTCAGCACCAAAGCGGTGTCACCTTTCAGCACCACGCTGTCGGCGATACCGGAAGCAGAACGGATTGTTACCGGAGCCTGTTCTGAGAAATGCAGACTGTTTGCCTGTACAGTATTGTAAATGCCGTTATGCAGCAGCAAATCCACCGGACCACTTGTAGTACAAAGCTTCAGCATGGCAAAAGCCTCTTCCAAACTTGCAAAATCAGCATTGGAACCAGCCACAGTATAACTGCCATGCAACACACTGTCACAACCGTACAATGTGGATGTCAAAGTGTCGTTCTCCACCTGTGCATCCGTGGAACCATTAGGTGCATAACAAAATATTTTCAGGTTATTGCTGCCGGAAACTGGCAGGAAGCTACCGATGGTCAGCGTATCGGTGCCATAGTGCGGAAGGTTGCCGCTCCAACGGTAGGAAGTACCGGTCACACCATTGTGGCTGTAGCCAATCTGCAGCGAGGTCAGTGTTTGGCTGCCCACATTGAGCAGAACCACCTTCAACGGCTGACTGCCTGCCTTGACCGAAACCGAGGCGGTTGCCGGCTGCAACAGAGCGGTAATGGCAGCATCCAACGGATGGAATGTGCATTCGTAAGCACCAATAGTAGTGCGTAGGCTGTCCCGTTGGCGGCGGAGCAAGTCGTCACCAACCAATGGCAGTACCGGACAGTTCAAACCGGTGGTATCCCATACGGCCAAATTCCGACCAGAATTGTAGTAATTCGGAGCCAGGCTTACAGAAAGGCTGTCCTGAGAACAGGCGTTTTTCCATTCACTCAGGTTAGTTGCACGCAGTCCGCCGCAAAAGCCGATGTAAGGATTGTTCGGATAAGCATTATAGTAATTGTTATGAGCAATTTGAAAAGTATTGTTGTAATAAGCAAGGCATATGGGGTAGCCGTTTGCTTTGGTGGAGGTCATGTGAATCAAATTGTTTGCAACCCTCAGCCAACTGTTATTATATCCACAATACACACCAGCGGTAGTTGTTCCATAAGAAGCGTTCAAATAAAATGAGTTATGACATACATCTGCCATGCCATACGTAATGTAAACACCATAATTTCCATGTGTTGCAGCGCGAATTTCATTGTTAAAGACATGACAGTAACCAGTGGCTGTATCACCGGAGTATGCAAAGTAAATACCATAATCCAGTTTCTTCATATCCATTACATTGCGAAGAATATTGACATTGGTGTAGGAGCTGTAGATACCAGAAATATTGGAATTGTTCTGCGGATGCTGGCGGAACAGGTTATCTGAAATCACTACTGAATCCGCAGAAATCATGTAACAGCCGTAGCCACATAGTGAGTCAATAATATTATCAGTAATGTGCAAGCGTTTTACACCGTAGATAATGCTACCTGTAGCATAAACACCCGTATGGGCAACCATCCGATTATGATGAAGGCTTATATCGCGGATATTTACACCATTTATATTAACCGCATACCTATCTCTTGAGATGCTATATCCTGGCTCATGAGAAACTTGTAAATGACAGTGATGTACCTCAACATGGTGACTGCTGTCAGCAATATGTAAAGCATAACCCTTTTCTTTTGTGGCAATATTTGGAGCCAATCCATTAAGTGTAAGATGACTGATTTCCAAATAACCTCCATTTGCCACCTCTATCGGCGCTTTGCCTGCTTGAGAGCTACGCAACACCACACTATTGCTGTCACCTGTCAGGGAGGTGATGGTCAGCAGGTGATTGGCACTTGCGCCAAACAGCGGTCCAATGACAAGATGCTGGTCATAAGTACCGGGAATCAGCTGTAGTGTGACATGACCGCCCAAACCACATTTTCCAATGACATCCAATGCCTCTTCCAAACTTTTGAAATAGCCGGTGTCACCGACCGTGAAGTTTCCACTAAGAGTACCCGGACAGGTCCAATTTCCGGCAGTAATGGTGTCGTTACGAGACTGCTCGTCCTTCAAACTGCCAATGCCTGCAATGACAACTTTCAACCGGTTTTCGCCCGTAGGTGACAGATAGCTTCCTAACAGAATAGCTGTGGTGTCATCCTGCGCCATATTACCGCTCCAGTTCAACACACCCTGGCTCACCTCATTGACATACCATTGTATAGATACAGCGTTCAACGGTTTGAAACCTGCGTTCCGCAGTATAACGGAGGGAGCGAGGGTATCTCCCGTTTGGGAAACAGCAGGCCAATAAAGAATTTGATCTAACGCGGCATCAGCGGAATCAGATTGGATAGAATAACAGCCTCGGGTGGTGATACCATAACGCGGCATACCCTCCTTATCATACGGAACACGCACATCCTTTTGGCAATTAATTGCGTATTCTATTTCACAATGAAGCGGCTGTCGGGAATTGCTGGTGTCTGTAAAGAACGGAAGATGATAAACATCATGGATAGCAGAAGGAACCACCTGCTGATAGCCTTGCAAATCACAATAACCATTGGCATAAGCGATATATTTTGGAGACCACCAGCAGTTATAGTCAATGTCGGCCAAACTGGCACTGGCCGCACTTATAAGGTAAAAAGGACAGGAATTCTCCTTTGTGGTTACCACCACATTGTTTCGAATAACAGTGCCATTGGCATAAGCGGGATTGCCGAGAAAAGTATAGATACCGTAATCCCATGTGCCAGTGCCAGCGCTTTCCTGCAAGTAAACGCTATTATGCAGCACTTTGATACCGGACGAATAATGTGTGGAAATGCCATAAATGAAACTGCGGGTATCGGTTTTGTTTCCGCGAAGTAAAACTTCGTTGTTCACCACATAGGTATTGCTGTCGCAATAGTAGGCGTAAATGCCATATTGGTAGGGATGCAGGCCATAGGTGCGGACCTGGTTGGATTCTATACTGCTACTGATGGAGTTGTACAACATTATGCCGCAAAAATAGCTATAGTCGCCACGACTCCCCAAAACATGGTTATGGGTAAAGGATAGTTTTTCCATATAAGACAAATAGGCAGAATAATAATAGGCCCCCTCAATACGGTTGCTGTCAAAGGTATAATACTGCATGTAACTGCGTGAATTGCCAGACAAACAAATACCATACGTTCCATACAGAATGTCGTTACCGATAAAGCGGATGTCTGTGGCGTTAACCTGATTGGCGTAAACTGCAGCATATTTGTCGGAAGTGGCGGCAATGTAGCTCCCAATAATCCGGCATTTACGGAACTCCACATCATTTGTATTATCACCTATCTGTACCACGTGACTTTTGGACAAGGAGGCGTCAAAAGTGAGGTTAAGGAATCGCATGTGGGTAAGGTTATGCAAGGAAACCACCACACCTTCATCGGCAGGTTGGAACACAACACTGTCGGCAACACCTGCTATTGAGCTGAGTGTTAACGTGTATCCATTCATAATGCTGTTAATGCCGGAAAAGTCTATTCTTTCACGGTAGGTGCCGGAGGCCATCTGCAATTCCACATCACCACTGACCCCACAAGTGCGAAGAATAAACAGGGCATCATTCAACGTAGAAAAATCTTTACCTTTGCCCACCGTAAAACTGCCATTCAGGCCACTGTCACAACCATAGGCAATAAAAGTCAGCGTATCATCCGTATAAACAGAATCATATACGTTGTTAGGGGTATTCACCCAAGCCACAAGCGTGTCAAAATTTGACTGTCGCTGTGTATAGCTGCCCAAAGTAACCGTTTGATTAAAATCACAGGGCAAATCACCTGTCCATGCAATGGATTTCTGCACCACACCATTGACACTCCAGCCAATATTGGCGGAAGTCAGGTTAGCCAATCCCTTGTTCTTGATAGAGACTTGTACCGTCTGTGTACCGGCGGACACACCCGCCGTTGGATGGATGAAAGCATCCATGGCTACGGAGTTGCTGTCTGCACGGCCAGCTGGTTCTGCAAAGAGGAACTTCGCTGTGGAAACAAGAGCATTACCGTTATTGTACCTCAATCCGCATCCATAACTGCCATAATAATCTGCGCCAATATATGGAACTTGATTGACAACAAAATATACCAAATTAGGATTACATTGGTTTGCAGGGGAACGGTCCACCACATACCATTGCAAGTTATGGTCAGGAGGCAGGATAAAGACCCTGTCAAATTTGATGGTCATCCAGCCTAATTGGGAAGTGACATCACCCTTGTACACCAATGTGGCACCTTCATTTTTAGGATCAATCATGGCTGCATTCGCACTCATCATATAGGATTGCGTCGCTTTCAGGTAAATCTCCACATCATGATGGGTGACGTTGTAATTGTAAGCCAAATTTAGGAAAGCAATTCCACCCAACATTCCACCGCTCCGATCCGGATTCACCATGTCGGCCAGCCAAAGCTCTTTCACCCAGTTGCTGTCCTCCCCCGACAACATGAACGGGAAAGTGCAGTATGCAATGTTTGTTACAGTATCGCCGTACACATGGGAACGACCGTTTAGTACCACCGTGCCGGCAAAGGCATATTTCAGGAAAAATTTGGTGGTGTCGGTAGCACTATTGCCCATGCTGTCCCAGCCATTGATATAACAACGTAATGTAGTGCCGTACACATGCTGCGGAATGGTGGCGGTCCAAAGGGAGTCCCCCCCATCCCTGTCCGTCATTAGGAGGGAATCAAGCATGGTCACCTTGTCGTAAGTGGCTGCATAATAAAGCACCGGATGTACAATTGGAGCAGTGGTACGGGTGGCAACCTTAGCATTGATTACAAAGGGACCGGTTGTATAAACGGTATCTCCGAATCGGGACAATTTTACCTCAGGAGGACTAACCATAATGAAAAATTCAACACTATCGGCAGCCCGGTTGCCCATACTGTCGCACCCATTGATGGAAAGGATTAAATGGGAACCGTAAGGGAATTGGGGAACAGTGGCAGTCCAAAGGGAATCGCCTCCATTACGGTCGTTCATCAATAGGGAATCGGTGCTTTTTACACCATTGGTGGTAATCGTATAGCGCAAATAAGGCCGCACAATCGGCGATGTGGTACGAGTGGCCACTGTAGCATCCACCACATAGGGGCCATTCAAAAACATTGTATTCCGGAAAGATGTGGTAATCCGCACCTTCGGCGGATGTATCATCACATAAAACCCGGCCATGGCACTGGCACTGTTCCCACTGACATCACGTCCGTTAATGAAATAGGTAAGTTGCGATTCATAAGGGATTTGTGGTATGGTGGCGCTCCAAAGGGAATCGCCGCCGTTACGGTCGCTCATCTGCAGGGAGTCTTCATAACCCACACCGTTGGTGGTCACCGTATAATGCAGCCAGGGACGCACGATTTTCGCAGTCGAACGGGTGGCCACCTTGGCGTTTATCACAAAGGGACCGTTTTTGTAAACAGTGTCGTTGAATGTGCTGTTGAAAGCCACTACCGGCGGAGCGATAATGTCGTTCGAAGCAACCAACCGGAAATCGTCAATGTACCAGCCTGCCGCAATGAAGGAGCCGAAATAGCTTCCCTTCCGGATAATGAAGCGGAATTTGACCTTGGTGAAACCGGCATAGTCGCTCAGGTCAAAACATTCCTCCTTCCACCAACCGTTCTTCGGCAAGCAAAAGGTATCGGAGGCCTGCCATTCGGTGTAGGTGGAATGGTCGAACACCAGCGTATTACGGTAGGAACTTTTCCCCTTGTAGGCATCATAGGGAATCGTTTTCCAAGTGTAATAGCTTCCCATACCATCCTCCTTGTACATCACCTGGCAGACATCACTGGGCAACACCTTGCAGATGTGGTTGAAAGTCAGCTGCACATACTTGTAGTTGGAAAAATCGTAGAACGGTGTTTCCAACACAACGGTATCGCCCGTGTTGTAGGGTACGTAACCATGCATGCTGTACTTGCCACTTGCAACAATGTTACCGCTTTCGGGGTTCCATGTGGGTGCCGTTGGGGTGGAGACCGGATAGGCGCTCCAGCCCTGCGGCAGGGAGCTGGAGAAGGACTCGTTGGCAAAAGAGGTGATCTGCGTCTGTGCTGTTGTCGAAAGGCCGCATGCGCACATTAGCAATAACAACGTAACGTTTCGCAAAAAACGCATTGAATAATGTAACTTACACATGTTTTTTTGTGTTTTTTAATTTCCACCGGAGGACCCCTGCTCCGGCAACTAAATCCAAATCGAGAAAACATAAAAAAGAAGCGCGGGAGTCAATACCTTGCCTATCCCGCAAACAAGGCTCTCGCATCGCCCATCATCCGAGGATAAGCAATGCCGAAGCCCACGCTATGTATATATAAAACGGAAATATGATTATAGAACCGTTTTGTCTCTACAGGAATATACACCCATGGACATTGGCCATTGCTTTATCTTGCGGATGATTATGAGAATTTGCGAGATTCTGTTTGCCGCAGATAAAACGTTAGCACAACGTCTTTTAATATGTTTTGCCTTTCCCATCCTCTACCCTTGGGCTTCGGATAAAATTGACAGTGCAAAAATAAATAATTTTTGAATACAAATTGCAACTTTGGGGAGAAAAAAACAGGCCACCTGAAGGCTGCCTGTTGATGTTGTTTTTTTGCGGTAGACTTAATACACCAGCACCTTTTTCAACTGGAAAGCACCGAGCTTGACGAAACAAACGCCTTTGGCCGGCATCCATATCCTAACATCAGATTACCGTAAACCAGCGGAATCTCCAAAAAAAAGATAGATTCCGCTAATTTACGGTAATCGGTGTAGGTGAAAACAATAGTTAATTCCGTATCACATGGTGTATGGACGAACCATTTTCCATACGGATTTTCAGGACAAATGCAATAAGATATCCGGAGGACACACGCTTTCGGACTGTCTGTGCTGTCAAACATACAAAACAAAGCAACAACAGCAGGACAGCCGCAATCTAGGCTGTTCTGGAGGAAAGCGCAATGACTTAATAACAAGCGCAAATTTTGAGAAAAAAAAACAGGCCACCGGAAGGCAGCCTGTTGATGTTGTTTTTTGCGATAGACTTAATATACCAGCACCTTTTTCAACTGGAAAGCGCCGAGCTTGACAAAATAAACGCCTTTGGCCGGCATCCGTATCTGAAGCACATCCTCTTTGATGGTGGAACGGTGGAGCAACTGTCCTATGGCATTGAGGACTTTTACCTCATAGCCTTCCGCACCTGTAATCACCACATGGCGGTCGCTGCCATAGATGGCTATGCCATCCGGCAACAGAGGCTCACTGATACCGATAGTCTTCTCAAAATAAGCCGTAAGCTCCATATCCTCCGTCACTGTGATGCGGCGCGGATTGGTTGTATCACCGTCATCCCAACGGACAAAATGATAATTGTCCGCAGCCACAGCGTTCAGCTCCAATTCCGTTCCATAGGCGTAGTTCCCATTGCCACCTGTCACATGACCCATGGCGGAATCATTAACAAACACCACCACCCGATGACTGTCAATGGCAAATATGGCAATGAAACTGCTGTCACCACACACCGTAACCATACGTGGATTATCGGCATTGCCGTCACTCCAATACAGGAAGTGGTGATGTTCTGCGGCAACAGCGCGCAACATTGCCGTATCCAAATAACTGTAAGCATTTCCGCCTTCCGCCCTACCCATAGCCGTATCGTTACTTGACACTGATAACAGATAGCTGTTCGGCGCAAATGTGGCAGTAAACGAAGTGTCACCCAACAATGTGATTATACGCGGGTTGGTGGTATCCCCATCGTTCCAAGCTGTGAAGTGGTAACCGTAGTTAGATGTGGCTGCAATCTTAACCTGTGACTGATAAGCGAAACTGCCACCGCCAGTCACGCTGCCCTTCACGCTATCGCCACTCACCACCGACAAACGATAGCTGTTCGGCGCAAATGTGGCAGTAAACGAAGTGTCGCCCAACAATGTGATCACACGCGGGTTGGTGGTGTCACCATCGTTCCATTGCGTGAAATGATAGCCATAATTCGGGGTGGCGGCTATCTTAACCTGTGACTGATAGGCGAAACTGCCACCGCCAGTCACGCTGCCCTTCACGGTATCGCCACTCACCACTGCCAAACGATAGCTGTTCGGCGCAAATGTGGCAGTAAACGAAGTGTCGCCCAACAATGTAACCTCACGCGGATTGGTGGTGTCTCCGTCATTCCATTGCATGAAATGGTAGCCATAGTTCGGGGTGGCGGTTATCTTAACCTGTGACAGATAGGCGAAACTGCCACCGCCAGTCACGCAGCCCTTCACAGTATCGCCACTCACCACCGACAAACGATAGTCGTTCGGCGCAAATGTGGCAGTAAACGAAGTGTCACACAACAATGTAATCACGCGCGGGTTGGTGGTGTCACCGTCATTCCATTGCGTGAAATGGTAGCCATAGTTCGGTACAGCTGTAATCTTAACCGTATCACCTATCTTATAATCGCTTCTGCATGTCACCTTACCCATGGTGGAATCATTAGCGGCAACAACTAGTTGCACACATTCTTCCGTAATGGTGGAGAAGAATGTGCTCCAATAGGGCGATTGGCGGTAAGAGCTGCTGCTCTTGCAGGGAACCTCCAAGGTGCAGTTTTGGGAAATCCTGTAAAAAGCATCGGAGGTGATAAAAGGAGGACGGACGGCGCGGCTGACCACGGATTTCAGGTTGCGGCAATCCCGGAAACTGTTCTCCTCAATGTACTGGACGGACTGCCCGATTATCATTTTCTTCAAATTGCCGCATCCGTAGAAGGCCGAAGTGGCGACATTCTCCACAGCATCCGCAAGCACCAACGTGTCTATTCCGACACAGCCATAAAAGGCGTAGGCCGGAATGTTTTTCACATTGCTGCCGATATGCAGGTAACGAAGCGCGGAATCCCCGCTAAAGGCAGTATAAGCCGTTGTTCCATACAGCTCACCCATATACACACAACTGTCGGCATTGAAATTTACCGTTTGCAGTGACGGACAATTTCCGAAGGCAGTACCACCTATTCTTCTTACACCATTTCCGATGGTC
>CAJOQK010000025.1 GCA_905236885.1 uncultured Bacteroidales bacterium
GAAGCGGTTGGAGAACCGCCGCGACGAACTTGACGCCAAGTTTGCCGAAATTGCCGAGATGGATCCCGAAGAATGGGATGCCGAGCAGTACGAGGTGATGCCGAAAACCATCATTTCGGAAATAAAAACCGAGATTAAAGAACTCAAAGCACAGAAGCGTGAACTCTCCAAACAGCAGAAGGCATTGGAGAAACGCCGCAAGTTGGGCGAGAATGTGGCGAAAGAAATGGCACAATGCGCTGCCGACATTGCCGAAATCGACAGCCAGATTGCTGAAAGGGAAAGCGGCATTGCCCACCATGTTGAACTCGAAAACGAGCTGAAGGAGAGCCGCAGACAGATACGCGAGATAGAGCGGAGCAAAGAGGCATTGGCCGACAAAGCCCGCGAGCAGATTTCTGACAATGACGCCCACCGGCTGATTACGAAGCGATGGCTCGCCACCCTGCACGACAACATCGCCGTCTATCTCGAAGCCCACGCCCGCCGTCTGCAGCAAAACATGGAACTGCTTCACGACAAGTATTCTGTGACACTTCACGATATGCTGGAGGAACGTGACGAGGCCACGAAAAAGCTGGATGAATTTTTGAAAGAGTTAGGGTATTTTTGATAAATAGTGTATTTTTGCCTTTCTTCTAAAAGTGGCAAAAAACAAGAAAGAACGGATGCTTTTAAAAGAAAAGGAAAACAAAAATCGTAGACTATTAGGAAGATATATTTATTTTTGATTTGCAAAACGAAAGAAAAGAAATGGAAGAATGCGCGACATACGACAAAAAGTCATTGAAAAAAGTTTTGGGCAAAACCGCAGATTTTCCAGAACTATCCCGGGATTGCGTTGCTTTCGCCAACGCAAAAGGTGGTTTTTTGCACATTGGCATTGAAGATGGAGATGAGCTCCCGCCTGCTAATCAAAGAATTGAAGACGGTTTAGAAGGAAAAATAGTAAGACGTATCAATGAACTTACAATCAATGTTGCTCTGCAAGTGGAGATTGTTGAAGCCGAGAATGGTGGCCAATACATCAATTTGAAAGTGTTTCCTTCCAAGGTGGCGGTTGCAAGTACGACAAAAGGACAGTTTTTTTACAGGGATGGTGACAGCTGCCGGCCGTTGTTGCCTGACGAACTCACTCGACTGATGAACGACAAGCCAGCCTATAGTTGGGAAACGAAAGTTTCGCTGTCTATCCCGTGGCAGAATGCCGACAATTTGAAATTACAGAAATTTGTAAGGGACATTTGTCAGTCCGACAGGGTTTCGGCTTTTGTGAAGGAGAAAAATGAGGAAGAAATGTTGGCCTACTATCAGATGATTGACGACAACGGGAAACTTACCAATCTTGGAGTTCTTTGGATTGGCAAGCCAGAGCAACGTGCAAGATTGTTATATTCACCTATCATTCAGTATATTAAATATGACAACGAAGAGAATAAAGTGCTGAAATACGTGTGGGACGACTACCGCTTCAACCCACAGGAGTTGCTTGAGGATATTTGGCAGACGGTTCCCGACTGGAAGGAATCCAACGAGGTTTCAGATGGGTTGTGGCGCAAAAGCGTCCCTGCCTATGACGAGAAGGTGGTGCGTGAGTTGCTTTGCAATGCCCTTGTTCACCGCCCCTATACAACTCGTGGCGACATTTTCATAAAACTCTATCCCGACCGCATGGAAGTGACCAACCCCGGTCTGCTGCCGCTTGGCGTTACAACAAGCAACATTTTGCAGAAAACCGTAAAACGCAACCCACATTTTGCAAAAGTGTTCTACGACCTGCATCTGATGGAGGCCGAAGGTTCGGGATATGACTTGATGTACGACAAACTACTTTCAGCAGGCAAAGAAGCTCCAAAAGTGATGGAAGGAGACGACTATGTTGAAGTAACCGTATATAGAAAAATCATTGATGCGGAAAACTTGAAATTACTTGACTTTGTCAATCAAAATTATTCCTTGACACAGAAAAATCGAATTGCTTTGGGCATTGTGGCCGCAAAACAGAAGATTCTTTCCACAGAACTTTCATCATTCCTTCAGTTGCAGGAAGGGGAAAGGATGCGCTCCTATGTTGACAATCTTGTTAACAAAGGCATTCTGATTACAAGGGGACAGAAAAAAGGCAACGCTTTCTTAATCAGTCCAAGATTGATTTCGGGAGCTAAATTCAATCAGAAGACCACCTTGAAAACAGTGGAGCCGCATCGCCTCAAAATGCTGGTGGAAGAAGACTTGCGACTACATCCCAAAAGCAAAATATCCGATATTTTCGCCCGACTTCCTGATGCTGATATAAAGGACATACGTAAGTTGGTATATGCAATGGTTGCCGACGGACTTTTGGAGCGCGAGGGGGCCAACCGGAATATGACATATCAACTGGCAAAAAAAAAATAAATGAGAAATAAATTAAAAAAATAAAACCATTTAACTAATTAAATTTATGATTATTACGTTATTTTTAGAAAACAAAATATAGAAAATAAAGTGGATGATTATGACTGAGTGGGTACATAATAATGAACAATGTACAATGAACAATGTACAATGGGAGATGGTTCGTTTTGACCAATTCTTTGACATGCTGCCAACCAACACATTGTCAAGGGATGAGTTAAACAGCCAGAGAGGTGATTATCAGAACATCCATTACGGCGATGTTTTGATAAAGTACCCCTTTTGTCTTGATTGCAACAACAACGAGATACCTTACATAAATGACGACGTTAAGTTCAACACGGTTGAAGTGAGGGATGGCGATGTGATATTCGCTGATACGGCGGAAGATGATACTGTTGGCAAATGTGTTGAAGTGTTGAATGTCGGGGATAGAAAAATCGTTTCCGGCTTGCACACCTATTTTTGCAGACCAAAGTATAAATTGGCTCCGGGATACCTGGGCTATTTCTTGAACAGCAACCATTTCCACAACCAGTTGCTGCCTTATATTGCAGGTTCAAAAGTTTCATCAGTAAACAGGACTTCCATTGCTCGCACTTATATTTCCTATCCTGCCGACCTTTCCGCCCAGCGCCACATAGCCGCCATACTCACTTCTGCCGACAAGGTGATAGCCGCCACGCAGAAAACCATAGCCAAATACAAGCAGATAAAGCAGGGAATGATGGAAGACTTGCTCAAACCTAAAGAGGGTTGGAAGATGGTGAAGTTGGGGGAAGTAGTTAACGTTTTTGACGGAACACACCAAACACCTTATTATGTTGAAACAGGTATACCATTCTATAGTGTCGAGAACGTAACTGCGAATGATTTTGAACATACAAAATATATTACCGAAGAAGAGCATTTGTTTTTAACTCAAAAACATAAAATTGAGAAAGGTGACATTTTAATGACACGTATTGGCTCTATAGGTGTTTGCAAATATGTTAATTGGGATGTTAATGCAAGTTTTTATGTTAGTCTTGCTTTATTAAAGATAAAAGAAGGATTTGATGCAGAATATTTAGTTCAGTATTCACAAATTGAATCATTTAAAAAATCAATTCTTCACGAATCTTTGACTTTTGCATATCCACAAAAAATCAATCTTGGGGATATTAATAATGTTGGGATAGCAGTTCCATACAAAAACGGCAAGCCTGACCTTACCGAGCAGCGTCGCATTGCCGCCATACTTTCGGGCATAGATGGAAAGATAGCGGCGGAGGAAAAGGTGCTGGAGAAATATGAAAAGGTGAAGAAGGGGCTGATGGAGAGGATGTTGAACAATGAATAAAATGGCAAAGTATGATTACAAAAATAGAATTAAAAAATGTCATTCCTTATAGAAATGGCCTTATCATAGACAATTTACATAAGATAAATTACATTTATGGGGCAAATGCTTCAGGGAAAACAACTCTATCGCATTTCCTTGAACAAACAGATGACGAAAAGTATATAGATTGTTCTATTGAGTGGGAGAATGGAATCAAAATTGAGACTAATGTTTATAATAAGTATTTTAGAGAAAACAACTTTGGTAAAAGTTCTATTCCTGGAGTTTTTACATTAGGGCAAGCCACAAAAGAAGAAAAAGAAATTATTAATAAAAAAAATGAGGAATTAGAGGAGATAAAACGGAATGGTATTCAAAAGAATGCTACAAAGAAAAATCTCCAAGAACAAAAAGACAATGCAATTTCAGATTTCCGAGAAAATGTATGGAAAACAATATTCAAAAAACATGAAGATGTTTTTTCTGCTGCTTTTGACGGATTTAAGGGCTCAAAGGAAAGCTTTAGAAAAAAAATCTGTGACGAATTTCGCAGTAATAATTCAGAACTGATAAGTTTTGAGGATTTGAAAACAAAAGCGGAAGTGGTTTTCAAAAAAAGTCCTGTTACATTTGAAAAAATACAACCAATTGAAATTGATGGTGTTGTCTCTATCGAAATTGATTCTATATGGAATAAGAAAATAATCGGGAAATCCGATGTGGAAATATCAAAGCTTATCAACAAGTTAAATATTAGCGACTGGGTTCATGAAGGCATAAAGCATATTGAAAAAGATAGCAGAGTTTGCCCGTTTTGCCAAAAAGAAACAATTGATGATGATTTTAGAGTTCAAGTAGAGAATTTCTTTGATGAAGGATTTGTTACGGATACCACAACCATCAAAAGCTTATCAGATAGTTATTTCTTGAAAATAAACAATATAATAACATTGCTGGAAACTATTGAAGCCAAAGAGAAACAGATGCCTGAAACAAAATTAAACTTGGCACTATTCTCTGCATATATAAATACCTTAAGAAGCCAATTTGAATCCAATAGTGAGTTAATTAGCAATAAGATAAAAGAACCTAGTCGTAGCATAGAATTGAAATCAAGCAAGGAACAGCTTGACATGATTATCGAACTCATTAATCAAACAAATCAAGAGATAGAAAAGCATAACAATCTTGTTTTTAATATTGCTAAGGAGAAAGAGCTGTTGAAAAAAGAAATTTGGAAGTATTTGGTAGAAGAAAACAAAGAATTGATTCAAACTTTTATTCGAAAAGATTGCGGATTACAGAAAGGAATAGATAATCTTGAAAAACAGAGACAAGAGTTGTTGGGAAAATTCAGAACCCTTGATACAGAAATTAAGGATTTGAATAAAAAAGTTACAAGTGTCCAACCCGCGGTTGATGAAATAAACAAATTGCTTGATACATACGGATTCACAAACTTTAAAATAGTACCTACTAAAACAGATGCAAACCAATATCTAATTCAAAGAGATAATGGCGATAATGCTCAAGCAACTTTAAGCGAAGGCGAAGCTACATTCATTACCTTGTTGTATTTCCTTCAATTTATAAAAGGAGGAATTTCCCCAGAGAAGGTAAATGAAAAAAGAGTTGTTGTCATTGATGATCCTATATCAAGTTTAGACAGCAATGTTTTATTTGTTGTCAGTTCACTAATAAAAGAAATTGTTAAGGATATAAGAAAAAATGAAGGGAATATTCAACAAATAATAGTGCTCACTCATAATGTCTATTTTCAAAAAGAATTGTCCAATATGTATCTTTTGAAAGAATGCGATCATGGTAAAGAACTTAATCCTTATTACTGGATATTAAGGAAGAAGGGCAATGTAACCAACATTGTTTATTATAATCAAGACAATCCAATAAAAAGTTCTTATGAGTTGCTTTGGAGAGAACTAAGAGAGAATAAGGATAATATTAACTCATCTTGTCTTACCATTCAAAATGTTATGCGTCGTATTTTAGAGACATATTTTAAAACGCTTGGCGGTTATAAGGACGATGATATTCTTAACAAATTCGAGAACCCGCAAGAAAAAGAAATATGTCGCTCGTTAGTGTATTGGATAAATGATGGTTCTCATTGTATTCCAGACGATTTATTCGTTGAACAAGAAAACGAAATGATTGATAAATATATGAATGTTTTTCACTTGATATTTGATCGATTAGGACACACTAATCATTATAATATGATGATGAAGACTGAAAATATGTAGCAATATTATATGTCCGAATGCACCAACGTTGAGTGTCCCTTTCTCGAAAAGCTCCGGGAGATAGGCTGGCAAGTGATAGACAAAAACAGCGGCGGAGGATATGTTTTTTTAACATTAAGTTGCAAGTTCTTTTGAAAAATTGTATTTTTGCATAATTGTAAAACAAAAGTTGAAATAAATAAAATTCATTGATAATGAATAGAATAAAAATAAGGAATTTCGGTCCGATTGGAGACGGTTTCATCGATAATGGTGGTTGGATAAACATTAACAAGGTGACTGTGTTTATCGGGAACCAAGGTTCTGGCAAAAGCACTGTGGCGAAACTGGTTTCCACATTGTCGTGGATTGAAAAGGACTTGTTCCGCAGCGATGGCTCCACATTGCGTTTTCGCAAACAAGAAAGGATTTTCAAGAAATATTTGGAATATCACCGTATAGACAGTTATCTGAAAAAGAACACGGAAATCCAATACGAAGGCAAGGCGTACAGAATAAACTACAGTCCCGGCAAACCTCTCGACATTCAAAAAATGGAAGAAGAATACACGCTTCCTAAAATCACCTATTTCCCAGCTGAAAGAAATTTCGTCTCCTCTGTGAAAAAATCGAGAAGCGGACAGAAACTGACCCTTTGGTCGCAATCGTTACAAGAGTTCAAGGAGACTTTCCAAGAGGCCAAGGAGAATTTCAAGGAGAAGGAGACATTCCATCTGCCCATAAGCAATGTTGACCTCGAGTACAACAAACTGAACGATGTCCTGTATGTGAAAGGTCCTGATTACAAGATCCAACTCGCCGATTCCGCAAGCGGATTTCAGTCTTTTGTTCCGTTGTTTGTGGTGGCAAACTATGTTTCGAAACTGCTGGAGAAAGAACAGGAAATGGACGAACAGCAGCGCGAGACCTTCAAGAAAGAATCAGCCAAAATCCTCGCTGACAAAACCTATACCGAAGAACAAAAACGGATACTGTTGTCGAACCTTGCCGCCCAGTTCAACATCAAACGGACGCTGAACATCATTGAGGAGCCCGAGCAGAACCTCTTCCCAACATCACAACAGGGGATGCTGAACAAACTGCTCGAATATAATAATAAAGTTAAAGATAACAAATTGATTATCACCACCCACAGTCCATATATCATTGGATATTTGACGCTGGCGGTGAAAGCGATGGAACTTTACAAAAAAGCTAAAAAAGAGGAGGTGAGAGCGCAAATCAATGAGATAGTCCCTCAAAAGTCCGCCATCAGCCACGATGATCTGGTCATCTATGAATTAGATGAGAAGGACGGCAGCATCAGGATGTTGGGAAGCAAAAACGGAATTCCCAATGACAATGACTATTTGGACAATGCCTTAGGAATAATAAACGAAATGTTCAGTGACTTGTTAGATATAGAAGACTTATGCCAGTAGATTTTTTCAGAGATTGCAAAAAACAAGACTGCGAAGTCGCGTTGTTTGGCTTATGCGATGACTCTAAAGACGGTGAGCATAAGCCAGCGTATATTGATATTGATGATTCTTCCAAATGGATTGCAAATGTTCATAACGAAAACGCATTATGCATCTCTTTCTATGCTATAGATGGTTGTGTATCATGGAGAAGGGAGGATGGAAAAGAGTCAGGAAAATGTGATGGCATGTTGTGTTATGATAACAATCGCAATGTGTTATTTGTTGAGCTAAAAAACAGAACCACAGATAAGAAAGCATGGCGATCAGATGCAAAAGATCAGTTAAAAGATACAATAGCATACTTTCTAAGGTTCTATGACAAAGCGACTTTTGATAAAATTGAAGCATATATTTGTAATAAAAGACATCTGAGGAATCAAAGATATGCACAGTTTTGTGATAACTTCAAGAAAGACACATCTATCACGCTTCATGTCACACGTGAAATTGAAGTGGTCTAGTCATTATTCATTATCAATTATCCATTCAAATGAGTGAATACACCAACGTAGAGCACCCTTTTCTCGAAAGACTTCGGGAAATCAAGTGGCAAGTAATAGACAAAGGTAGCGGCGGCATCCCGCAAGATCCGACAGAGAGTATGCGCGCGTCGTTCAGCGAGGTCGTCCTGAAGGATGAGTTTTATAAGAAACTCGGTGAGTTGAACCCTTGGATTACCGAGGCGCAGAAGGAGTATTGCTACCACAAAATCGCTGATGTCAACAAGCCATTGGTGGATGCCAACCGTGAGATTCACAATATGCTGCTCGAGGGCATCCATCTGCGCACCAAAAACGAACAGACTGGCGAAGAAAACCCTACTGCCAAAATAATCAACTTCGACAAATACGACAAAAACTCGTTCATCGCCATCAACCAGTTTCGCGTCGATACAAACAACACCAAGCCGTTCATAATACCCGACATCGTCTGTTTTGTGAACGGATTGCCGCTCATCGTGATTGAGTGCAAAGACGAGAACGTTTCGGAACCGATGAGCGAGGCCTATGACCAGATTAAACGCTACGCCAACCAACGGGTGGATGACGATCCTTTTTCTATTGGCATTGAAGAGGGCTGCGAACGGCTGTTCCACACCAACTTGTTCAGCGTCATCACCCGTGGTGTGGAGGCGCGTTGCGGCACCATCTCCGCCGATTTTGACTTCTACCTCAACTGGAAGGATATCTTTCCCGAGGAATATGCCGACGGCACCAACCTCAACCCTGCCGAACGGCAGGAAATCCTTATCAAAGGAATGTTTAATCACGAAATCCTGATCGACATCTACCGCAACTTCACGCTGTTCATGCACAAAGATGACAGTATTATCAAAATCATTTGCCGCTACCAGCAGTATCGTGCGGTGGGCAAGATGATTCGTAAACTCCAAAGCGGCACCGACTGGTGCAGTCGCAGCGGCGTGATTTGGCATACGCAGGGCAGCGGCAAATCGCTGACCATGGTGTTTTTGGTCAAGAAGATGCGGCGTATTGCCGACCTCCGCGACTACCGCATCCTGATGGTAGTTGACCGTCACGACCTCGAAGACCAGTTAGCTGAAACTGCCGAATACACAGGAGAACTTCGCCACGACCCTGATACCAAGAAAGTGCAGAATATCGTGAAAAACCGTCAACAACTTGTGAAGTTGGAGGGCGACACCGCTGACCTCAATTTGGTGATGATTCACAAGTTTGGCGAAAACAAGGAATACTCATTGGAGTCGCTGATAAAAACAGGTATCGTTCCTAAGTACGAATCATTTCCCGTCATTAACGAGAGCAGCAAGATTCTCGTACTGATTGACGAGGCGCACCGTTCGCAGGGCGGCGAAATGGGCGACAACCTGTTCCAAGCCTTCCCCAATGCGGCGCGTATCGGCTTCACCGGCACCCCGCTCATCACCCCAAGACACAAGGCTACCACTTGCGAGCGTTTCGGACAAACCGCCGGCGATTTCATCGATGTCTATAAGATGAACGATTCCGTGAAGGACAATGCCACAGTTGATATCAAATACATCGGCCGAAAAAGCGATGACAATATTCCATATAAAGATGAATTCGATGCCGAATTTGAACGGACTTTCAGGTACCGGACACAGGAGGAGCGCATTGAGATTCAGAAACGTTACGGCACTATGATTGCCTATCTTGAAAGTGCCGACCGGATAATGAAGAACGCCCGCGATATGCTCACGCACTATGTTTCAGAGGTGCTTCCCAACGGATTCAAGGCGCAGGTGGTGGCTTCGTCCATTTTGGCGGCGGTGCGTTACAAAAGGGCCTTTGAGTTACTATTACCCGAATTTATTACGACAGAGGAACATAAATTGGACGACGAACGCGACGATGTGATGCTGCAACGCTTGAAGATGCTAAAAGTTAGGGCGGTGGTGTCAAGCAGCGGCAACAATGAGTCAGCCATAATCCATACGGCAAGAATGGAGGCATACGCAGATGATGCCATTGTCAATTTCAAAAAGGATTTTGACATGGAAAATCCTCTTTCGTGCATCGGCATCCTTTGCGTCTGCGACCGGCTGCTGACTGGTTTTGACGCGCCTGTGGAGCAGGTGATGTATCTCGACAAAAACCTGTCGGAACACAACCTGATGCAGGCCATCACCCGCGTGAACCGCACTAAGAAAGGCAAAACGCACGGTCTGGTGGTCGATTACTTCGGGGTGACCAAGAATCTTCACAAGGCATTGGGCATTTACAGTGCGGAAGAGGAGAAGGAAGCTGCCGCCGACCTGATGGATTTCGACACCTATTTTTCTGCCATCGAAAAGGAGATTCCCGAACTGGAAATGCGTTACATTAAGATTATCCAACGCTTTGAGGATGAGGGCATTGCCAATATCAAGGATTTTCTTGAGCAAAGAACTGACAAGGAACAGGAGAAATATTTGTGCGAAAAGATTATAGCAGTGGCTGAAAGCATTAAATTCCGTTCCGAATTGGATGCCCTGTTCCGCCTGTTCTTCGACATCTTCGATCTGCTTTTCAATGAACCGGAAACGCGCAGCCGGTATTATGTGCCAGCCAAGCGAATGGCCTACATTGTAGCCCTCATCCGTTGGCATTACAAAGACGAAACACTTGATTTGAAGTGGGCGAGCGAGAAGGTGCGACGCTTGTTGGACAAATACTTGAAATCTGAAGGCGTGCGCGAAACTGTTCCTGCGGTGGACATCCTGTCTGCCGATTTTCCGAAAATCGTCAACAAAATGTATAACACACCGCAGACGATAGCGTCGGCGATGGAGCACCAAATCCGAGACCGTATCATCATCAAATTGGGCGAAGGCAGAAATACCGCCTTGTATCAGAAGTTCAAAGACCGTATGGACAACATCCTAACCACCTATTCTGGCAATTGGGCGGAAATGATCAGTGAGTTGGAGCGGCTGCGTCAGGAACTGGCGAACCCGAAGCCTGCGGTGGTGTCGGAAGAAAAAGAACCCTTCTACGACAAACTTTGTCAATTCGCTGGCCTGGATTTCGAGGAAAAGCACGACAACATCATTGCTGTTACCGATAAAGTAATGACTTTGATTTTGGAAGCGATGACCATCCCGAACATCTGGACCAAACCCACCAATGTGAACGACTTGCGTGGCAAAATTGGAACCACATTGCGTTTTTCAGGAATTACAGAGTTGAAAGAAAATAGCGAATCCATTGTTACAGAATTGATTAAGCTGGCAAAGAGTAACGAAAGCGTATTGAGACAATTCGTATGAGAATAGGGGATTTGGAAATAGAAATCAAGCGTTCGAAGCGGCAAAAAACCATCACCGTTAATATTGAGCGGGACGGAAGTGTGAACGCAGTGGCGCCTTTCGATTGTGATGAAGAAACCATCCGCAAGGAACTTGAGGCAAGAGAATATCTGATTTGCAAGCATGTAGCAAACCGCAAGGCGGTGAACAAGGCGTACACCAACCGCAATTTTGTCAATGGTCAGGCATTCCTCTTTATGGGAAAATCTTATAATTTGCTTATTTCTGAAACGTCCAAGAAATCTCTGGAAATTGTTGACGACAAATTTGTTTTAAGCGAGAAAAGTTTGCCTAAGGCCAAAGAAACCTTCATCAAGTTCTATAAAAAACAGGGATTGCCTTATTTACAAGAAAGGGTGGCCTATTATTCCCAATTGGTGGGTCGTGTTCCCGTCTCCATCCGAATTATTGAATTGGGCTCACATTGGGCTTCCTGTACGCCAAAACATTCCATCAACTTTCATTGGAAATGTATTATGGCCAAGCCGATGATAATTGATTATCTGATAGTCCACGAACTAACGCACCTGAAATATCCCCAACACACTCGCCAGTTTTGGGATGCGGTCTTTTCTGTCATGCCCAACTACAAGGAGTGTGAAGAGTGGCTGCACGAATATGGTGTGACTCTGAGTTTGGAGTAAGCTCACCCAAATTACAATATTCCCCCTCTTTTTGCGTTATATTTATTTAGGGCTACAACAAAGGAACAGATATGAAGAGCGTATACAAGATTTTTTCCGGCAGTGTGAAAACCATCACCAACTACTACATGCTGTTGGTGGAGGAGACCAAAAGCCAGCGGCTGGTGGGCAGCACCAACGAATGGGTGCTTGACAACTACTACATGATCAGTGAGCAGGAAAAGGTGCTGAAAGTGGAGCTGAAAGGCCTCGGAAAGGGACGGATGAAGCTCAGCCGGCAGCGTGTGGAGATGCTCTGGAAACAGATGGAGGCCTACCTGAAACGCAACCATTGCAATGCCGAAAAAAACATGATGTTCCGCTATCTGTGCCAGATTCAGGTGAAGCAGAAGGATTACCTGACCTTTCCGGAGGTGTGCGCTCTGCTTCCGCTTGTCAAAACCGTTCTCATTGCCCAACTTGCCGAACTGTGCAGCCAGCTCGAGGCGGATAAAGCCTACCATTTTAACCTTACAGATAAAAACAATGCGGATATGGAGCACCTCAACAAGGTTGCCCAACAGAATCTGCTGATGATGAACATCTTCAATTCGTTGAAGAAGATGACCCGCTTGCCGATGGCCGAAGTGATTGATGCTGTGAGTTATTCCGAAAAAATGCTCAAGGCGGAGAAAGCCGGCATGTATGACCAGATGTATGACAAGACCAAGGATGACTATCGGGCTAAAATCGTATATCTGTGCAAAAAGAAGAGAAAAAAGGAAATTGATTTTGTCAAGGAGCTTGTCTCCAAAGCCGACAGCTGTGGCGAACATGTGGGCTGGCAGCTGTTCCCGCCGAAGCGGTGGAAAGCGCGTGCCCATTGTTACGTGTGGATTGTGGTCCTGGCTTCGCTGCTGCTGGCAGCGGGCTTTGCCGCATGGTGTACCTGGGGACCCGGCTTCTCGTGGCTCACCGCCCTTATGGCACTGCTGATGTGGGTGCCGATGAGCCAGATTGTGATAGATCTCTTCAACTGGCTTTTGGGCAAGCTGCACAAGCCTATGGGCACCTTCAAGATAAAATTCAAGGACGGGCTGATTCCGAAGGAGTACGCCACCATGGTCATCATGCCCACTATACTTAAAAGCAGGGAACGTACGGTGGAACTGTTGGAGCAGCTTGAAGTCTACCACCTCTCCAATGTCAACCGCGCTTCGGAGGGCAAACGGCTCGAAGACCGTCCGCAGAACCTCTATTACACGTTGGTGGGCGATGCGGCGGCCTATGATGAGGCCGATGCACCTTGGGATGACGAGGTGGTGGAGGCTGGAATGGAAAAGGTTCGCGAGCTGAACGAAAAATATGGTGCCCCTATTTTCAATTTCGTCTACCGGAAACGTGCATGGAGCAAAGGGGAGAACTGCTGGCTCGGCCATGAGCGCAAACGCGGTGCCATCCTCCATTTCAATGACCTTGTGTTGGGACGCACTTCGGAGGAGGAGAAACAGAAGCAGTTCCGCTGTGAGACTATCAGCCGTTGGCGTCAGAAAGCCGTGCCTGACATCCAATTTGTGATCACCCTTGACACCGACACCGAACTGGTGCTCTATTCGGCACAGAAATTGATAGGGGCGATGGCGCATCCGCTCAACCGTGCGAAGCTGAGTGATGACGGGCGGCGTGTGGATTCCGGTTACGGCATCATGCAGCCAAGGGTTAATGTGGATGTGGAGGTGACCAACAAGAGCCGCTACGCCCAATTATTTGCCGGATTAGGTGGTCTGGATGTATATACCACCGCCAATTTTGAGCTTTATCAGGACATTTTCAACGAGGGAACCTTCTGCGGCAAGGGAATTTATGACCTGAAGGTTTTCCAGCAGGTGCTGAAAGGCACTTTTCCAGAAAACCTCATACTTAGCCACGACCTTATCGAGGGCTGCCATATACGTTGCGGCCTCATTAACGACCTGGAACTGTTCGACGACAACCCATCCAACTACATTGACGATGCCAAACGTCACCACCGCTGGACACGTGGCGACTGGCAGATTATAGGTTGGCTGAAAAGCCGCGTGCGCAACGAAAAGGGTGAAAAGGTGAAGAATCAGGTCAACACCATCGGACGTTGGAAAATTTTCGACAACCTGCGCCGCTCGGTGCTGAGCCTCGCGCTGTTGGTGATGATAATTGCAGGATTTGCCAACGCTATCGGCACGGGCTACTCCAATATGCACGTCAGCCCTGCCTGGTATATACTGGTAGCATTTGTCGTTGTGGCCAGTCCAATCCTGTTTTTCATCATCGGACAGATAACCACCCTGCCGCGTTTCGGCAAGCGATACCGCTACTACATGACGCTGATGCGGGGCTTCAAAGTGATAGTCTACCGCTCAATAGTGAAGTTCGCGCTGCTTCCGAAAGAGGCATGGATGTACACCGATGCCTTGGTCCGTTCCTGCTACAGGATGCTGTTCAGCCACAAAAATCTGCTCAACTGGATAACCAGCGACGAGGCTGCCAAGAGCACCAAAGGCACTTTGGGCGACTACATAGGCAAATTCTGGTTCAACTACCTGTGTGCCGTAATCCTTGCCTTTCTGACCTATTGTATGCTTGACAACCGCAGCTGGATTGAAACTAAAGACATTTTGGGCGGCATTGCTGCCGCCATCACCTGCATAGTCTGGTGCACAGCACCTTTTTTGATGTACTGGCTCGGCAAAAAATTCTCCCATGACAAGAACAGCCTCACTGAAAAGGAGAGTGCGGAGGTCAGGCAGATTGCCAAGGACACGTGGCATTTCTTCGATCAGATGATTACTGGCGAAAACAATTGGCTTATCCCCGACAACTATCAGCTGAACCGCGAGAACAGGACCGACTACAAGACCTCACCCACCAACATAGGCTATTCGCTTACAGCTGTGATAAGTGCCGCAGAACTTGGTTTTATCAGCCATCATGAGGCAGTTGTCCGGCTTGACAATATTATTGATACAGTATGCCGGCTGGAGAAATGGAACGGCCATCTTTATAACTGGTACAGTGTGAGTTCGCTCAAGGCGTTGCCTAATTTCTTTATCAGCACATGCGACAGCGGCAATTTCGTGGCCTGCCTTTATGCTGTGAAAGGATACCTGAACAGCCAGTCCGACAAAAACGACAGTCAGGCCAACGGTCTGCTGGCTAAGGTGCAGCGGCTGATTGAGCAGACTGACTTCATGAAACTCTACAATCCCGAATTGGATGTGTTCAGCATTGGTTATGACTGTAGCAACTACAAGCTGTTGCCCTATCATTACAACAATTACGCATCGGAGGCCCGGTTGACCAGTTTTCTTGCCATCGCACAGGGGGACGCCCCTTACAAGCATTGGTTCTGCTTGGATAAGACATTGGTGCAATATCGTGGATATAAAGGGGTTGCGTCGTGGTACGGTACGATGTTCGAGTATTTTATGCCCCTGATTTTCCTGCCCACCTACAAGCACACCCTGATGGATGAAACCTACAGTTTCGCCATCCGTGCACAACGGGCTTTTATCCGCAATGCAGGCGGAAAGGGGTTGCCATGGGGTATTTCCGAAACAGCCTACAACGAACTGGACGATGCCCAGAACTACAAATACCACGCTTTTGGTGTGCCTTACCTCAAGTTTCAGAACACCACCCCCGACCGCATTGTCATTTCGCCCTACAGCTCCATCATGGCTATCGGAACCGCTCCCAGGACGGTGTATGGCAACATCCAACGTTTTAAGGCGTTGGATATGTATGATGCCTACGGTTTCTATGAAAGTTATGACGATGAGGACCATGTGCCGGTCAAAGCCCATTATGCCCACCACCAGGGCATGATTTTGGCATCATTGGCCAATTTTTTGAAAGACAATTGTCTGCAGCGCTATTTTATGCAGGAGCCCACCATGCGTTCCATGGAGACCCTGCTGAAGGAGAAGGCGCAGGTGAAGCCTTACATTGACCTTAAAGTCACCAAATACAAGCGTTACCAGTATTCCAAGATGCATACCGAGAACGACGCCCGTGATTTTGATTCCATTGCCACTGTGCCCGAAATAGGGGTTGTGAGCAACGGACAGTACACGGTGTTTGTCAATGACCGTGGCAGCGGTTTCTCCCGTTTCAAAGATATCATGTTGGGACGCTACCGCAAGATTAGTGCCGACCATTACGGCACCTATCTGTACATCCGCAATCTTCGGAACGACCGGCTATGGTGTAACACCTATGCGCCGCTCGATGTGGTGCCTGAGGGCTATCATGTGAGTTTTGCCAGTGACAAAATCAGTTTCCTGCGTCTTGACGGCGGCATTGAGACCAAAACCGAGATTACGGTGCTGAAGGAACGTTCTGCCGAAATCCGGCGCATCACTTTCACCAACCACAGCGGGAACGATGTGGATCTGGAACTGACCACATACGGCGAAGTGGTGCTCTCCACCCATGCCGAGGATGAGAATCATCGGGTGTTCAACGGCATGAAGATACGCTCTGAATTCGATGCCGAACATGAAGCGCTGCTGTTTGTCAGGCCTGGTGCCAATGACAGCCACCATTTCCTGTTGCACAAACTGTGGGTGGCCGCGCCTTCCGAAGAGAATGAGCGTAACGACTGGTCCAATCTGGTGGAGTACGAAACCTCGCGGTTGAAATTCCTCGGTAGGGGCAACAGCCTGCAGCATGCCGACATCATTGAAAGCCATCGCACACTTACAGGCACCGTGGGCACCACCTTGGATCCTGTAATGAGCATGCGCCGGAGGGTGCATATTGCCGATGGCAAAAAGGTGGAGGTTTATATTCTGACCGGCTATGCCAAATCGCGGGAGCAGCTACTTCAGCTTGCCGAACAGTACCAGCATTCGGTCGATGTGGAGGATGCCTTCCGTACCGCTTCGGTGTTCAACAATATACGTACCCACATGTCGCTGTTGAAGGGATCGCAGATGCGTCTGTATAACAGCATTGCCAAATATATGGCGCAAACTGCCACCCTCGGAAATGACCGTCAGTCGGTGCTGGTGCGCAATACGCTTTCACAGAGTGGTTTGTGGAGGTTTGGAATTAGTGGGGACATTGCAATCCTGCTGCTTGAAATCCACAGCATGCAGCAGTCGGGCTTTGCCAAGGAACTGCTCAGGGCCTTTGAATATTATAAGGTGCACGGTTTGGTGCTCGACCTTGTAATTATCAACGATGCGCCCGCTGAGGAGCGTGACGGGGTACGTCATTTCATCGGCGGCATGGCAAATACGGAGCATTTGTGGGCGCCACATAGCGAAAAAGGGCGCGTATATGTGCTTGACGGCAATGATGTCACTGAACCTGAAAGAATTCTTTTGCAGACAGTTGCACGGCTCAGGTTTGATACCCGCAGCGGGTATTCCATAGAGCAGCAGCTGCATTTGTATGAGGAGGCCAACCAGCATTATCAGGACAAAGTGGAATATCCGGTGTTCAAGCCCAAAAAAGAGTTCCGGGTTTGGAGTGACCTTGTATACTACAACCAATACGGCGGTTTTGACAATGAAGGACGCGACTATGTGGTCACCAATACCAATACGCCCATGCCTTGGGTCAATGTGATTGCCAATCCACGGTTCGGCTGTGTTGTCAGTTCTACAATGGCCGGATTCACCTTTGCCCACAACGCCCAGCAGTTCAAGCTGACCAGCTGGAGTAACGACATTGTCCGCGATAACGCCAGTGAGATGCTGCTCATCAACAAAAAACAGTTTGTCCCTGCCTCGGCCCGTCATAGCCAGGGCTTCTCAGCCTTTGATGCCGAATACGAGGAGATGAAGGTTGATGTGCGTCTGTTTGTCGCCAAGGAACGCTTGGAGAAGTATTATCAGGTGCGAGTTGTTAATAAAACAAATCATCAGATTGATGTCCAATTGGATATGGTGTACAAGCTGGTGCTTGGCATGTGTGAGGAGCAGACCGCCCGCTATTTGTATTCCGAGTGGGATGAAGCCGCCAACAGCCTTTTTGTGCGCAACGTGTACCATCCAATCTATCACGACCAGCTGTTGCAGCTCACGGCAACGGAACCGCTTGACGATGTAAGTCTTCAATATCCCAATCGCAAGCGGATAGGCTTGACTCTAAGTGTGGAGGCCGGTTCCGAAAAGCAGGTTGCTTTTGTAATCAGTGTGCTTGACAGGGCAGGGAAGGAGAGCGCTTCTCATCCCACAACCGATTTTATCCAGACGGAATTTCAGGCTGTCATGGATTATTGGGATGAAAAACTTTCATATATCCAGGTGGAAACACCGGACCGGAGCTTCAATTACATGCTCAACCGTTGGTATCTGTATCAGGTGTATGCTTCAAGGCTGTTTGCCCGCGCGGGATTCTATCAGGTGGGTGGCGCCACCGGGTTCCGTGACCAGCTGCAGGATGTTATGTCGGTGCTTTACAGCGATCCGGGTTATGCACGCCGTCAGATTCTTGACCATGCCGCACATCAGTTTGCTGAGGGCGATGTGCTGCACTGGTGGCATGAAAGCCTGCATCTTGGGGCAAGAACCACTTTCAGCGACGATTACCTCTGGCTGGTGTTTGTCACCTATCAGTATGTGGAAATAACTGGAGATAAGGGAATTCTGTGCGAGCAGGTGCCTTTCTGCCAGGCCGACCAGCTGGCGCCGGGCGAGGCGGAAAGGGGAATGACCTATTCCGTGCCGGAATTACCAAATGCAACCGATGAACATTTTGAATATGCCTCATTGTATGAACATCTGCGCCGTTCGATGAACCGGGCCATGTCGCGTAACGGCATTCACGGTCTGCCTCTGATGGGCTGCGGCGACTGGAACGATGGCATGAGCCGTGTGGGTGTGGAAGGAAAGGGTGAAAGTGTCTGGGTGGCCTTTTTCCTGATTGATTTGTTGCCTAAAATGGAAAAGCTCACGCAGCTGATGCCGGATGCCGACCTCTCTTACTGTGAGGAGTTAAGCCTCTACCGTAAAAAAATGGTGGAGGTTCTGCAAAACTCAGCTTGGGATGGCGCCTGGTTCCTGCGTGCCTATTTCGATAACGGCACTCCAATGGGTTCGCGCAACAACACCGAGTGCCAAATTGACCTGATCAGCCAGGCTTGGAGCATTCTCACCGATGTGGCCACCCCGGAACAGAAGAACAGCGTGATGCGCGAGACCGACAGCCGGCTCGTGAACCGTGAACATGAGATCATCCAGCTGCTTACTCCCGCTTTTCAGAATTCGCAGCCTTCCCCAGGGTACATTATGAACTATCCGGCGGGTGTGCGCGAAAACGGCGGACAGTATACCCATGGTGCCATGTGGTACATCATGGCACAGCTGAAGGAGGGGCGCAACGACATGGCCTATTTCCTCTATTCGCTTATCAATCCCATACACCGGACCCAAACCCTTGCCGATGTGCTTAAATACAAGGTCGAGCCCTATTGCATCGCTGCTGACATCTACAGCAATCCGCAACATCCGGGTCGTGGTGGCTGGACCTGGTACACAGGTTCCGCATCCTGGGCCTACAAGACTGGTATCGAGCATATTTTAGGTCTGCACAAAAATGGTGACCAACTGGTCATTTCTCCCTGTATTCCTACCGAATGGCCTTGGTTTTCTGTGAGGTACCGTTATGGCGAGACTGTCTATGTGATCAGTTATGAACGAGCTACGGGTGTTGGTGCTGCTACGGATATTGGTGCTGCTACGAGTGGTGGTGCCGCTTCGGGTGTTTGTGACGCTTCGGATGTTTGCACGGACAAAACCTCCGGCAGGGTTTCAAATGCTGATGGGCCGCTTTCCGTTCCTGTGGTGATCAATCTTGTGGATGACCGTCAGGAACACCATATAAGGATACATTGATGTTCCGGCAAATCAGAACATATAACCCATTTTGATATATAAGTTGCTGAACTTGCCGTTATCCTGCTTGTCCAAGGCGGTGGCCCAGTCAATGCTGAGGACAAAATTGTCGTTCATGGCAAATTTGAGGCCGCATCCTCCGGTGAAGTGGGGCGTATACAGGCGGCTTTCATCGTAGAAGGCATCGGGGTTTTCGGGATTCGGATCAGCCAAAACAAACAGCCGGGGGTCGGTGACCACGCGGTCATACGGCTGCACCACCATGCCTGCATCCATAAAGGGGTTGATTCCCACGTAAAACATATTCTTGCCTGCCTTGAAGCTGAAGAGGCGGGTGCGGAGTTCCACATTGGCGAAGGCCACTCCACAGGCGAGCACACGGTTGCGCATCATGCCGCGTACCGAATTTGCACCGCCAAGCCCTTCATACACAACTCGCTGCATGTAGAGCTGGTTGAGGTAGGTGTTGAGGTAGAAGGGGCAGTCTCCTGCTATGTTGAGCTGTGTTCCGACCCGGTAGGCGAGAATTAGCCGGTCGGAAAGGGTTTCGGGAAGCAGGGTTAGGTAATGTCTGAAGTTTGCATTGAATTTCAAATTATTGTATTTGCTCATGGAGCCGATGCCCGCATAATAGGTCAGAAAAGCGTCGGAGTGGATGCCTCGGGTGGGATTCTGCAGCCGGTTGCGTGTGTCGTAGGTGATGCCGGCATGGAGGTAGGGATGGCTGCCTCCGGTGGCTTCCTCGGAACGGATATAGCTGCACGCCACATAATGGTCAAAGAGTGAGGTGGTGTCGGGCAGCTGTTTCTCCGTTTTTTTTGTGAAAGAGTTAAGCCTGGCAATGTCAACAGGACCCACTCCGAAATGTAGCAGTCCGATTCCTGCGTTCCAGTACCATGGCTGGGAAATTTCGCCCTGCAGGTCGGCTGAGAAACGGAACAGGTCGCGGCGGTATTTGTAATAGGCGCGGGAAATGTAACTGTTGCTTTTCTGGGAGGCATAGTCGGGGTTGAAGTGGCTGCTGTAACCGTTGAAACCATAGAAATCACACATCTGGTCCGGCAGATAGGTGAGGTCGATGCTGAGCCTGTGTTTGGGGATGAGATGCTTTGAATCGTAGGCAAAGCGGAAAATGCCGAAATGCTTTGTGGTGTAGGCCGCTTCTGCATAAAAGGAGTGCAGGTATTCCGGATAGGTGGAGCCGTCACCGAAATAGTAAATGTTGGTAAGAGCACCGAACTGCAGGCCGAGGTCCGCATCGTATGCCACGCTTGGAAGCACGCCGAAAGTCCAGCCCTGGCGGATGTGGCGGTTGGTGTCCTGTGCGGCTATGGTGGCGGCTGTTGTGGCGGTTTGGGGCTGTTTCTGTAAATTTGCGCATATATGTTTGGCGGCTTGTGAATTGGCATGCGCCTGAACTTGTGTCTGCGCGAAGGGGAAAGTGTGATGGATAATATTAAAAACAGGCTTATACGGTTTGCTTTTTGGGACGTTGTCGCTTTGCTTTTTTTTCTGCGGAAGATAAACAGGCAGAACAGGAACAATGCTCCAATCATAATGCAGATGGTTATCAGGGTGTTCTGCATGCTCTGCGGTGCGAATCCCATGAGCAGCAGCACCGGGAATCCGAAGGCAAGGGCTGGAATGGTTTGAAGTACAAGATTGTTTGCCGCAGGTGTCTCAAAACGGGGGTCGATTTCGCGCAGCAGGATCATGCCATTGCTGGCGGTGCCGGTGAGCATGCCGAACATGGAGAAAAAGCCCTCGTAAAGATAGTCCGGGTAGAGTTTGCGGCAGCAGCGCAGCACAAAAAAGAAGGTGACGATGGCGCCTGCGGCGCAAACAAGGATGAGCGGCAGCCAGAGTCCGCGAAGATTGTTGAAGTCAATTGCGGCAGTGCCTGCAACAATCATGATGTCAAAGCAGGTGCCGGCAATGCGGTCAAGGATGTAGTTGTTGATGTATTCACGCTGCATGAGCCTGCTTTTGCGCAATCCTCCGATAATCCAGCGGACAAGTACGCCCAAAAGGGTGCCCCACAGGAAGTTGAAACCCCAAACAAGCGGTTTGAGGGTCTTCACGCCGAAATTGCCCAATTCCAGATGCTGGATGCCATACATGAGGAGAAAAACCAGCGCATAAACCAACAGTACCAGGCAAAGCTGCACGGTGAGCTTGTCAATGGATTCGGAGTGTGGAATTTCCCCTTCCGATTCGTAGTCGGCGAGGGTGTATTGTTCGGTGTTGGTTTGTTCCCTGACCTTGAGTTTGCCGCGCCGGCGCAGTATGTTCATGTAGATCACGCCAACAAGGCTTCCCACAATAAAGCCAATGGCTGCAATGCTGAGTCCGAAGTCGGAACCATGGAATGTAAGTCCTTCGCCTTCAGCCCATGATGCGAAAGTAACCCCGAAATTGAGCGCCTGTCCCGGCCCCTGGCCGTATCCCATTGGAAGGAGCAGGCCTGATGCGTAGAAGAAATCGGTATGGTTCCACCACAAAAAGAGCGGAACGGAGATAAGCAGTCCCACAAGCCCTTGAATAATGTAGGTGCTGGCGGTGACCGCACCGGTTTCCACAACTTTTATTGTGGAGGTGGCGCTTTTCAGTTTTTTGTTTTTCAATGCCATGGCTACAAAACCGAGGCCAAGCATGTGGTAGGTGATGACCTCCATGGCGTTTTTGTCCACAAGGGATGAAAACAGGTTTAGGGGTTTCAGGCAGAGAATCAGTAGCCCGGCCAACAGGGCGGATGGAAGCAGGCTGCGACGGAAAATGGAGACTTTGCGGCGTATCAGATTGGCAATCAAAAGTGCCACAACAATGATGAAGAACTGGATAAGCCATGCCCATGCGGCAGGATTGGCAAATGAAGACATTTTTGTATGGGTTTCGTTAACAATATTTTAATATTTCATTTCCGTGCTAAATTCCCAACGCCTTCCTGAGCAACCGTTCCTCGTCCTCCGGCAGGAAGTGGTGCGGATCCCAGGCGGTGAGCAGCGGCCGGAAGTCCCGTTGCCGGTAGGCTTCGTACAATGCGGTGCGTTTGAAACTCGCCAGCAGGGTGGGCAGGCTTTCGTTCCGGTTTTCATATTGGCGGATGATTTCGCATAACGCCATGCAGACCTCCTCACGGGTGCCCACGCACTCAAATGGTTTGACGGCGGTTTCGCCGCACAGCTCCTTCAGTAC